>NZ_JBBECC010000047.1:3066-6305 GCF_040882025.1 Parvibaculum sp. | reverse complement strand
CCAGCGCCAATCCGCGCCGCGACAGTCACGAGGTGATGCGCTTCCTGCAAGGAAAGGGCTATCGCGTGATCCCGGTCAATCCGGGCCTCGCCGGACAGGACCTCAACGGCGAAAAGGTCTATGCGACGCTTGCCGACATTCCCGAAAAGATCGACATGGTCGATGTCTTCCGCAACTCGCAAGCCGCCGGCGAAGTCGCCGACGAGGCAATCGCCGTCGGCGCGAAATATGTCTGGATGCAGCTCGGCGTCGTCAACGAGGAAGCCGCCGCCCGCGCCCGCGCCGCCGGCCTGAAAGTCGTGATGAACCGCTGCCCGAAAATCGAGATACCAAAATTGGGGATGTGAGGCGGATGTCGTCGATGCAATATCGACAATCTCACCTTCCCACCCTCCCCCTGAGGGAGGGTCGAAATTCGGATCGCGTCAGCGAGACGAATTTCGGGGAGGGGTAAGCGTGGAACTTCAGCGCATAATCGGCAGCGCGCCATTCACCGACAACGGAGCACCCCTCTCCAAACGGGCTTCGCCCGTTTGACCCTCCCTCAGGGGGAGGGTGGAAAAGAGAGACAAACTCGGAAGCAACAGAGGCCTCAAATGACCGACCGCAAATTCGACACCCTCGCCATCCACGCCGGCGCCAGGCCCGACCCCACGACCGGCGCCCGCGCCACGCCGATCTACCAGACGACCTCCTTCGTCTTCGACGATGTCGATCACGCGGCCTCGCTGTTCGGCCTCCAGGCCTTCGGCAACATCTATACCCGCATCACCAACCCGACGACCGCCGTGCTCGAGGAGCGCGTCGCCGCGCTCGAAGGCGGCACCGCGGCGCTCGCCGTTGCCTCGGGTCACGCGGCGCAGATGCTGACCTTCCACACCCTGCTCGAACCGGGCGACCGCTTCGTCGCCGTCCGCCAGCTCTATGGCGGCTCGATCAACCAGTTCGGCCACTCCTTCAAGAAGTTCGGCTGGGACGTCGACTGGGCCGATGGCACCGATCCGGCCTCGATCAAATCCGCCATCGGTCCGAAGACCAAAGCCGTCTTCATCGAAAGCCTTGCCAATCCGGGCGGCATCGTGATGGACATCGCGGCGATTGCCAAAATCGCGCATGACGCCGGTGTGCCGCTGATCGTCGACAACACGCTGGCCTCGCCCTATCTCTGCCGTCCGCTCGAACACGGCGCCGACATCGTCGTTCATTCGGCGACGAAGTTCCTCGGCGGTCACGGCAATTCGATGGGCGGCCTCATCGTCGATGGCGGCAAGTTCGACTGGTCGAAGGACGGCAAGTACAAGACGCTCTCCGAACCCTGCGCCTCCTATCACGGGTTGAAAATCCACGAGACCTTCGGCGCCATCGCCTTCGCCATCGCCTGCCGCGTGCTGGGCCTGCGCGATCTCGGCCCCGCCATCTCGCCCTTCAACGCCTTCATGATCCTGACGGGCATCGAAACCCTGCCGCTCAGGATGCAACGCCATTCGGATTCGGCATTGAAGGTCGCGAAGTTCCTGAAGAATCACCCGAAAGTCACATGGGTTTCCTATGCCGGTCTCGACAGCGACCCCTTCAACAAGCTGATGAAAAAATATTCGCCGAAAGGCGCCGGCGCCGTTTTCACTTTCGGCCTGAAGGGCGGCTATGAAGCGGGCGTGAAGCTCGTCGGCAAGGTCGAACTCTTGAGCCACCTCGCCAATGTCGGCGACACCCGCAGTCTGATCATCCACCCCTCCTCGACGACCCATCGTCAGTTGACGGAGGAACAGCAAAAGGCGGCCGGCGCCGGCCCCGACGTCGTCCGCCTCTCCGTCGGCCTCGAAGACCCCGCCGACATCATCGCCGACCTCGACCAGGCGCTCGCGGAGTAAGGAAATCTTTCCACCCTCCCCCTGAGGGAGGGTCGACAAAATTCGAGCGCAGCGAAGAATTTTTCGGGGAGGGGTAAGCGTGGAACTTCGGTGCATAACAGAGAACGCGCCATTCGCCGACAACGGAGCACCCCTCCCCAAACGGGCTTCGCCCGTTTGACCCTCCCTCAGGGGGAGGGTGGAAGAAGGAACTATGCGCCCGCCCCTACCGCATCGCCCGATGCGCATGCGCGAGCGCCACCGTCAGCACGATCAGCGCGCCCGCCTGATGCGCCGCGCCGAGCGGGATCGGCACCACCCAGAGCAGCGTCCAGATGCCGAGCAGCGCCTGCAGGGCAATCGCGAGCAGCACGAGCCCCGCGCTGTCCGCCACCGCCGTCTTGCGCGCCGCCCACCAGTGCCACAGCGCCGCGAGCGCCAGCAGATAGGCCGCGATCCGGTGCTGGAACTGCACCGTCAGATGGTTCTCGAAGAAGTTGTGCCAGAGAGGCGACCTCGCCATCAGCCCGTCCGGAATGAAGGCGCCATCCATCAGCGGCCATGTGTTGTAGACAAGACCGGCGCGAATGCCGGCGACGAAAGCCCCGAGGATCGTCTGCAGAAAGACGAGAGCGACCAGCGCCAGCGCTGCCTTCGAAATGCCGCCGAGCGCGCGCGAGGCCTTGCCGCGCGTCAGGTCGAGAACCGTCCACACCAGCGCGCCATAGACGAGCGTCGCCAGCCCGAGATGCGCCGCCAGCCGGTACTGGCTCACCTCCGTCCGCTCGGCGAGCCCGCTCATCACCATCCACCAGCCAAGCACGCCCTGCAGCCCGCCCAGGATGAAAAGCAGAATGAGCCGCGGCACCAGCGCGCTTTCAATCCGCTTACGGATAAAAAACCAGACGAACGGCACGAAGAAGGCAAGTCCGATCAGCCGCCCGAGAAAGCGGTGGCTCCATTCCCACCAGTAGATCGTCTTGAAGTCGGCGAGCGACATGCCCTTGTTGATCAGCTGATATTGCGGGATCTGGCGATAGAGCTCGAACGCGGCCTGCCAGTCTTCCTCGCTCATCGGCGGCAGCGCGCCGGTGACAGGCTTCCATTCGGTGATCGACAGCCCGCTCTCGGTCAGTCGCGTCAGCCCGCCCACCACCACCATGATGAAAACGAGCGCGGCGACGCAACCGAGCCAGATCGCGATGGCGCGGGTATCGCTCTGGCTTCGCTCGGCGGCGCTGATCCGGGAAAGAACGCTCATGGAGATTAGGAATAGCCGCTGGCGCGCGTCGCGCCTAGCCCGCCCGCCCCGCGACGGGTCGCCGCGCCGGGCGCTCTATGCAGGCCGCGCCGAATGGGCTAATCGGAAGGCCTCGCCAAACCGGTCGG
>NZ_JBBECC010000047.1:0-2966 GCF_040882025.1 Parvibaculum sp. | reverse complement strand
CTCTATGCAGGCCGCGCCGAATGGGCTAATCGGAAGGCCTCGCCAAACCGGTCGGCCATTCGGGGTTCCCATGCGTCTCGGCATCCGCACACGAAAACTCATCGGCACCGTCGTGCTGTTGATCGGCCTGACGCTCTATTCGTTTCTGGTGATGACGGTCGCCGTCAGCGGCCACCTGCCGGAGAACGGCGCGGTGCAGTTTTTCTACTACCTGGCCGCCGGCATCGCATGGGCCTTCCCGGCGAAATATCTGATCGTCTGGATGGTGCGTCCCGACGCCGCCTGAAACCGGGGATAAGTATTTTTTATCCCCGCCCCGGCGGCCCGCCTTCACCTGCGCGCGACCGTCGCCCAGGTCATTTGTGACAGTTTTTTGACAGTTCCGTGACAGAGGGGGGTATCAGCCGAAACGGCCTGTCACAACCTTGTTGAGCACAAAGACGACGACGAGGAAAAGAACGATCGGGAGAATGGCGTCGATCATCGGCTAACTCCTTGAGGCATGGCAATAATTGGTCGGAGCGGCCGGATTCGAACCGACGACCCCTTGTCCCCCAGACAAGTGCGCTACCGGGCTGCGCTACGCTCCGACCGGACCGGCGGGGACGGACCCCTCGGGCGGCGCGGACTATAGACGCAGCCCCCTATCGCGGCAACGGCTCAAACCGGGCTTTTTCCGTTATTTTTGAAGGGCCTCACCCCTCCTCTTCCTCATCCGCCCAGAGCGTCTCGTCGATCTCGTCCTTGAGCGAAATCAGATCTTCCAGCAGCACCGCCAGCCGCTTGCGTCCGGCGCCCTTGATCGGCCGCTCGACGCCGTCGCGTTCTTCGGCGTCGCCGCGCTCGACAGCCTCGCGCGCAAGCTCGGCAAGCGAGGCGTCGACCATCCCCTTGCCGGTCTCGGTGACGAACTTAACGCCTTGTTCCCGAAAGACTTTCTGAACACCCTTGATGGTGTAGCCGTCATTGTAGAGAAGCGTCCGGACGCCCCTCAACAGGTCCACATCCTCCGGCCGGTAGTAGCGCCGCCCGCCGCCGCGCTTCAGCGGCCTGATCTGGTTGAACTTGCTCTCCCAAAAGCGCAGCACATGCTGAGGCACATCGAGCTCGGTTGCGACCTCGCTGATTGTTCGAAAGGCATCCGCTGACTTTTGTATCGTCAAATCAGGTCCCTGCTGACCTTCCCGAACACGATGGATGAACGCGGATCTGCTCAAAGACGACGCTCCGCCGCTTTAGTCGGCCGCAGCCGACTTGCCGTTGAGCGAGCCGTTGATACGTTCCTTGAGCACATGGCTCGGCCGGAACACAAGCACGCGCCGCGGCTTGATCGGCACTTCCTCGCCGGTTTTCGGATTGCGGCCCATCCGGCCGCCTTTCTTCCGTACCGAGAACGATCCGAACGACGACAGTTTCACGGTATCGCCCTGCGCCAGACTGTCCGAAATCTGGGACAGCACCAGTTCCACCAGCTCCGCCGACTCGTTCCGCGACAATCCGACTTCCTGATAGACCGCCTCGCTCAATTGCGCGCGCGTGACAGTTTCCCCCATGGCCTCCACCTCTGTAGTTTCACCCGAAGCCTATTGCCCCACCGGAAACCCGTCAATATCAATAGGATGGGCGATTTTTCTCAGGTACGAGATTCGAGAAACCTTCCAGTATCCGGCAGCTTTCGGGGCTAAAACCGGAGCAGCACCGAACCCCAGGTAAAACCGCCACCCATCGCCTCCAGCAGTACAAGATCGCCCCTCTTGATTCGGCCGTCCTTGACCGCCGTATCGAGCGCCAGCGGCACCGAGGCCGCCGAGGTATTTCCTTGGTCGGCAACCGTCAGCACCACCTTCTCGGGCGGCAGCCCGATGCGCTTGGCCGTTCCGTCGAGAATGCGCTTGTTGGCCTGGTGCGGCACGAACCAGTCGATCTGGTCGGCGGTCAGCCCGGTCGCCGCCAGCGACTCATTGATCGCCTCGGCGATATTGACAACCGCGTGACGGAAAACCTCACGCCCTTCCATACGGACGTAGCCGGTCGATTGCGTCGACGAAGGCCCGCCATCGACATAGAGCTTTTCCTTGTAGCGCCCGTCCGAATGAAGATGCGCGGTCAGCACGCCACGATCCGCATTCGTCCCCGCGCCTTCCGCCCCCTGGACCACCACCGCGCCCGCGCCGTCGCCAAATAGCACGCAGGTCGTGCGGTCGGTCCAGTCGAGCAGCCGCGAAAAGGTCTCGGCGCCGATCACCAGGGCCGTTTTCGACTGGCCGGTACGAATGAACGTATCGGCAATGGTGAGCGCGTAGACGAAGCCCGAACAGACCGCCTGGATGTCGAAAGCCGCACCGTGATAAAGGCCGAGCTCGGCCTGCACCGTGACAGCCGTCGCCGGAAAGGTATTGTCCGGTGTGGTTGTTGCCAGAATGATCGTATCGATCTCCTGGGCATCGATGCCCGCATCCGCAATCGCGGCCCGCGCCGCCGCCAATGCGAGATGCGACGTCAGCTCGCCATCGGCTGCGATATGCCGGCGGTGAATGCCTGTACGCTCGACAATCCACTCGTCTGTCGTATCGACGATTTTCGACAGGTCGTCATTGGTCATCACGCGGGCCGGCAGATAGCTGCCGGTGCCAGCGATAATCGTTCTGATTTTACTCACGAAAGAACTGCCTCGGATTCCGGTGTGTTTGTGTTTTCGTTCTGTCCGGCCGCGCCTTTTCCGAAGCCATTGAGCAGGCTGAGATCGGCGATAATCTTGCTGACAAGATCGGCGGACGCGACATCGACCGCGACGTCGATAGCGGCCGCAAAGCCCGTCGCGTCGGTTCCGCCATGACTCTTCACGACAAGCCCGTTAAGGCCGAGAAACACTGCGCCGTTCGACGCGCGGGGGTCGAGCTTCTTTGACAATGCGCGAAAAGCGCCTTGGGCAAAAACATAGCCGATGCGCGCCATGATCGAACGGC
>NZ_JBBECC010000046.1:0-1141 GCF_040882025.1 Parvibaculum sp. | reverse complement strand
CTCCCTCGCCCCAACGGGGAGAGCATCTGTGTTTGGGGTCAAGGGCAAACGGGTTGCCATGGACGATCTTCTTTGATGAGGGTGTTGGCAAGGACGATGAGCTTTCGCATGACGGCGGTGAGGGCGACTTTTGCTTTTTTGCCGGCGTCGCGCAGTCGTTTGTAGAAGGCGGCAAGATCGGGATTGCATCTGGCGGCGGCAACGGCGGCCATGTAGAGGGTCCGGCGCACGCTGGCGCGGCCGCCTTTGATATGTCGCTGGCCGCTGGTGTCGCCGCTTTCGCAGGCGATGGGGGCGAGCCCGGCGAGCAAGGCCAGGGCCTTGCGTGAGCCCTGTCCGAGTTCGGCGAGATCGACGATCAGCGTCATGGCGACGACAGGCCCGACACCGGGAATGGACAAAAGGATGGCGTAGCGGCGCGCGAGGGCGGGATCGGCGGCAATGCGCCGGCCGATCTCGACCTCGAGGCGTGCGATATGGCCCTCAAGCGCTTTGCTCCGGCGCTTCAGCTCGACCTTGAGGAAGGCCGTGTGACTGGCCTGGCTTCGATTGGCAAGCGCCGTGGCCTCGGCGGTTGCGGCCGCTCTGGCATGAACAAGCTCCTGCAGCGTCTCCATATCTTCCGGTGCCGGTGGTCTGGCCTCGGGCGCCAGACCCTCGCCCAGCAGGGCCAGAACCCGCGCATCGATGGCGTCGGTCTTGGCCAGCGTTCCCCTCGCTTCGGCAAAGAGCCGGGCCCGCAGCGGATTGATCACGCAGACCGCAAAGCCCGCCGCATGCAGCGTACGGTGGGCCTGACGGTGATGCTTGCCGGTTGCCTCCATGACAATGCGCAGAACGCTCATCTTGGCGAGCCGACGCTTGAGGAGACCGAGACCTTGGCGGGAGTTGACGACCCGCAGGTGTTGACCGAGGGGGTGGAGATAAACGTCGAGGTGGTCTTTACAGACATCGATCCCGACATAAACTTCATTCATTGCGCTTCGATTGAGCAAAACCTTGCCTTGCATGCGGGACTTCCTCCCCATCATCTGTTCAGGACAGGCGCAATGGATGAGCGGACCAAGCTCTCCCGCGGTGCTTCAACCTGGGGAAGGACGGTCCCGCTCACCCGATCGTGGGGGGGGGGGGCCCCCCCCCC
>NZ_JBBECC010000045.1:0-6358 GCF_040882025.1 Parvibaculum sp. | reverse complement strand
AAAAGGACATTCAGAAGCGCACTTGAGTCAATTCGACTGGCGAGAATACGAATTCTCGATCAACTGCACACATTCGACTGGCTTCATTACAAGAATCCCCAGCTTTTGCATGAGCTGTTCACGCTTACTCCAAATGTCCCGAACATCGTCAATCACAAACACGTCGCGGCCATTCAATAAGTGGCCTGCAAGATGATCTATGTCGTTGCGTTTGTTGATGTAGCGCTTGTTTTGGGATGACAAGCTGGGAAACAGAATTTTCTGAATTGTCTCTATCGTCGAAATCTGTTCTCGGCCGGAATATGCACCCGCGCGCCAACGGCCCTAATTAACGATGCGATTTTGAATGTTGAACAATATTTCTTCCAGCTCTGAAATTCGGCGCAATCGCTGCTGATCCAGTGTTGCTTCAAAATCAGCCCGCTCAATTTCGTCGGCTTGCTCACGTAAAGCATCTGCTCGCGTTGCCGCCAGCGAAGGTCTCAGTTGAGGATACAGTCTATAGATGTCTTCCATTCGGGCATCAGCTTCAGCAAGTGTGCGGTCGAGCTGCTGTTTCAGTTCAAGTTGACTCTGCGGCTGGTTGTGCCGATACGACAGTTCGGCTTTCGCTAGTGCCGCTTGATCTAGCCAGAAGTTTTCGCCTTGCAATAGCATTCGGCCGTGGTTCAGCGGTCCTTTGATCTCACCGTCCACATTTACAACAACGGCGCCAGGAGAGGAAAAACCGAGATATGCAAGGAGCAGCAGCAGACTTACAGCCACACCTATAAGATATTTTGACGGCATAACGATCCCCCCTGCTTTTGCTTGAGCGAGGGGTATCCCCTTCTACTCAAACTCCCCCGAATGCACCTGATCCAGATCCGAGAACCGTGTCACATCGGCCTGGAACTGCAGCTTCACCGTGCCCGTCGGCCCGTGGCGCTGCTTGCCGATGATGCATTCGGCCAGCCCGTGCACGCGGCCCATTTCCTCCTGCCACTGAAGATGCTCGGGCGTGCCCTCGGTCGGCTCGCGCCGCGTGGTGTAATATTCTTCGCGGAAGACGAACATCACCACGTCGGCGTCCTGTTCGATCGAGCCGGACTCGCGCAGATCCGATAGCTGCGGCCGCTTGTCGTCGCGGTTCTCGACCTGGCGCGAAAGCTGCGACAGCGCCAGAATAGGCACGTCGAGTTCCTTCGCCAGCGCCTTGAGGCCGGTCGTGATCTGCGTCACTTCCTGCACGCGGTTGTCGCCGGCCTTGCCTGAGCCCGCCAGCAATTGCAGATAGTCGACGACCAGAAGCCCCAAGCCCCGCTGCCGCTTCAGCCGCCGCGCCCGCGCCGCCAGCGTCGCAATCGTCAGCCCGCCCGTGTCGTCGATATAAAGCGGAATGCTTTGCAGCTCGCGCGCCGCGTCCACAAGCTGGTGAAACTCGTCCTCGTGAATATTGCCGCGCCGGATGCGTTCCGACGGCACGCCCGATTGTTCGGCCAGCAAGCGCGTCGCCAGTTGTTCCGACGACATTTCGAGCGAGAAGAAGCCGACGATCGCGCCGTCCAGCGCCGTCACCGTGCCGTCGGCATGGTGCTCGGCCTTGTAGGCCTTGGCCGCGTGGAAGGCGATGTTGGTGGCGAGCGCCGTCTTGCCCATCGAGGGCCGGCCGGCAAGGATCACAAGGTCCGAGCGCTGCAGCCCGCCCAGCCGGTTGTCGAGGTCGCGCAAGCCCGTCGAAATGCCGGAAAGCCCGCCATCGCGCTTGAAGGCTTCGGCCGCCATGTCGATGGCGGTGTTGAGCGATTCGTGAAAGCTCTGAAAGCCGCCTTCATATTTGCCGCGCTCGGCCAGCTGATAGAGCGATTGCTCCGCATCGAGAATTTGCAGCGCCGGCGTGTCGTCCACCGGCGCGTCATAGGCGCGGGTATGCATGTCGATGCTGACCTGGATCAACTCGCGGCGGATCGCGAGGTCGTAGATCGTGCGTCCGTATTCCTCCGCGTTGATGATCGTCGTCGCCGCGCCGGCGAGCCGCGCCAGATATTGCGGGCCGCCGATTTCGCTCAGCGCCGCGTCGCGCTCGAAATAATTTTTCAGCGTCACCGGAGAGGCGAGGTGCCCTTGCGTGATCAGCTTCGCCGCCGCCTCGTAGATGCGCCCGTGCAGCGCGTCAAAAAAATGCGGCGGCTCCAGAAAGCCCGCCACGCGGTCGTAGGATTCATTGTTGACGAGGATCGCGCCCAGCAGCGCCTGTTCCGCATCGATGTTGTGCGGCTGCACCCGGTAGGCGGTTGCGTCGTCGGTTTCGGATGTCGGCGAGAAGGCGGCTTGCGAATTTTCCATGGCACTCGTTCTAGTCGAACTGGTGTTCCACCCGCAACGCGTCCGGCGTCGCGTTTCATGATGCAGTGATTCGCTCCCCAGCTTCGTCATACAGGCCTGTGAAGACCGGGGATAAGTCGTGCCGCATTTTCCGCTGCGGGGTCGGGAGGGTGGAATTTTCACGCGGCAAGCTGTGGAATGGGTCCGGGCCGGCTTTATCCCCGGGGATAAACATGACTTATCCCGGGGATAATTTCGGCCCGCCGCCATTTGTGACAGTTTTTTGACAGTTTCGTGACAGAGGGGGGGTCCGCTGCCGCCGCCGCTGCCGTTTTCGCCGGTTTTGCCGTCTGCCGGCGGCGCACTAAGCTCGCTTGCGATGGCAACACTGGGGAGGAAATCCATGAACGCCGCCAACGACTACGCGACCCTTGTGGGCCGCATATTTCTGTCTGCGCTTTTCGTCCTTGCCGGGATCAACAAGGCGATGGGGGCCGCCGGCACAATCGCCTTCATCACGGATGCGGGTCTGCCGCTGCCGCAGCTCGTTTACGCGGGCACCGTCGCGCTCGAACTTGGCGGCGGTCTGCTGCTGCTGGTCGGCTATCAGGCGCGTCTCGTCGCGCTCGCCTTCGCGGTCTTCTGCATCGCCGCGGCGGTCGTCTTTCATCCGAGCCTGTCGGATCCGTCCTTCCTGAAGAATTTCGCGCTTGCCGGCGGTATGCTGTTTGTCTTCGCGAACGGTGCCGGCCGCTTCAGCCTCGACGCGCGCCGCGGCGCGTAAAAAAGGCCCGCGGCGCAAGCAACGGATGCGCCGCGGGTTTTTTTGCGTCAGTCGCCGGCGAGCAGCCGCCGCGCTTCCCGCGCGATCTCTTCAGGGCGCCGCTCGTCTTCCATCATGTAGCCGCGGGTGAGCGGCAGCGTCGCGATCTTGCGCGCGAGCTGCAACTGGAACACCGCCATGCCCTCGTTGCGGAACGAGGTTTCCGATCCCGCCAGATAGAATTCCCACATCCGGCAGAAGCGTTCGTCGTATATGCGCGCCGCCGTGTCGCGCTTCTCCATGAAGCGCCGCCGCCATTCGCGCAGCGTCTCGGCATAGTGGAGCCGCAGAACCTCGACATCGGTCATCAGCACGCCGCTGCGTTCGGCCGCGGCCGAAACCTCGCTCAAGGCCGGAATATAGCCGCCGGGAAAGATATATTTGGCGATCCACGGATTGGTCGAACCCGGCCCGTCGAGCCGCCCGATCGTATGGATCAGCGCCACGCCGTCCGCGTTGAGGAGCGCGTAGACCTTGTCGAAATATTCGCGGTGGTGGCCCACGCCCACATGTTCGAACATTCCGACCGAAACGATCCGGTCGAAATTTTCCGTCAGTGTACGGTAGTCCTGCAACCGGAAATCGACCTGCTTTTCGAGCCCGCGGTCCTGCGCGCGGCGCCGCGCGATCTTGTGCTGCTCGCGGCTCAAGGTCACGCCCACGACGTCCGCGCCCGTTTCCTCCGCCAGCATCAGCGCCATGCCGCCCCAGCCGCAGCCGATATCGAGCACGCGCATCCCGGGCTCGATCCGCAGCTTCGCCGCGATGTGGCGTTTCTTCGCCGCCTGCGCCTCTTCCAGCGTCATCTCCGGCTGCGCGTAATAGGCGCAGGAATATTGTTTGTCGGCATCGAGAAAGAGATCGTAGATACCGCCTTCGAGATCGTAGTGATGGGCGACGTTCTTCTGCGCCTTGCCGACCGGGTTGTGCTGGTCGATGCGGCGCTTGGCGCGTCGGAGCGCGCCATAGATTTCGAAGATCGGGCCGGCGAAGCGCGTGCCGAGATTGGCCGTCAACAGGTCGAGAAATTCATAGATCGTCGCCGGCGGATCGATCGTCAGCCGGCCTTCCATATAGGCCTCGCCGAGCTTCAGATAGGGGTTGAAGGCGATCTCCGTTCCGACGGTTCTGTCGTGCAGCCGGGCGGTCACGCGCGGACCCGTTCCGTCGCCGAATTCGCTGGTCCGGCCATTTGCACTGACGACCGTCAGCGCGCCCTGTTTGACGATGTGCCTGAGAAGCGAGCTGAAAAGCATAGACCCTCCCGTACCGAGGATTGCCTGAACTTCAGGTCTTCGATCTTGCGCCCACAGCCCGACCCTTCTCGCGAATCATCTAAGGTTAATCGCGTGAAACTTGCAAGCGCGCCAACGAAAAAAGGGCGCCCCTCGGAGCGCCCTTTGCCGTTCGGTCTCGTTTGGGAACGAAACCCTATTCCTTGTTTTCCGGGGCTTCCGGCGCGCCGTCGGCGGCCTCGGTCTCGTCCTCGTCTTTCGGCGCCAGCTCTTCGGATTCGAAGAATTCGGCCGCCTCGACGGCTTCCTCGTCCCGCTCGTCCTGGCGCTGCGTCAGGTCTTCGCCTGCCGCCTGACGCTTGGCTTCTTCTTCGGTGCGCGCGACATTGACCGTGATCGTCGCCGACACCTCGGGGTGCAGGATGACGCGGATCGGGTGCAGACCGATCGTCTTGATCGGCTTGTCGAGCACCACCTGGTTGCGCGCGGTCGTGAAGCCGCCGCTCGTCATCGCATCCGAGATGTCGCGGGTGCTGACCGAACCGTAGAGAACGCCGGTTTCGCCGGCCTGGCGCAGCACGATGAACGACTGGCCCGCGACCTTCGGCAGAAGCTGTTCGGCTTCCTTCCGAAGTTCGAGGTTGCGTGCTTCAAGTTGAGCGCGCTGGCCTTCGAAGCGGGAGATGTTTTCCTTGGTCGCGCGAAGAGCCTTCTTGCGCGGCAGCAGGAAATTGCGCGCGAAACCGTCCTTGACTTTGACGACATCGCCCATTTGACCGAGCTTTTCGACCCGTTCCAGAAGTACGACTTGCATCGTTGTTTCTCCTTTTCCCGGACCTTAGCCGATCACATAGGGCAGCAGGGCGAGGAAGCGCGCGCGCTTGATGGCGCGGGCGAGTTCACGCTGCTTTTTGGCCGACACGGCCGTAATGCGCGAGGGGACGATCTTGCCGCGCTCCGAGATGTAGCGCTGCAGAAGCTTCACGTCCTTGTAGTCGATCTTCGGGGCGTTGGCGCCGGAGAACGGGCAGGTCTTGCGGCGGCGGAAAAACGGCCGGCGCGCGGGCTGGGCTGACGTGCTCATTATGCTTCGCCTCCTTCGCTGTCGTCGCGGTCGCGGCGGGGCGCGCGTTCGCGGTCGCCGAAGCGGCTGCTGCGGTCGCCGCCGAAGCTGCGTTCACGGTCGCCGAAGCGGCCGCCGCCGCTGCGTTCGCCGCGGTCGCCACGATCTCCGCGGTCGCCGCGATTCTGCATAACGGCCGAGGGTTCGGTCTCGTGCTCTTCGACGCGCACCGTGAGGAAGCGCAGGACATCTTCGCTGATGCCCATCTGGCGCTCCATTTCGGCAACCGCCGCGTGCGGTGCGTCGATGTTGAGCAGTGTGTAGTGGCCCTTGCGGTTCTTCCTGACCTTGTAGGTCAGGTTACGCAGACCCCAGTACTCGGCCTTGCCGATCTGGCCGCCATTTTCCTTGATGATGGTCGAGAACTGCTCGGTGAGCCCCTCGACCTGTTGCTGCGACACGTCCTGCCGCGCAATAAAGACATGCTCGTAAAGAGCCATGAGCCTTTTCCTTTTGTATCCGGCCCCGGCGCAAAGCCCCCTTTGAGCCCTCGAAAGGCTCGAAAGGACCACCAAAGAAGCGGAGACACCGGAACCCGGACTTCATCGTCCTGCCGCACCCTCAAGGCGCGGTGTTCCGTTCAGCCTCCAGCCAAGGCCTTCAGAAGCCGCGCAATATACGGAAAAGCGGCGGCGAGGCAAGGAACAAATGGCGGCCGCCGCGGCTTGACTTGGGGTCGCCAGCCGGTATCTCTTGGCGCTCCGGTCCGGCACCCGCCGGGCATCGGAAAAGGACCGGAAATCAGCCGAATATCGGGTTGGGCGGCGGGAGCGGGGAGTGGCGATGTCGAGGGCTTTCATCTTTCCAGGCCAGGGCTCCCAGACGGTCGGCATGGGCCGCGAGCTGGGCGAGGCCTTTGCCGGCGCCCGCGAG
>NZ_JBBECC010000044.1:32336-38093 GCF_040882025.1 Parvibaculum sp. | reverse complement strand
CGGTACGACAGTGGACTAAATCAAACCCGGCTCTTCTTAGCCGGACAGCAGTGGCTTTATGCGGGCCATCCACGTCTTGCGACACGGAAAGAAGGAAAGAAAGACGTGGATGACCCGGACAAGCCGGGTCATGACGGATTTGGTTGGTGTCGAGAGCTTCATTCCTGCAATCGAAACCTACTCTTCTAAACCGGACAGCAGTGGGTCAAGCCCGGGGGTGACAGGTTAGGGGGAAGACGCGATGGGGATGGGGCGCGGCGATCAAAACCCGTCCGCCTTCAGCCTCTCCGAAATGAAATCCTCCGCCGCGCTCCACTCTGTCGTGTGGAAGTGGCTGTCGGGGGCCTGGCCCAGAAGCTTTGCCAGGCGGGGGTCGGCGATGAAGTGGATGCGGTGGGACGGGGCGTGGGCCCTGGCGACCGAGGCGATGTTGTGGGGGATGTCGTCGAGGAAGACGACGGGGGCCTTGACGCGGTCCGCGAGGCGGCGGACGGCGCCGCCCTTGAGGCCCTTGTTGGCGATGACGGGGTAGGCGATGCCTTGCGCGGCGAGGCTGGCGGCGCGGGTTTCGCGCGCCTCGAAGGGGACGTTGGTCAGGACGACGATCTGGGCGCGTTCCGAGAGACGGGCCAGCGCCTCGGCGGCGCCGGGGACGACCAGCAGCGAATGGGTCTGCGCGGCGAAGAAGCCTTCGAGGAGCGCCGGCATGCCGGCAGGCGGCACGGGCTCGCCGGTTTCCCGGCTCTTGATGTTGCCGGTCAGTGCAAAACTCTGCAGGTCGAGCCAGAGCCCTTGCGTTTCGAGATAGAGTTCGAGGCCGGCAACGAACTGGATCAGTACCTCGTCGGCATCCGACACGATGATCGGGCGGCCGGGGACAAGGTCGAGGGCGTCGATCTGCGGAATCACCGCCGCGTCGATGGCAAGCGGGTCCGGCTTCGGGGGCTTCGGGCTTTCGGCGTTCACGACCAGTGGACCTCTTCGCCGCCCGGCAGGGCGCGGCGGGCGGCCGCCGGAAGCTCGGGGGCGAGGCCCGCATCGGCGCAGAAGGCCAGCAGGCGGGGCTCGTCGTTCAGCAGATATTCGAGCACAAAGCCAAGGAATTCCGCGTCGGCGGCGCGGGCGCGCAGTTCGTCCGGGGCGAGGCCCGAACGGTCCAGAAAGTCGCCCAGCAGCTCTTCATCGGCCGCGATGTGGCCGAGCGCGTGAATAGCCAGCATTTCGGCATTGTCCCTGTCCATCGGCGATTTCCTGTCGGGGGCGACACAAGACGTTAATCATAGATCGAGTTTGATGAGAATTCGAAGGAAAGCGGGGCCTCCATGAGGGGGCGTTAAAGACTTAGTTAAGGATATTCGGGTCATATGATCCCAGCGACGCCCCTTTCGGGCGCCTCGGAGACCGGGGATTCGGGTCGGATACGGGCTTGCCCGGTACAGGTGGAGTTCTGGAGCTATGGACGCAATGTCTAAGAAGGTCCTGATCGTCGAAGATAATGAGCTCAACATGAAGCTCTTCCACGATCTTTTGGACGCGCACGGCTATCAGACGCTGCAGACGCGGGACGGCATCGAGGCGCTGGAGATCGCGCGCACGAATCGCCCCGACCTGATCCTCATGGACATCCAGCTTCCGGAAGTGTCGGGGCTCGAAGTCACCAAGTGGATCAAGGAAGACGACAGCCTCCGCTCGATTCCGGTGGTGGCCGTGACGGCCTTCGCCATGAAAGGCGATGAGGAGAAAATCCGCGAGGGCGGCTGCGAGGCCTATATCTCGAAGCCGATCTCGGTAACGCAGTTTCTGGAGACGGTTCAGCGTTTCCTTCGCTAAAGTACAATTCCTCGGCAAGGACGGGACCCCGTGACTGCTCGCGTATTGATCGTCGATGACGTTCCCGCCAATCTGAAGCTGCTCGACGCCAAGCTCACAGCGGAATATTTCGATGTGTTCAAGGCGTCGTCCGGCCCGGAGGCGCTGACTGCCGCCAAGGAGCAGCAGCCGGACATCATCCTGCTCGACGTGATGATGCCTGGCATGGACGGGTTCGAGGTCTGCCGGCGCCTGAAAGCGGCACCGGAAACGGTACATATTCCCGTCGTCATGGTGACCGCGCTCGACCAGCCGGCGGACCGCGTGCAGGGCCTCGAGGCCGGCGCCGACGATTTCCTGACCAAACCGCTCAACGATCTCGCGCTGTTCGCGCGGGTGAAGAGCCTTGTGCGCCTGAAGATGGTGACCGACGAATTGCGCATGCGCGAGGCGACCGGCCAGCGCATCGGCGCGCTCACCGCCGGCGGCGACAATTTCCTGATGAAGGAACCGGGGCGCATTCTCGTCATCGACGACCGGCCGACCTCGCTGAGACGCATCACCGAGACGCTGTCGAGCGAACACATGCTGACGGTGGCCGAAAGCCAGGACGAGCTTCTGGAGCTCGCGGCGCAAGGCAATTTCGATCTTCTCGTGGTCAGCCTGACGCTGCAGGAATTCGACGGGCTCAGGCTCTGCTCGCAGTTGCGTTCGCTCGAGGCGACGCGGCAGACGCCCATTCTCGCGATCGTCGAGGAGGGCGATACGGCCCGTCTCGTGCGGGCGCTCGACATGGGCGTCAACGACTATCTGGTGCGGCCGATGGAGCGCAACGAGCTTGTGGCACGTTGCCGCAGCCAGCTTCGCCGCAAGCGCTATCAGGACTATCTGCGCGACAAGTTCCAGCAGGGGCTCGAGCTCGCCGTCACGGACGGGCTGACGGGGCTCTACAACCGGCGCTACATGGAAGGCCATCTCTCGACGCTGGTGGCCGACAGCGCGCGGTCCGGCAAGCCGGTGGCGCTGCTGATTTTCGACATCGACTATTTCAAGCCCGTCAACGACACCTACGGCCATGCCGCCGGCGATGCGGTGCTGAAGCAGTTCGCGACCCGGATCACGCATAATGTGCGCGGCATCGACCTGACCTGCCGGCTGGGCGGCGAGGAGTTCGTCGTCGTGATGCCGGATACCGACCTTGCCTATGCGATGATGGTCGCCGAGAGGCTGCGCCAGAGCATCGCCTCGCAACCCTTCACGCTGAACGAGGAAGGGCAGACGCTCGACATCACCGTCAGCATCGGCATCGCGATGACCGAGGGGGCACAGGACACGGCCTCGAAGCTGCTCGAACGCGCCGACCAGGGCCTCTACCGCGCCAAGCGCGACGGCCGCAACCGCGTCGTCGCCGAAGCCGCCTGAATTTCACGCTCTCTATTTCAGATCAGTGACAGTCTTCGCATGTGTTCGTGCGAAGAGGCCGTCTGTTAACCTTGTATCTTCATGGTTAACGCGCGCATGACAAGAAAAGCGACCTGAATTCCTTTATTGGCACAGCAGAGCGTGCTAGCTTTTTCCGGGCAATGGTTTCGCCGCCGATTGCGCGTCCGCTCTTGCTGGGGGGTGAGTCGGATACCGAGCCGGCGGCGATATGTGTCCTCGTGGGGCGCTCAGGTCCGCCGCATCTCCTGGGTCCGCGAGGCACGGCCGGTCGGGGCGTGGTTCATGGAGTGGCCTCCTCTGATAAGCCGCGGTTACCCCGGCCGGCCACCTTTTCTTTCTTCGAAGACAACGAAAAAGCCGGTCCTGAGGGACCGGCTTCCTTGCGTTCGGCGTGTCTGATGACTGCTCTTACTTGATCTTGGTTTCCTTGAACTCGACATGCTTGCGCGCGATCGGGTCGTATTTCTTGATGACCATTTTCTCGGTCTTCGTGCGGCTGTTCTTCTTCGTGACGTAGAAGTAGCCGGTGTCGGCGGTGCTTTCGAGCTTGATCTTGATGGAGGCGGGCTTCGCCATGGCCGAAAATCCTTGCAGTTACAGGGGCTTGAGGCTTTGCGCCCGCAGGGCCGTTCGGGATATCCCCGGCCAGCCGATTTGGGCGCAGACTACTCATGGGGAGGCCGAAGTCAAGCGAGGCCGGGGCGCGTAATAGCGCTGCAAAAGGACGACCATGGCCGCGACCCCGAAGAGCGACATGAGGATGCCGGTCCAGAGGGGCAGGCCCAGATGGATGGCGAGGGCGGCGCAGAAAAGGCCGCTCGCGCCGCCGATGTCCCAACCGCCCTCCGTCGCGACATGGAAACGGAGCGTGCAGGGCGCGCGCTTCGCCTGGGTGTAGACGGCGGTCATCAGCGTCGGGACATAGAGGCAGGCGCCGAGTGCGCCCAGCGCGTTCGCCAAGACGGCGACGGTGGCGTCGCCGGTGGCGACGGCACGCAGGACGATGATGAGGGCGAAGGTGCCGAAGGCATAGACGACGGCGCGGCTGCCATGGCCCGCGTCGATGTGGCGGCCGAGCGTCAGGCTGCCGATGCCGCCGATGACGGCGGCGAGCGCCAGCGCACCGCCATAGGCGAGGAAGTCTTCGTTGAGCGAGGTGAAGAGCGCGATCTGCCAGACGAAGACGTAACCCGCCATGATCCAGCCATCGGCCACGAAGAGCAGCATGCCGGGGATCGACGCCCTGAAGGCGCCGGACACGGCTGGTGCGACGCGGACCTCCGGCGTGCGCAGCAATGGCAGGGCGGAGGCGATGCAGAAGACGGTGGCGAGGCTGAAGGCGGCACGCGGACCCCAGGTGACGAGGAGAAGGCCTGTCATGAGCGGGCTCACGACGCCGACAAGGGCGGTGACGGCCTCGCGGACGCCGATCTGGTGACCGCGATGCTCGTCGTCGCCGAGGGTGGCGAAATAGGCGTGGTAGGTCGACCAGTAGACCGTGTCGCCGACGGAGGAGACGACGATGAGGGCCGCGAGCATGTAGCCGACGCCCTGGACCTCGGCGAGGAGGGGAAACTGGAAGGCCGTGAAGAGCGTGCCGGCGATGACCATGGTGCGCATGCCCCAGCGCACGGTGAGAGGGACGATCAGGGGACGGATGAGAAAGCGCCCGAGCAGGATGAGCGCGAAAGAGGAGAGCGCCGTCGGAGCGGGGACGCCCGCTTTCAACAGATAGGTGACGAAGAAGGCGCTGCCGCCGGTTACGGCGACGGCATGAATCCAGTAGTGAAGATTGAGAAGGTTGACGGTGCGATTGCGGAAATACGCCATCGGGTGAGCCCCCGAGGATGGATCGGAAATATCGACGGTCTGGCGGCTCGTCCCGTTCGGGACGGCGCGCGTCGCTGACAAGGCCGGACGGCCGTCAGCTCAGTCGATCGATCCACCCATGGCGCGTAATCCTCCGCTGGAGATAGGGCAAATCTAGCCGGTTCCGGATTGCCGTTCAATCGCGCGGGATGGCGACGGGCGGCGGCGCGGTGAAGAAGCGCCAGCCCGCGACAATGAGATAGAGACCGCAAAGGCCGGCCATGACGACGATGAGGCCGTGCGGGTCCCAGAGGTCCATGCCGATGCCGGCCATGGGCGGGCCGATGAGGGCGCCGGTCGAATACATCAGCACGAAGGCCGCGTTGGCGGAGGCGAGGTTGGCGCCGCGGAAACGCTGGCCAAGCAGCGTCAGGCCGACCGTGTAGAGGCCGACCACGACGCCGCCGAAGACGAAGAGGACCGGCGCGAAGAGCCAGAGATTGTGGGCGACCAGCGGGATCGCCGAGGCGCCCAAAAGACCGACAAGGGCGCAGACCAGCAGCACCATGCGGCGGTCGGCGCGGTCGGCCCAGATGCCGATCGGGATCTGGCAAAGGATGTTGCCGGCGGCGAAGACCGAAAGCACGAAGGCGGCGGTCTGTTCGGTCATGCCGGTGCGCACGCCATAGACCGGCA
>NZ_JBBECC010000044.1:17810-32236 GCF_040882025.1 Parvibaculum sp. | reverse complement strand
AGCACGAAGGCGGCGGTCTGTTCGGTCATGCCGGTGCGCACGCCATAGACCGGCAGCAGGTTGAAGATGTTGGTCTCGGTGGCGCCGTAGACGAGACCGGCCAGCGTGGCGGCCGGGGCGACGACGAGGAAGCTCAGGAAGCTTTTGGTCGGGCGCTCGGTGACGCGCGGCGCGAGGCCGCGTCCGAACAGGACGAGCGGCACGCCGGCGGCCAGGATCAGCGCGCCGATGGTGGCGAAGGGCAGGAGCCCTTGCGTGCCGACCAGGAACAACAGCACCGGGCCAGCGGCGAAGCCGCAGGACAGCACCGTGCCGTAGATGCCGATCAGGCGGCCGCGATTTTTTTCATCCGCCAGTGTGTTGATCCAGAATTCGCTGACGACGAACAGGCCGGTCAGCGCCAGACCATTGGCGAAGCGGATCGGGAACCAGAGCCAGACATTGGGGAAGATGTAATAGGCCGGCATCGCCACCGCCGAAACGAGGATGCAGACGAGCAGGAAAGTGATGGCCGGAACGCGGCGCAAGAGCGCCGGGATGAAAGGCGTCAGCATGAAGGTGGCGAGCGCCGACATGGCGGTGTTGAGGCCGATGATCGAGGCGGGCACGCCCTGGCGCTCCATCAGCAAGGCAAGCAGGGGGATCGAGACGCCGAGCCCCATGCCGACGACGCTGATGCAGGCGATGACCGCGACGAGGCTGCGGCGGCGCTCGGCCGGCGTCAGCGGCGCATCGGCGAGCATGGTGAGTTTTGTCGGGTCTTGCATTGGTTCTTCTGTGTGCCGAGGTTCTGCGCCCCCTCCCCAAACGGCTTGCAGCCGTTTGACCCTCCCACAGGGGGAGGGTGGGAGTTTAGTCAGTGCACCTGATTCAAAGCAAAAAGCGTCAGGCGCGGATGAGGGGTTTGTTGTTGCGGTAAGAATAGAGCGGGATGCGGGTGCGGGCGCCTTCCTTGTGGCGGCGGCCGATCTCGCGGAGCACGAATTCCGTGACGTCGATAACCGGCAATTTCAGCGCTTCGGAGAGCGGATACCAGCCGAGTTCCTCGAGTTCGCCGCTGCCTTTCAACTCGCCGACGGCGTTTTCGGCCGCGACGGCAAAGAAGCGGGCGTGAAAGCGGATCGGGCTCGAGGCGGGCGTGATGGCGCGGGCGACGAAATCGAGCACGTCGAGACGCGGTGCAATACCCCGCTCGCGGAAGGGCTGCCAGCCTTCGCCGGCCGTGTCGCCGACATGGCCCTGCTGCGCGACGATGAGGCCGGTTTCCTCGAAGGTTTCGCGAATGGCGGCCATGGCCAGCGCCTCGGCTTTCGCGCCAGCGGCGGCGCGCTGCATCATCCGCGCGGTCTCGCCGGAGAATCCCGTGGCGGGTCTTGCGAGAAGATCGCCGGCATCGAGCTTGCCGCCCGGAAAGACGAAAGCGTCGGGAATGAATTTCATGCGCGCATGGCGGCGGCCCATCAGGATCAGCGGTTCGCCGCGCCGCGCGTCGATCAGGACGAGGCTTGCCGCATCGCGCGGACGGATCGCGCGGGGGCGCGGGGCTTCGGCGTTCACGGCGGCTCAGTCCCCGATCACGTCGCGGATGGCGTTGCCGCCGCGGAAATGAATGAAGGGAACGGCGCGCGCGGATTGCGCGGCTGTTGCGAGACGCAAGCGCTCGTCGATCTCGTCGAGGACGACACGGGTGATGTTGGGCAGGTCGAGACCGCGCGCATCGGCGATGGTGAGCCAGTGCAGACCCTGCAATTCGCCCGAGCCCGCGACTTTTGCGGGATCGCCCTGGATGGTTTCGGCATCGGCGATGAAGAAGCGCGTGTCGAAGCGGCGCGTGCGATAGGGGGGCGTGATGGCGCGGGCGACGAAATCGAGCGTGCCGAGCGCCGGCGCGAAGCCTTGCGCGAAATATTCGTTCCAGTCGGCGTGTTTGCTCTTTTGCGGTGTGTCGGCGGGGCGGCCGATGACGAGACCGGTTTCCTCGAAAGTTTCGCGGATGGCGGCCATGGCGAGCGCGCGGGCGCGGCGTTCGGTCGGCGTGCCGCGCATGCGCGCCATCAGGCGGCGGGCGACGACATCGCGCAGGTCTTCCGCCGGGGCGATGCGGCTGTCGGCGGGGTCGACGCGGCCGCCGGGGAAGACGAACTTGTTGGGCATGAATTTGTGATCGGCGTGGCGCTGACCCATCAGCACGCGCGGCGCGGCGGAGTCGCGGCGGACGATAATCAGCGTCGAGGCATCGCGGGGGCGAACGGCGCGGCCCTGACTGCTTTCGCGATATTCCTGCTCGCGCGACTTTTTGGGGTCGAAGGCACCCCGCTGTTCGTCAGCCATATTTTCCGTCCCGGATTGTGAATTTCTGGTTGGAGGGAGGATGCCCGCGGGCGGGGAGGCTGTCCAGCATGGCGGGAAAGGCCGGGTTTTCGGGCATTTACTCCCGGTACACAAAAAGACCGCTATTGTCGGCCGAATATGATCTATTCCCCGCTTCACCATTCCGCCCGAAGCCGTCCGCGTCTTCCGACGCAACGGCCAAGGTCAACCTGGATCCAAAGTATTTGAGTATCGGACACACGACCGGCCTTTCATCTTCCGTCGCCAGCACCTGGACGCAGATTCTCAATCGTTACCGAGAGCCGAGCCACACGCGCAGCGCGGCCGAACTGGCGATCACGGCGCTGCCGCTCGCGGCTCTGTGGTTCGCGGCCTGGTTCACCTATGCGCATGGATACTGGTGGGCACCGCTGGCGATCGCCGTGCCCGCAGGCGGCTTTCTGGTGCGTCTGTTCGCCATTCAGCACGATTGCGGCCATGGCTCCTTCTTTCCGCAACGCTGGGCCAATGACTGGGTCGGCCGGGCGCTGGGTGTGCTGACCGTGACGCCGTTCGACGTGTGGCGGCGCGCGCATGCCATCCATCATTCGAGCTGCGGCAATCTCGACCGGCGCGGCATCGGCGATATCGACACGCTGACGGTCGACGAGTATCGCGCGCGGTCGCGCTGGGGCCGGCTGAAATACCGGATCTACCGCAATCCCGTGGTGCTGTTCGGCATCGGGCCGGCTTATGTGTTCCTGCTGCAGCAGCGCCTGCCCATCGGCATGATGCGCGACGGCTGGCGGCCCTGGGTCAGCACGCAGGCGACCAATGCGGCGATGTTCGCGATCGCCGCGGCGCTGATCTGGCTGGTCGGCGTGCAGGCATTCTTCCTGGTGCATCTGCCGATCGTCGTGATCGCGGCGTCGATCGGCGTCTGGCTCTTCTATGTGCAGCACCAGTTCGAGGGCACGTTCTGGAGCAAGGCCCGCGGCTGGAATTTCCACGAAGCCGCCCTGCACGGTTCCTCGCATTACGATCTGCCGTGGCTGCTGCGCTGGTTCACCGCCAATATCGGCATTCATCATGTGCACCATCTGCATGCGCGCATTCCGTCCTACCGGTTGCCGCGCGTGCTGCGCGATCATCCCGATCTACGCCAGATCGGCAGGCTGACGCTTGC
This sequence comes from Parvibaculum sp., assembly GCF_040882025.1. Classification (GTDB taxonomy): domain Bacteria; phylum Pseudomonadota; class Alphaproteobacteria; order Parvibaculales; family Parvibaculaceae; genus Parvibaculum. The sequence goes on along the minus strand of NZ_JBBECC010000044.1, from coordinate 28,740 downwards.
CGACAGCCTGCGTTGCGTGCGGCTGGTGCTGTGGGATGAAGAGAAGGAGCGGCTGGTGTCGTTCCGCGAGGCGCGGGTTCAGTCGTCGGTCTGACCGTCGAAGCCGTGCATCCGCAGCGCCCATTGCCAGCCGACAATGGCGCCCTTGAGGCGGGGCAGGAACCAGAGCGAGAGCGCGAGCGTCAGGGCCGGCCATAGAGAGGCGTGGATCCAGAGCGCCGGCTGCCAGGCCAGTTCCGTCCAGAGCATCATCGGCACCACGATGTGGCCGACCACCATGATGGTGAAATAGGGCGGTGCGTCATCGGCCTGGTGGTGCAGCAACTCCTCACCGCAATGACCGCAAGTGTCGGCGACCTTCAGGAAGCGCCCGAAGATATTGCCCGTGCCGCAAGCGGGACAACGCCGGGCGAAGCCGCGACGGATCGCCAGAAAGGCCGGCCGGGGCGCCGTTTCCGCTGCCGCGAAGGCGAGAGGGTCGCTCATATCCATCACGCTACTCATGAGACTGGCCAAAATGATCCGGGCGCACAGGCGCGCCACAACATCTCCCAGCAAAATGGTCGGAATCCACCCGCGATGAAATGTGGCAGGTTGCCGCGCGACATGAAGGGGTTAGCGGCGGCTCCCGGGCTTGCGCGAGGGAGGCTGCTTGCCGCCGGACGCGCCGCGCGGGGGCCCGCGACGGGCAGGCGGGCGGCGGCGGTCGCCCTTGCCGGCCGGCTTGCCCTCGCTGCCGCCTTCCAGAAGGGCGAGACGCAGGCCGCCGGTGATGGGGACCGCTTCCTCGAGACGAACGAGAACGGCATCGCCCAGGCGATAGGTGAGGCCGGTGCGCTCGCCGATCAGGGCGTGGAGAATTTCGTCGTGATGAAAGAAATCGCCGCCCAGCGTCGAGATCGGCACGAAGCCGTCGGCGCCGGTCTCGTCGAGCTTGACGAAGAGGCCGAAGCGCGTGACGCCGGCGACGCGGCCGCGGAATTCGGCGCCGATGCGCGCCTCGAGGAAGGCAGCGATGAAGCGATCCTTCGAATCGCGCTCGGCCAGCATCGAGCGGCGTTCGGTCATCGAGATATGCTCGGCAATCTCGCCGAGGCCCGCGGTTTCGTCGTCGGTCTGACCGTCCTTGCCCAGACCCATTCCGGCGATCAAGGCGCGGTGAACGATGAGATCGGCATAGCGGCGGATCGGCGAGGTGAAATGCGCGTAGCGGCGCAGATTGAGACCGAAATGGCCGATATTGTCCGGTGAGTAGACGGCCTGCGCCTGCGAGCGGAGAATGACGTCGGAAACCATGCGGTCGTGTTCGGTGCCGTCGACCGCCTTCAGGATGCGGTTGAAATTGGCCGGGCGGACGGTTTCGCCTTTCGCGAAGCTGAGATTGAGGGTTGCCAGGAATTCGGCCAGCGCCATCAGCTTTTCGCGCGTCGGCGCATCGTGGATGCGGTAGACGACGGGGCGGTGTTTCGCCTCCGCGGTTTCGGCAGCGCAAACATTCGCCTGGATCATGAATTCTTCGATGAGCTTCATCGATTCATGCTTCTCGCCGATACGGATGCTGGCGACGCGGCCCTCCGCGCCGATGTCGATCTTGTATTCGGGCAGGTCGAGATCGAGGGGGCCGCGGGCTTCGCGGGCTTTTGCGAGAATGCGGTAGGCGGCCCAGAGCGGTTTCAGCACGGGTTCGAGCAGCGGACCGGTGGCGTCGTCCGGGCTGCCGTCGATTGCCTGCTGGACCTGTTTGTAGCTGAAGCTGGCGGCCGAGCGCATCAGGCCGCGGATGAATTCGTGGCCGCGCTTCTGGCCGTTGCGGTCGAAGACCATGCGGACGGCGAAGCAGGCGCGGTCCTCGCCGTCGACCAGCGAGCAGAGATTGTTGGAGATGCGTTCCGGCAGCATCGGCACGACGCGATCCGGAAAATAGGTCGAGTTGCCGCGCTTCCGCGCCTCGCGATCCATCGGCGAGCCGGGGCGGACATAGGCTGCGACATCGGCAATGGCGACGATGGCGACGATGCCGCCTTCGTTTTTCGGATTGTCGTCGGGTGCCGCCCATACCGCGTCGTCGTGATCGCGTGCGTCGGGCGGATCGATGGTGATGAGGGGGATGTCGCGCAGATCGGTGCGCCCCTTCAGGCCCTGATGGCTTGCCGCTTCGGCATCGGCGATAACACCGTCCGGGAAGGCGTCCGGGATGCCGTGGGTGTGAATGGCGATGAGACTGATCGAACGGGGATCGTCGCCGTCGCCAAAGGCTTCGCGCACGCGGGCCCGCGGGATGCCATAGCGCTTGCCCGGGATGGTTTCGGCCAGCACCAGGCTTCCGTCTTCGGCGCCGTTCGTATCGTCGAGACCGATCTCGAATTCGACACGGATTTTCTTGTCGACCGGAATCAGGCGGGCGACCTTCGCCCCCTTGGCGCGGCGGAAGAGGCCGAGGATGCGCTCGGCGCCCTTGCCGACGCGGCGAATGACGCGCGCTTCGAAGGGGTAGGTCTCGTCATCGGATTTCTCGATCCGGGCAAGAACCCGGTCGCCGACGCCCGCCGGCGGTTCGTCGAAAGTTTCGCGCTTCGCCCGCCGTTTTGTGTCGGGCGCTATGACGATCAGCGGTGCGGGCGTTTCGCCAGGCCAGGAGACGGGCCGCGCGATCAGGTCACCGTCGGTGTCGGTGTGGGTGATTTCGATGATCGTGACGGGCGGCAGTTCACCGACACGCCGCAAGCTCTTCGTTTCGTCTTTCGCAATCAGCCCCTCGTCCTTCAGCTCCTTCAACAGTTTCTTGAAGGGCAGGCGATCGTCGCCCTTGATGCCGAAGGCGCGGCCGATCTCGCGCTTGCCGAGCTTGCCGCCATTTTCAGATATGAATTCGAGAATTGCTTCGCGCGAGGGAAGGTGCCCGCCGGGTTTGCTTTTCTTTCCGGCGCCGGATTTTTTCGGCTTGCTTCGTTCAGCCAAGGTCAATCCGCCGGTTCTGTTACGCTAACAGTGCTTTTCGATTTCGGCGCGGCTTTCTTCGCAGCCGGCTTCTTCGATGCGGGCTTCTTCGCGGGCGCTTTCTTCTTCGGCGCGGCTTTTTTTGCCGCCGGCTTCTTCGCGGGCTTTGCTTCACCGTCGGTCTTTTTGGCGGCCGTCTTCCTCGCGGGTTTCTTCTTGCCGCTTTTCGCCTCGCGTTCAGCGATGAGCGCCAATGCCTCTTCGAGTGTCACCGACATCGGGTCGCTCGACTTCGACAGTGTCGCGTTGGTGGAGGCGTGCTTCACATAAGGGCCGTATTTGCCTTCGCGGACCTGGACCGGCTTGCCGGTTTCGGGGTGCTCGCCCAATTCCTTCAGCACCTTGCCGGCGCGTTCCTCGGCGCGGACGAGTTTTTCGGCCAGAACGGCGATCGCGCGGTTGAGGCCGATGTCGAAAAGTTCCTCGGGGTCTTTCAGATTGGCGTAGGTGCCGTTGTGCAGGACGAAGGGGCCGAAGCGGCCGAGACCCGCCGTAATCTTCTTGCCGGTTTCGGGATGGATACCGATTTCGCGCGGCAGGGTCAGCAGGCGCAAAGCCTTTTCGAGATCGACATCGGTCGCCGACATTTTCGCCGGCAGGCCGCTGCGCTTCGGTTTTTCGTCTTCGCCGAGCGGTGCGCGCTCGACATAGGGACCGAAGCGGCCCGTCTTAAGGCTGATTTCGGCATTCGTTTCCGGATCGACGCCGAGCACGCGATCGCCGGACTGTTCCTCGCCGTCGGCGCCGACGGTGAGCTGGCGCGTGAAGCGGCATTCCGGATAATTCGAACAGCCGACGAAAGCGCCGAAGCGGCCAACCTTCAGCGAGATGCGACCATCGGCGCAGGCCGGGCATTTGCGCGGGTCGGAACCATCTTCCTTGTCGGGAAAGACATGCGGCGCGAGGACTTCGTTGAGGCGGTCGAGCACTTCGGTGATGCGCAGTTCGAGCGCCTGGTCGACATTGACCGTGAATTCCTTCCAGAATTCGCGCAGCAGATCCTTCCAATCGAGTTCGCCGGCCGACACCTTGTCGAGCTTCTCTTCAAGTTCCGCCGTGAAGTCGTATTCAACGTAGCGGCTGAAAAAGTTTTCGAGGAAGGCCGTGACGAGGCGGCCCTTGTCGTGCGGCACGAAACGGTTCTTGTCCATGTGGACATAATCGCGGTCGCGCAGGGTTTGCAGCGTGGATGCATAGGTCGAAGGGCGGCCGATGCCGAGCTCTTCCATGCGTTTGACCAGCGTCGCTTCGGTGAAGCGCGGCGGCGGTTCGGTGAAATGCTGTTCGGGGCGCACCTTGTCGAGGCCGAGCTTGTCGCCCTTGGCGACTTTGGGCAGGCGGCCGCCATCCTCGCCTTCCTCCGGCTCGTCGCGGCCTTCCTGATAAAGACGCAGGAAACCGTCGAAGACGATGACGGAACCTGTGGCGCGCAGACCGATGGGCGCGTCGTCGGCTTCGATCTCGATGGTGGTGCGCTCAAGCTGCACGCTTTCCATCTGGCTGGCGACAGTGCGGTTCCAGACCAGTTCATAGAGGCGGCGCTGGTCGTCGTCGAGGCGAGCGGCGACCGATTTCGGCAGGCGGGCGAGGTCGGTCGGGCGGATCGCTTCGTGCGCTTCCTGCGCGTTCTTCGCTTTGGTCGTGTAGACGCGCGGTGCGTCGGGCAGATAAGCCTCGCCGAATTCATTATTGATGACGGTGCGGGCCTGGGCGATCGCTTCCGGCGCGATCTGCACGCCGTCGGTTCGCATATAGGTTATGAGACCGGTCGTCTCGCCATCGATCTCGACGCCTTCATAAAGACGCTGGGCAACCTGCATGGTGCGGCTCGCCGAGAAGCCCAGCTTGCGCGAAGCTTCCTGCTGCAGCGTGGAGGTGGTGAAGGGCGGATTCGGGTGGCGGCGTGCCGGTTTGCTTTCGACCGACTTGACGGAGAAGCGTGACGCCTTGATGCGCGCCTCGATTTCGCGGGCCGATTTTTCGTCCGGGATGTCGAACTTGTCGAGCTTCTTGCCGTCGAGATTGACGAGACGGGCGACGAAGGCGGCATCGGCGCCCGTCCTCATATCGGTTTCGACGCTCCAGTATTCGCGGGCGCGGAAGGCTTCAATCTCGAGCTCGCGATCGCAGATCAGGCGCAGCGAGACGGATTGCACGCGGCCGGCCGAGCGGGAACCGGGCAATTTGCGCCAGAGGACCGGCGAGAGCGTGAAGCCGACCAGATAATCGAGGGCGCGGCGGGCCAGATAGGCGTCGATCAGCTCCTTGTCGAGACCGCGCGGATGCGTCATTGCCTCGGTGACCGACTGCTTGGTGATCGCGTTGAAGACGACGCGCTGGACCTCGACGTCTTTCAATACCTTCTTCTTGTTGAGAACTTCGAGCACATGCCATGAAATCGCCTCGCCCTCGCGATCCGGGTCAGTGGCGAGAATCAGGCGGTCTGCCCCTTTGACGGCAGTGGCGATTTCGTTGAGGCGCTTCTGGGACTTGGCGTCGACGTCCCAAGCCATGGCGAAGTCCTCGTCCGGCAGGACCGAGCCGTCTTTCGAGGGCAGGTCGCGGACATGGCCGTAGGACGCCAGGACCTTGTAGCCCTTGCCGAGATACTTGTTGATCGTTTTCGCCTTGGCCGGCGACTCAACAATGACGACGTCCATCGAACGCTCAAACTCTCATTATAATTATGGCCCGCCGTCGCCAAGCGCCCCCGGCGCGCCGGGGCGAACTGGTCGCCGAAAAGCCGTGAAGTGCCAAGGGACGCCGCCGCTTCGGCCGCCTTGATCTGCCGGGAGAACATGGTGAAAAGGGCCGACACTGTCAAATCCGGCAGAAACCTTGCGAAAAATGCGGCATGTGAGGGCGGTCCGCCTGAGTGGGACCTCGGCGGAGGTGTGGGTTCTCGTAAGTTATGGAATATTGAAACGGCAGATCAGACAAGGCTGAGGCGGTCGCCAGGATCGCGATGAAGGTGGCCGGCGAGCTCGAGTTCGAGCAAAATAGCGCGAACGATGGGCACCGGAACACCCGATTGGCGGACGATTTCGTCAAGCGGGGTGGGGGTTGGACCAAGCGCCGCGAGCACGGAATCGCGGGCTCTGTCATCAAACTGTCGAAAAACTGTCACAAACGGCTTTGCGCCGTCGTAGCCGGTCGGGTCCGGTTCACGTAGGGCGACGCCGGGAGGGGTCCCCAAGGCGGCAATTACATCCTCCGCCGTCTCGACGAGGGGGGCGCCATCCTTGATCAGGCGGTTGGAACCGCCGGCGCGCGGATCGAGGGGCGAGCCCGGAACGGCGAAAACGTCGCGGCCCTGCTCGAGCGCGAAGCGGGCGGTGATGAGGGAGCCCGAGCGCAAGGCCGCCTCGACCACGACGACGGCCAGCGACAGGCCCGAGATCAGCCGGTTGCGGCGCGGGAAGTGACGCGACTGCGGGCTGGTGCCGGGAGGCATTTCCGAGACCAGCGCGCCGCCTTCGGCAATGGCGGTCTGCAGCTCGCGGTTTTCCTCGGGATAGGCAATGTCGACACCGCCGGCCAGCACGGCGACGGTGCCGGTGGCAAGCGCGGCCCGGTGGGCGGCCGTGTCGATGCCGCGGGCGAGACCCGAGACCACGGCGAAACCCTCCGTACCCAGAGCGTTGGCCATGTCGCCGGCGATCCTGCGGCCGGCGGCAGATGCATTGCGCGAGCCGACGATGGCGATCGTGGGACGGGACAGGAGTTCGGCGTCCCCCATGACGGCGATCACCGGCGGCGGCGGATCGATCGCGGCGAGGCGCGGCGGGAAATCGCGGTCGCCCCAGATCAGGAGCCGCGCTCCGAGCCTTGCCAGTTTCGACAGTTCGGTTTCGGCCTCGGCGGCGGAGGCGATCCTGATCGCGCGCTTTGCGCCACCACGCGCCGCGAGGTCGGGCAGGGCGTCGATGGCCGCGACTGCGTTGCCGCAGTGCTGCAGCAGATCGCGAAAGGTGACAGGGCCGACATTCTCGCTGCGCGCAAGACGAAGGCGCGCGAGCCGCTCGATTTCGGAGAGCGGCGCATTCATGGAGATCAGGCTCCGGACTCTTTCTTTCCGATGCGGGATTCCGTACCGGCAAGAAGGCGGCGGATGTTGTCGCGATGGGCGATGTAGATCAGGGCGGCCAGCAGAACACCGAGTCCGACCAGATGCCACTGATCGAGCCAGGCCAGATAAATCGGCGTCAGCAAGGCGCCGACCAGCGCCGACAGCGAGGAGTAGCGCGAGATTGCCGCGACAAGCGCCCATGTGGCGCAGAAGAGCAGGCCGACCGGCCAGTAGAGCGCCAGCAACACGCCGATGAAGGTCGAGACGCCCTTGCCGCCCTTGAAGCCGAGCCAGACCGGATAGAGATGGCCGAGAAAGGCGGTGAGGGCAGCAACCGCGGACATCCAGCCGGGATCGGTTCCTGTTGCCATGCCCAGCTGCGCGGCCAGCAGGACCGCGACCGCGCCCTTGCCAGCATCGCCGATCAGCGTGCCGGCGGCCACCCAGCGATTGCCGGTGCGCAGCGCATTGGTCGCACCGATATTCCCCGATCCGATGGCGCGAATGTCGCCGAGACCTGCAAGGCGCGTCAGCAGAAGCCCAAAGGGAATGGATCCCAGCAGGTAGCCGAGCGCGGCGGCGGCAAGCAGAAGCGGCGCAGCGGCCGCGAGATCGATTTCAGCAGGCATTCAGTGTTTCTCCCCCCAAAGCTACCCGGCGGGAAGACTAGCGGGTCTCGCCGTGAACATAAACCATGCGGCCGCCGACCATGGTGCGCAGGGCGCGGCCCTGGAAGCGGCGATCCTCGAAGGGGGTGTTCCTGGAGATCGATTTCAGTTTCGACGGGTCGAGAATCCAGGGTGTGTCGGTGTCGATAAGGGTGAGATCGGCGGGGAGGCCCGTAGCGAGACGGCCGCGACCGAGACCCAGCAGGTCAGAGGGTGCATGGGTCATCGCGGCCAGCAGGCGAGACAGCGTCATGTCGCCATTGTGGACGAGGGCAAGGCCTGCGGGCAGAAGGGTTTCGAGGCCGATCGCGCCGAAATTCGCTTCGGCGAAGGGACGGCGTTTCACTTCGGCGTCCTGCGGATCATGACTTGAGACGACGACATCGATCGTGCCGTCGGCCAATCCCTCGACCAGTGCGCAACGGTCGGCCTCACAGCGCAGCGGCGGCGACAGCTTGAAGAAGGTGCGATAGCTCTCAACGTCGTTTTCGTTGAGTTGCAGATGCGCCGCCGAAACGCCGCAGGTGACGGGAAGGCCGTGGAGCTTGGCGCGGCGAATGATTTCGACCGAGGCTTCGCAGGAAATCTGCGCAACATGATAGCGGCCGCCCGCAAGTTCGAGCAGGCGCAGGTCGCGTTCGATCAGAATGGTTTCGGCAACGGCGGGAATGCCGGCAAGGCCGAGGCGGGTTGCGAGTTCGCTTTCGTTCATGACGCCACCGGCGAGTGAAGGTTCCTCGGCGTGCTGAACGATCAGCGCGCCGAAACTCGCCGCATAAGTCATGGCACGGCGCATCACCTGCGCGCTGGCGACTGCCTTGTTGCCGTCGGTGAAGGCGACGGCGCCGGCATCACGCAGGAGACCGATCTCGGTCATCTGTTCACCGCCGAGGCCCTTGGTCAATGCGGCCATGGTGTGGATGTTGACGATGGCGGTATCGCGCGCGCGGCGTTCGATGTAGTCAACCAGCGCGACGTCGTCGATCACCGGGTTGGTGTTCGGCATCACGATCATGGTGGTGACGCCGCCGGCGGCGGCGGCCTGACTCGCCAGCGCCAATGTTTCGCGATATTCGGCGCCGGGTTCGCCGGTGAAGACGCGGCAGTCGATGAGGCCGGGGGCCAGCACATGGCCGCCGCAATCGACGATCTCGGCGCCGTCAGGCAGACCGTCGTTGAAGAGTTGGGGGCCGAGATCGGCGATGAGGCCGCCTTCGACCAGCAGGCCGCCTTTTTCATTGTAGCCGCTGGCCGGGTCGAGCAGACGCGCATTGGTGAAGGCGGTGCGGCTCATGCGGCACCTCCGCGTTCGCTGGCGCTGCGCTCATTCGGCAGGTTGCGGGCGAGCGCGTCGAGTACCGCCATGCGGACGGCGACACCCATTTCGACCTGTTCGCGGATGACGCTGCGGTTGATGTCGTCGGCGACGGCGCTGTCGATTTCGACGCCACGGTTCATCGGGCCGGGATGCATGACGAGCGCGTCGGGCTTTGCGACCGCGAGCTTGGCGTAGTCGAGGCCGTGGAAGTGGAAATATTCGCGCTGCGAGGGGACATAAGATCCCGCCATGCGCTCGAGCTGGAGACGCAGCATCATCACGATGTCGACCCCTTCGAGGCCCTTCATCATGTCGTGGAAGACCTCGACGCCGAGGCGTTCGATGCCCTTGGGGAGCAGTGTCGGCGGGGCGACGACGCGGACGCGCGCGCCCATCGCGTTCAGGAGCAGAATGTTCGAGCGGGCGACGCGGCTGTGCATGATGTCGCCGCAAATTGCGACCGTGAGACCTTGCAGCTTGCCCTTGCGGCGGCGGATCGTCAGCGCATCGAGGAGTGCCTGTGTCGGATGTTCATGCGCGCCGTCGCCGGCATTGATGACCGAGCAGGAGACTTTCTGCGAGAGAAGTTCGACGGCACCCGATGAGCCATGACGGATCACGATGAGGTCGGGGTGCATGGCGTTCAGCGTGACCGCGGTGTCGATCAGGGTTTCGCCCTTCTTCACCGAAGAGACGCCGACCGACATGTTCATTACATCGGCGCCGAGGCGCTTGCCGGCCAGCTCGAAGGAGCTCTGGGTGCGGGTGGAAGCCTCGAAGAAGAGATTGATCTGGGTGCGGCCGCGAAGCACGGAGCCTTTCTTGTCGACCTGTCGGTTCTGCTCGACATAGGTGTCGGCGAGATCGAGAAGGGCTGTGATGTCGGTGGGAGAAAGCCCCTCGATGCCCAGCAAATGCCGGTGCGGGAAGAGGGCTTGGGGCTGTTTTTCAGCGCTGGTCATTAAAGCCGCATTGTATAGGGCGGATTCCGGGGGGCGGCAAGGCGGAATTGGCCGGGTGCGGGACCGGGTGTTAGACTGCTTAACGAAAGCCGCACAAGAAGAAAGAGGCTGCCATGGGAAACCGCGCCGAAACGCCCGATGCCTTCGCGACGCATGAGGTTTTCAACCAGCCGCCGCCGCTGGAGGACGTTAATCTCTATACCGCCGACAAGGCGTTGCAGGAAACCGTGGAGCGGGAAGGCGCGGGCGCGGCCCAGGCGTCGCTGACGGCATTCGGGAAACTTGTGGGGAGCGCCGAGACGATCGATCTGGGACGGCAGGCCAACGCCTATCTGCCGGTGCTGAAAAGTTTCGACCGATTCGGGCATCGCGCCGACCGGGTCGAGTTTCATCCCTCCTATCACAGACTGATGGCGATCTCGGTGGCGCAAGGGCTGCACGGTTCGCCCTGGGATCATTTGAAGGACGGGCTTGACGCCAAGCCGAAGCCCGGCGCCGTCGTGGTGCGGCTCGCCGGCACCTACATGATGACGCAGGTGGAGGCGGGGCATGGCTGCCCGATCACCATGACCAATGCGGCGGTGCCGGCGCTGATGTTCCAGCCGTCGCTCGCCAAGGATTGGATTCCGCGCATTCTCTCGCGCGATTATGACGAGCGGTTCGCCCCTGCGAAGGAAAAGCGCGGCCTGACGCTCGGCATGGGGATGACCGAGAAGCAGGGCGGCACCGATGTGCGCGCCAATACGACGGCGGCGATGCCTGTGAATGGCGGCGGACCGGGCGCCGAATACCGCATCACGGGACACAAGTGGTTTTTCTCGGCGCCCATGTGCGATGCGTTCCTCGTGCTGGCGCAGGCGCCGAATGGCATTTCCTGTTTCCTGATGCCGCGTTTCACGCCGGATGGCGAGCCGAA
>NZ_JBBECC010000044.1:15708-17710 GCF_040882025.1 Parvibaculum sp. | reverse complement strand
TTCCAGAAGAAGCTGATCGACCAGCCGCTGATGGCGAATGTGCTGGCCGATCTCGCGCTCGAAACGGAAGCGGCGACGGCGCTGTCGTTCCGCGTCGCGCGTTCGTTCGACCGGGCGCATGAAGACGAGGCGGAGGCAGCGTTCCGGCGGATCATGACGCCGGTGGCGAAATACTGGGTGTGCAAGCGGGCGCCGAACCTCGCCTATGAGGCGATGGAGTGCCTCGGCGGCAATGGCTATGTGGAGGAAGGGATCGCGGGACGCATCTATCGCGAGATGCCGGTGAATGCGATCTGGGAAGGCTCGGGCAATGTGATGTGCCTCGACGTGCTGCGGGCGCTGGCGCGGGAGCCGCAGGCGCTTGATGTGGTGTTCGCGGAGTTCGAGAAGGCGAAGGGTGCGAATGTTGCCTATGATGGCGCTTTGGAGGCGCTGAAGGAGGCGTTTGCCGATTTCGGCTCGCTGGAGGCGCGCTCACGGCAGGTGGTGGAGCAGATGGCGAAGGTTGCGGCGGGGGCGCTGCTGCTGCAGCACGCGCCTTCGGCGGTGTCGGATGCCTATTGCGCGACGCGGCTCGGCCGCGATTGGGGCGATGTTTACGGGACGCTGCCGGTGGGGGCGGATGTGCGCGCGATTGTCGAGCGAGCGCGGGTGGAGTGACCGGATGCTGCGCGGGGTGCTGATTGTCGTGGCGGTTTCATGGATTTCTCTTTTCGTGAGCGACCGTGGAATCTTGTTCATGGAAGTTTCGAGGTACGAATCTGAGAGTGGAACGGTGGAATCTGACTGCAGCTATCTTACAGCCTTGGGGGTAGAGACTGTTTTTCTTAATGATGGCAATGGATGTAAGAAATTCCCACATCTTCGAGAGCGCGGCGTCGGGCGTCAGGGCGACGCGGCCGTCAGGACTCCGCTTCCATGGTAGACGGGGTGTAGCCGTCAGCTCCTGTGCGAGAAAATGTATTTTAACAACGGCATTCCGAACTGGACGAAGACGCAGGCCGCTGCGCTGACGATTATGGCGGCATTGGCGAAGTGAAAGAGCGCCAAGGGTATCCAGCTTATGAACTGGACGAAGGGCGTCCAGTCTTCATAAGGGGTAGCGTTCGACTCAATCGGACGGGTAGCGCTCCAAAAGAAGAGGGCAATAAACAAAGCGTTGTAACTCATGCTCAGTAGCAATGTGAGGCGCGCAATTTTCAATGGACGCATCATCGTCCCCCAGCGGTTTTTTCTGCACAGCTCATTGATCCCGAACTCAGACGTTATCAAGCCTACCCCAACACCCACAACATCAGCGGCATGGTGATTGCCGCGAGGATGGTGGAGCCGGTGATGAGGCTGGCCATCAGCGTTGCGTCGCCGCCGAGCTGGCGGGCGAGGATGTAGGACGATGTAGCGCCGGGCACCGCGCCGCAGAGGATGACGACGGCGGCGGGGAGGCCGGTGACGCCGAAGACGAAGCACCAGCCCGCCATCAGCACCGGCATGACGAGAAGCTTGAGGCTGCTGGTCAGTGCGACGATCCAGCCGGTTTCGAGCGCGTGTTTCGGCTGGAGCCCCGCGCCGATCGCGATGAGACCGATGGTCAGCGCGGCGGCGCCGAGAATGTCGAAGGTCGGTGCGAGCGGGCCGGGCAGTCCAATCCCCGAGACGTTCAACGCGATGCCGGCCGCACAGGCGAGGATGAGCGGGTTCTTCGAGAGAAGACGCAGCACCGTTCCCATGCCGGCCGGCGTGTCGCCCGCATAGCGCGTCAGGATCAGCACCGAGAGCACGTTGACCGTCGGCACCAGCACCGCGAAGGCGACGGCGGCAAGCGTCACACCTTCGGGGCCGAAGAGCGAGCCGATGGCGGCGAGCGCGACGAAGCCGTTCCAGCGCGCGGCACCCTGGAAGACGGATGAGAATTGTGGGCCGGAAAGCGGCAGCGCCTGCTTCATCAGCATCAGGATCGCGACCATCGAGAAGAGGCCCGCGCCGAGCGCGGAGGCCATGGGCC
>NZ_JBBECC010000044.1:0-15608 GCF_040882025.1 Parvibaculum sp. | reverse complement strand
GCGCGGGCCCTCCGAGCCGTCCATGTTGAGCGGCAGGCCGACGACGAGGCCGGCGGCATCGTGTTCGGCCGCGAGCGCGATCAGCCGGGCGGCGTCGGCGGCAAATTTCGTGCGCCTGACGGTTTCGAGGGGGCTCGCGATCGAGAGCGAGACATCGGAGAGGGCAAGGCCGATGGTTTTGGTGCCGAGATCGACGCCGATCAGGCGCTGATTGCGCTTCAGGGCCGATTTAAGCTCGTCCAGTGACTTCAGATTGCCGCTCAAGTGGTTGTCATCCTTGAAAAAAATATGCGAAGCGGACAATAGTCAGGCCGTGGGGCGCATGCAACGCGCCGGGCTCATATAAAGAGAGCGGCGGCGTTGCGGCGCAGGGCCGCCGCTTGGTATGTTCCCCCGCGATTCAGCGGGCAAGGGGTGGCTTTGGCCCCGCGGTCCCGCTCTCAAAACCAGGATAAGGCAGGCCCATGTCGGTCGATCAGAAAACGGTCCGGCACATCGCCCGGCTTGCGCGGATTGCCGTGCGGGACGATGAGCTGGAGGCGCTCGAAAAGGAACTCAACGGCATTCTCGACTGGGTCGAGCAATTGGGTGAGGTCAATGTCGATGGCGTCGAGCCGATGACCAGTGCCGTCGAGGTCGCGATGAAAATGCGCGACGATGTGGTGGTGGTCCAGAACCTCCAGAAGGAAGTGACGCGGAACGCGCCGGGCGCCGAAGACGGCTTCTATGTGGTGCCGAAGGTGGTGGAGTGAGCATGAGCGATCTGACGAAACTGACGCTCGCTGGCGCGCGCGACGCGCTGAAGAAGAAAGATATTACCTCAGCGGAGCTGACCGGCGCCTATATCGCCGAGGTGGAGTCCGGTGCGCCGCTCAATGCCTATGTGACGGTGACGGCCGAGAAGGCGATGGAGATGGCGAAGGCGTCCGATGCGAAGCTCGCCAAGGGCGAGGGCGGCGCGCTGGAAGGGCTGCCGCTCGGCATCAAGGACCTCTTCTGCACCAAGGACGTGCTGACGACGGCGTCGAGCCATATTCTCGACGGCTTCCATCCGCCTTACGAGTCGACCGTGACCGCCAATCTGTGGCGCGACGGCGCGGTGTTGCTCGGCAAGCTCAACAATGACGAGTTCGCCATGGGCTCGTCCAACGAGACGAGTTATTACGGGCCGGTCGTCAATCCGTGGCGGCGCAAGGGCGACGACACGAAGCTGGTGCCGGGCGGTTCCTCGGGCGGCTCGTCGGCGGCGGTGGCGGCAAAACTCTGCCTCGCGGCGACGGCGACCGACACCGGCGGGTCGATCCGTCAGCCAGCGGCCTTCACCGGCACAGTCGGCATCAAGCCGACCTATGGGCGCTGCTCGCGCTGGGGCATCGTCGCTTTCGCCTCGTCGCTCGACCAGGCGGGGCCGATTGCGCGCGACGTGCGCGATGCGGCGATCATGCTGCGTTCGATGGCCGGGCATGACGAGAAGGACACGACCAGCGTCGACCGGCCGGTGCCGGATTACGAGGCAGCGCTCGGGCAGGGCGTGAAAGGCCTCAAGGTCGGTATTCCGAAAGAGTACCGGGTGGACGGGATGCCGGCCGAGATCGACGCCTTGTGGTCGCGCGGCATCGAATGGTTGAAGGCGGCCGGCGCCGAGATCAAGGAGGTCAGCCTGCCGCACACCAAATATGCGCTGCCGACCTATTACATCGTGGCGCCCGCCGAATGTTCGTCCAACCTCGCGCGCTATGACGGCGTGCGCTACGGGCTGCGCGTCGAGGGCCGCGACATCACCGACATGTATGAGAAGACCCGCGCCGCCGGTTTCGGCGCCGAGGTGCGCCGCCGCGTGCTGATGGGCACCTATGTGCTGTCGGCGGGCTATTACGACGCCTATTACCTGAAGGCGCAAAAGGTGCGGACGCTGATCGCACGGGATTTCGCCACGGTTTTCGCCGATGTGGATGTTCTGTTGACGCCGACCGCTCCTTCGGCGGCATTCGCTATTGGCGAAAAAACCGACGATCCGCTGTCGATGTATCTCAACGACGTATTCACCGTGCCGGTCAATCTTGCGGGTCTGCCGGGGATTTCGGTGCCGGCGGGCCTCTCGTCCGATGGGTTGCCGCTCGGGTTGCAGCTTATCGGGCGGACATTCGATGAGGAAACGCTGCTCAAGGCGGCTTATGCGGTGGAGCAGGCGGCCGATTTCAAGGCGGCACCCGAAGCGTGGTGGAAAGCATGACGACGATGGTGAGCGATTTCGAACGCACGATGCGCAAGCGCGAGCCCCGCGAAGAAGACCTGATCCGCGGCGCGACGGGCGACTGGGAGATCATTCTCGGGCTCGAAGTGCATGCGCAGGTGACGTCGGAAGCCAAGCTTTTCTCGGCTTCGTCGACCAAATTCGGCGCCGAACAGAATACGCAGGTCAGCTTCGTCGACGCGGCGATGCCGGGTATGCTGCCGGTGATCAACCGCTATTGCGTCGAGCAGGCGGTGCGCACCGGGCTCGGCCTCAAGGCGCAGATCAATCTGCGTTCGGTCTTCGACCGGAAGAATTATTTTTATCCGGACCTGCCGCAGGGCTACCAGATTTCGCAGTTCAAGCATCCGATCGTCGGCGAGGGGGAGGTCGTGCTGGATATGCCGGACGGGCGGACGATCCGTGTCGGCATCGAGCGGCTGCATCTTGAGCAGGATGCCGGCAAGAGCCTGCATGACCAGCACCCGGCCATGAGCTTCGTCGATCTCAACAGGTCGGGCGTGGCGCTGATGGAGATTGTTTCAAGGCCGGACATGCGTTCAGCCGAGGAAGCGCGGGCCTATGTGACGAAACTCCGGACGATCCTGCGCTATCTCGGCACCTGCGACGGCAACATGGAAGAAGGATCCTTGCGTGCCGACGTTAACGTTTCGGTGCGCAAGGTCGGTGCGCCGCTCGGCACGCGCTGCGAAATCAAGAACGTCAACTCGATCCGTTTCATCGGCCAGGCGATCGAACACGAAGCGCGGCGACAGATCGACATTCTCGAAGACGGCGGGAAGATCGACCAGGAAACGCGGCTTTTCGACCCGAAGACCGGCGAGACGCGGTCGATGCGCTCTAAGGAAGAGGCGCATGACTACCGCTATTTCCCGGATCCCGACCTGCTGCCGCTTGTGCTGAAGCAGGACGATGTGGACGCGATCCGGGCGGCGCTGCCGGAGCTGCCGGACGAAAAAAAGGCGCGGCTGATCGCCGAGTACGGGCTGTCGCCCTATGACGCGACCGTTCTGGTGGGTGAATCCGCCCGTGCCGACTTCTTCGAAGCGGTGGCGAAGGGGCGGGATGCGAAGCTTGCGGCGAACTGGGTGACGGGCGATTTCTTCGCCGCCTTGAACCGCGAAGGGCACTCGATCGACCGCTCTCCTGTCACCGCAAAACAGCTCGGAGAGCTCCTCGATCTGATCTCCGACGGGACGATCTCCGGACGAATCGCAAAGCAGATTTTTGATTCGATGTACAAAACGGGCCGTGACCCCTCCAAAATCGTCGAGGATGAAGGCCTAAGGCAAGTCACGGATTTTGGGGCAATCGAGGCCGCCATCGACGCCGTCATCGCGGCAAACCCCGATAAAGTCGAGCAAACGAAAGTCAAGCCTCAACTTGCGGGCTGGTTTGTCGGACAAGTGATGAAATCCACGTCTGGCAAGGCAAATCCGCAGGTCGTCAACGAAATTCTTGCTCGGAAACTCGGCCTATCGTCCGAAGGCTGACGAAAATTTCCGGTCCCCGGATCAACTGTTTGTAAACCACTTCCAGCCGAGAGTGGGACGGGGACGCTTGCACAAAACTGTTGCAATGTGTTGCCGAGCGCATTTTCGGCGCTCATATTATTCGTGTGCGCCTGAGGGGTACGAGGGCGCTCGCAGTGTGTGCGTTGCGAATACACAGATTGTCGTCAACGATAACGGCACATCAGGAGCTAGATAGATATGGCTACCAAGACCAAAGCTAAGCCGAAAGCGGCGGCCAAAAAGGCCCCCGCCAAAAAGGCCGCGGCCAAGAAGCCCGCTGCCAAGAAGAAGTCAGTGAAGAAGCTCGCCGCCAAGACCAGCGCGGCGAAGAAGGCCCCGGCAAAGAAGAAGCCGGCTGCCAAGAAGAAGCCGGCCAAGAAGAAGACCGTGAAGAAGGCCGCCGCGAAAAAGACCGTCGCCAAGAAGGCGCCGGCAAAGCGGAAGCCCGCGAAGAGGAAGCCCGCCGCCAAGAAGACCGCGGCGAAGAAGGCTCCTGCGAAGCGGAAACCCGCCAAGAAGAAGCCGGCAGCGAAGCGCAAGCCCGCCGCCAGGAAGACCGCCGCAAAGAAGGCGCCCGCGAAGCGGAAGCCTGCGGCAAAGAAGAAGAAGCCTGCTGCAAAGCGGAAGCCCGCTGCGAAGCGCAAGCCTGCAGCGCGCAAGAAGGCCGCTTAAGGCCTAATGAACGATACTCGCCGGCCAAAACCCGCGAAGGCGGTGGCGAAGCGTTCTTCCGTCAGGCGGAGTCCCGCGTTTACGCGGGACGAAGCCAACCTGATCGGCTTCTACCGCCTCGATGGCGGAAAGATTTCGGTCATGCTGGAGGAGTGCAAGCCGCCTTACGCGGTCCGGCCGGTGAATATCGGTGTTGGCGACCCGTTCAAGCGATCCGTTGTAAAGATCGCGGAGGACAACCGGATGCCGGCCATCGTGGACCCTGACGGTCCAGGGGGGAAACCGATTTCGATTTTCGAGTCGGGGGCTATCCTTCGATATCCCAGCCGCAAGACGGGAATCTTCTGTCCTGTCGGCGAACGGCGGAGGATTGAGGTCGACCAATGGCTGTTCTGGCAGATGGCTGGGCTTGGCTCGATAACGAGCCAAGCCCATCATTTTAGCCAGTACCAGTACATGTGCGAGAAAACTCCCCATGCGATCATTCGGCATGCCGACGAAGTGAACCGGGCTCCACGGCGCGACCAACAAGCGTCTGAAGGACCGTCACCTTGCCGACCATCGCCCGATTGCGGACGGGACCTGCCGGCGCCGGATCGTACCTCAGAAGAACCGGAGCCTGCAGTTCGACGATATTTCATTCCCGAAGGACGGGTTCGAACGGGTTTGCGCCCGATCGTCCGTCCGGAGGGGGTATGCCCCGGGCGCGATTGGCGCCGGGGCTTCATCGGCGACATGACCAAGGAAGCCGGACAGCTTCGCAGTGATCCTGTTCGGGCAACGCACACAATGAGTTAGCGGGTCTGCCTTAACGGCCGGTCCGTTTATGCTAGGCTGGCAGCGCTTCCGGGAAACCGGGGGCGCTGTTCGCATTTCCGGGGAAGACATCCATGCGCATTTACCTGCAAGCCATGTTGTTCGTGACCGCGACGCTTCTGCCGCAAGCGGCGAGCGCCGATGTGGCGACGGGAACCGGCAGCATGATCAAGAAGGATGCCTACGGCACAGAGAGTTCGTGGGGCCGGGCGCTGATCGTGCCGCGCGACGGCACCGTGGTCCGGGTCATGTACGGCACTTACGGCTTCACGATCCGGGACGCAGAGGGGCGAGCCGTCGGCGATTTTCTGGCACCGGAAATGGCGGTCGGCACGCGCCTGACGGCCGGCGAATATCGCATCGAGCCCTATGTCTGCGCCAAGCATCGGCATCATCACGTCGAAGTGACCGTCGCCTACTGAGCTTCCGTCTCGACGTTGCATTGCCCGATTCCCATATGCCATCCATCATCAATGGGCGGGGGCGCGCTGCGCCGTTTCCCGCATATGCGAAGAGCGGGACAACATGATCGATCTCTATACCTGGACGACACCGAACGGCCGCAAGGTCTCCATCATGCTGGAGGAGACAGGGCTTCCTTATGAGGTGCACCCGGTCAATATCGGCAAGAACGAGCAGTTCGCACCGGCATTTCTGAAAATCAGCCCGAACAACCGCATTCCGGCGATCGTTGACAATGATGCCGATGACGGCCCGCTTTCGGTTTTCGAATCGGGCGCGATCCTGATCTATCTCGCCGAAAAGGCCGGCAAGTTCCTCGCCGCAAAAGGCGCGCAGCGCGCCAAAACCCTCGAATGGCTGATGTGGCAGATGGGCGGCGTCGGTCCGATGTTCGGACAGCTCAATCACTTTGCCAATGCGGCGCCCGAGAAAATTCCCTACGCAATCGAGCGCTATGCGAGCGAAGCGGCGCGGCTGATCTCCATTCTCGACAAGCGGCTGGGGGAAGCGCAATTCCTCGGCGGCGACTATTCGATTGCCGACATGATCACCTATCCCTGGATACTGCCAGCCCTCGACCTGATCGCCGGCCTCAAGCCTGATGTTGTCGGCGAGGCAGGGAACGCACGACGCTGGATGGCCGAGGTCGGCGCCCGGCCGGCCGTGCAGCGTGGGATGGCGGTGCCGAAGGTGTAATCGGGTCCGATCGGGTCCGCTTTGGTGAGTTTGGCGTTAACCATTTTTTCAGGAGGGTCATGGAAAGTGGTTCCATGGGCAAGGAGCTTCCTTGCCTCTTCGACGAGCGGCAAGCGCAGATGGGCAATGGGCCGAAGCGCACCGTTCCATTGAGGAGGGGATCGACATGGCGCGCATGCAACTCGACGAGATCGGGAGAGGCGAGATTGCCGCCGAAGGCAACAAATGCGATGCGCTCTACAATCTGGGGCTGATGTATTCGACAGGCCGCGGCGTCGATGTCGATCTGGTGACCGCGCATAAATGGTTCAATCTGGCGGCGATGCAGGGAAGCGATGCCGCGCGGACCTGCCGGGCGGAACTTACTGTCGAGATGTCACCGGCGGAGATCGCCGAAGCGCAACGGCAGGCGCGAGAGTGGCTCGCGAACCAGTAAGCTACTGGGCTTCCTTTCTTTTTCCAATCTCTCCAAAGACGGTGACAGCTCCGCACGGGGCGCTTATGTTCCGGCTTCCCGCAGAGCCTGCGCGACAGGAGAGACCGGCTCCATGACCGATAAATCCGAGAAGGATGGCCCGTCCGCCGACAAGGATGCGGTCGAAGATCTCATCAAAATTCTCGACCTCGAGCAAATCGAGATGAACATGTTTCGCGGCCATAGCCCGGATGTGAGCTGGCAGCGTGTGTTCGGCGGGCAGGTGATCGGGCAGGCGCTGGTGGCCGCGTACCGGACTGTTGAGGAACGAATATGCCACTCGCTACATGCCTATTTCATTCGGCCGGGCGATCCGAAAATTCCGATCCTCTACGAAGTCGACCGCTCGCGCGATGGCAAGAGTTTCACAACGCGACGTGTCGTGGCGATCCAGCACGGCAAGCAGATATTCAACCTTGCGGCATCGTTCCAGGTGCCAGAAACCGGTTTCGAGCACCAGGCGACGATGCCCGATGTGCCGGCACCGGAAGACTTGCCCAACGAGCGGGAACTAAGAAAGGCGATCGAGGGCCGCTTGCCACCGGAAATTGCCAAGCATTTCGCGCGACCGCGCCCGATCGAAATCCGACCCGTCAATCCGCAGGATTACATTGATCCTTCGCCGATGGAGCCGATGCAGCATGTCTGGTTTCGAGCGCGCAAGGCGGTTGGGGATAGCCCGGCCCTGCATCAGTGCATTACGGCCTATGCGTCCGACATGACGCTGCTTGACACCTGCATAAGACCGCATGGCGTGAGCTGGCTGTCAGGGAAACTGCAGACTGCCAGTCTCGATCATGCCATGTGGTTTCACGCACCGTTCCGCAGCGATGAATGGTTGCTCTACACGCAAGACAGTCCGTCTGCTTCGGGCGCGCGAGGCTTCAACAGGGGCAGTATTTATACGCGGGCGGGCCAGCTCGTCGCTTCGGTCGCGCAGGAGGGGCTGATCCGCTATCACAGCATGCCGGAACATTGAGGATGCCCGCGCGGATTGGATATGGCGCTTGAAGCGACGCTCGTTCTTGGGCATACACGGGGAGCCGGAGAGGTGGCCGAGTGGCTGAAGGCGGCGGTTTGCTAAACCGTTGTGCAGTGTAAAGCTGTACCGTGGGTTCGAATCCCATCCTCTCCGCCAATTTTTATGTTAAGCATTTGATTTATATGAATATTTTTGACCAACATCCGGTCGACGGTTGAATTAATACACTAACCCGGCCAGGCATAGGTAGCGCGTAGTCAGGCTGCGCTTGGACTGCGGTCATCAATCTGTGCACCGCCCTGTTTTCGTGCCGCTCCGGCTGAGACCAGACCGCAATCGCGTTTCATCGGGTTTTGCCATCAGATGGAAGCCGATTCTTGTGTCGACAGGGCGCGCACCGTTCTTTCATGCTCGCGGATATTTTCGGGGGGCCTCTTTCCTTAACTGATTTGGTCCCATGCAGCCTGAGCATGATTTCCATGACACATAGCCCTTCATGAGGAGCTCCTCCAATGAAGGGGGAGCCGATATAACCCCTTGAAAATTTCCGGCCCATGCTGGAGGTTGCTTTGGCATACGGCAGGTCGGCAAGGGGGCTTCGATTGTGAGCAAGGGGTTCAGTTCTCGAATTCAATCCGCTTTTGCGGCATTCTTTTTTGTCACGGCGCTGGGCGGCGTGTCCGCTCAGGCGGCGGACAAGGTCCTGATGATGCCGGTTGATCTGGCGCTCGCGACGCCGGAGGCCAAGGCGGCGTTGGACGGGTCGGTCGCCTTCTATTTTGGCGATACGGCGCATCCAAAGGTCGTACAATCCTTTGGCGAGTTTGTTTCGAATAAGAAGACCAATGCCTTCGCCAAGTCGGATGAAGCCACCTGTCAGCACGTGGTGCTGTCGAACTTCATCGCACTCCAAGAGCGTGCAAAGCAATTGGGCGGGGACGCCATCGTCAATATCCGCAGCTATTTTCGCTCGAACGAAGTGAAGAGCGACACGCAGTACGAATGCCATGTCGGATTCTTGATGTCGGGTGTCGCGCTCAAAGGCGAAGTGGTCAAACTGGCCGATTGAACAAGACCGGTATTGCGCCATGGGGGAAGGCAATGCAGATCGACCGCATGCAGTCCGTCCCGGCCGGTCTTTCCGCCGCCTATGTAGAGTCATGGGCGGCGATTCTTCCTGCATCGGCAAACGAGCCAGAGCGACGACTTGGCGACTGCGCGGATGAGACCTCTATTCCCGCAGGCCTTAAACGTCGTATGCAACCTATGGCACGCATGGGGGTTGCCTGTGGCCTCGGCGTAGCACCCAAATGCGATGCTGATATCGTTTTCTGTTCCCGCTACGGAGATATAGCCCTCGCGCATCAGCTTCTTGTCGCGCTGGTTGGGGCTGAGCCGATGTCGCCTGCCGGTTTTTCGATGTCCGTCCACAATACCGTGCCCGGTATTCTTGATCTCGTGCGCAAAGCCCGGATTGGTCATACGGCCGTGGCGGCTGGAACACAGACCCTATCTGCGGGCCTGACGGAAGCATGGCTCCGTCTCGGCAAGCGGCCGCATTTGAAACTCGTTCTCGTGTTCGTCGATCTTCCGCTGCCGAACATCTATAGTCAGTTCGTCGATTGCGATACCGGTGGTGTGGCGTTTGCGCTTTGCCTGTCCGCAGAACGAGAAGAGCAGGCACAGATTTCCCTGGTGCGTTCATCTGACACCGGGAGTGACGCATCCGCTCTCGACTCACCCCATGCAGAATTGCTGGCGCGGAACCTCATTTCGAGCTTGCAGAATGGCGTCCCGGCGGTCCTGCGCTGGCGCTCTCAAGGCTCGCTCTGGTCGTTCGGAAGGAACCCCGATGCGGCAGATTGACTACCTCTGGCGGCTGTTTGGCACTGGTCTCTCCTTTTCATTCTTCGGCATCGGTGGTCTCGTACTCTCGCTTACCGTTTTTCCGTTGATGAATCTTGTCGTGCGAGACCGTGAATCGCGCGCAGCATATGCACAACGCTTCGTCCATACGATGTTCCGGTTGCACCGCAACTTCATGATTGTGATGGGGGTCCTTGAGTTTGAAACGCACAATGCCGAGGCGCTGGCGCAGGACAAGGGCGTTCTTGTCGTGGCGAACCATCCGACGCTTCTCGATGTCGTTTTGTTGATGTCTCTGATGCGCCGGTCGCAATGCATCGTCAAGGCGGATATATGGCATAACCCGTTCATGCGTGGCGTCGTTACGGCAACGAACTACCTCCGCAACGATGGCGATGCCGAAACACTGGTGGCGGATTGCGCCGCTGCACTTGCCAGCGGCAGCAATCTCATCGTTTTCCCGGAAGGATCCCGTACAGTCCCCGGCGCGCCGGTGAAACTGCAGCGGGGTGTGGCGAATATTGCGATCCGGGCCGGCGCGCCAATTCGGCTCGTAACCATAAAATGCGAACCACCGACCCTGATGAAAGGCCAGAAGTGGTACCATATCCCAGCTCGCCGCATGCATTTTACTGTTACGGTGCACGGATTGGTTGAAACCGGGACTTATATAGGTGAATCTGTGCCATCGATTGCCGCACGGCGTTTGAATGAGTTTCTGGTCGAGTGGCTGATGGGGGAAGTGGGGCATGGAACGGCTCGAAGATAGAATTCGGCGTCTCATCATTGAGACGCTGAATCTTGAAGATGTTTCCGCACAGGACATAAATGAAGATGAGCCGCTCTTCGGGGAGGGGCTTGGTCTCGATTCCATTGATGCGCTTGAAATCGGTATCGAGATACAGAAGACGTTCGGCGTGAAGATTGATTCCAAGGACGAAAACCTTGCGAATTATTTTTCAAGCGTGAAGGAGCTTGCCCGCTTCGTCGCACGGCAGCAGGGGCACGCAGCATGAACCAGGATGAGATATACGAAACCCTCAAGGGATTTCTGGTCGAGCTTTTCGAAATTCCGGAAGAGCGAATTTCACTGGATGCGCATCTCGCCGACGATCTCGATCTCGACAGCATCGATGCCGTCGATCTGATACTGAAGCTTCAGGAATTCGTCGGCCGCAAGGTTTCTGCGGAGCAGTTCCGATCCGTGCGGACGGTTCGCGATGTCATTGCCCAGGTTCATGAGCTTCTCGGCCAAGCGGCCTGATCCCTGGGCCACCGCCCTCACGGTAGTGATGCTGCTGATTCCGATGGCAACGGCGATCGGGCTGCGCTGGATCGGCCCATGGCCCATCATCGTTGCGCTCGTTGCCTGCATCGGTGCGCGCATTCTTCTTCCCCGCGCGGTTCCGGTTCCCGCCGCCATGACACTGTCTCTCCTCGCTGTCGCGGTTGCAGTTCTTGCCGTCGGCAGTTTCGCCCCGGACCTCGCCGCGAGGCTGTATCCCGTTTTTCTGAGTATCACGATGCTTGTTGCCTTCGCCGCGACCCTGGTCAGACCGCCCAGCATGATCGAGCGCTTTGCACGGATCATGGAGCCGGATCTCGATGCACGCGGTGTTCGCTATACGCGAAAGGTCACGATGGTCTGGGTCGCTTTCTTCGCGCTCAACGGGCTTGTCGCCTTGTGGACGGTGCAGCGTGGCGATCTCCTTTACTGGGGACTTTATAACGGCCTCATCAGCTATCTGCTGGCCGGATCTCTGTTCGCTGTCGAATTCCTTGTGCGCCAGCGGGTGCGTTCGCGGAACGGTGCGGCATGACGGCGGACCTTTGGCATTTCCTGTCCGGCACCCCAGGCGACACACCCGTTGCGACGGATGGCGCGCGCGTGGTCAGCGCCGGTGCACTGCGCACTGCCGCGCTGTCGGTGGCGGACCGGCTGGGTCCGGATGAAGCCCCGGTCTTTCTCTATTGCGAGGATGCGGCGAATTTTGCCGCGGGATTGATCGGCGCGCTTTGCGCGGGCCGCGAGGTGCTGTTGCCAGGTCATGCCGCGCCTGATTATCTCCGGGAAATTGGCGTTCACCCCGCCGCCTTTGTCAGCGATCTGAAAGGTGTCGAGGCGATTGCGGTCTCTGCCTTCGATGCCCGACCCTCCGGCGAGACATTCTCTCCGCCGGAAGGCAGACTCGGTTTCTTCACTTCGGGCTCCTCGGGCGAACCGAAGCTTTGCCGGAAGATGTTGCGCCAGCTCGCGGCGGAAGTCGCGGTGCAGCGGCGGCTTTGGGGCGCGCCCGGAGGTGTGGTCACAGGCACCGTTTCGCATCAGCATATCTACGGGCTCCTCTTCCGTGTGCTCTGGCCTCTCGCCGCGGGTGTCCCGTTTTTCTCCAGGCAGCACGAAACATGGGAAGCGCTTGCCGGATGCCTCGATCCGGGGGGCGTCATCGTTTCAAGTCCGGCGCATCTGAGCCGGATTCCTGCGGCGCTACGCCTGCCGCATGTGCCGTCGGCGATCTTCTCGTCCGGTGGACCCCTGCCTCTCGAAGCGGCGGCGCGCGCCTCCGCCCAGTTCGGTGTCACACCCGTGGAAATACTGGGCAGCACCGAGACGGGCGGAGTCGCCTGGCGCCGGCAGACCGGCAAGGATATTCCATGGACGGCATTGCCCGAGGTCGATATTCGGGCCGATGAAGTGGGTGCGCTTGCCGTGCGCTCGCCTTTCACGGGACATGACGGCTTTCTCTCCATGGGCGATGCGGTCGTCATCGCGACGGATGGGCGTTTCACGCTCAATGGCCGTCTCGATCGCATCGTGAAAGTCGAAGGCAAGCGGGTATCTCTGCCGCGCGTGGAGGATGCGTTGAAGGATCTGCCGGATATCGCCGATGCCGCGGCCATCGATCTGCCTGCTCGGCAAGGCGCGCTCGGCGCCGCCGTTGTGCTGACGGCGGAAGGCGAAGAGACTCTCGCCGCCATGGGGCGCTTCCGGTATTCTAGGCATCTGCGCGCCCTGTTGAAAGCGCGTCTCGAGCCGATGGAGTGTCCTCGTTTCTGGCGCTTCGTGCCGCGTGTGCCGGAAAACGCGCAGGGCAAACGTGTCGCCGCGGAGATGCGGGCGCTGTTCAAATCGGCCGAGCTGCCGCAGATAGATGCAAGCGACATCGATGGGGAGCGCGCGCGGTTCGAACTCCGGCTCCAGCCCGAACTGCGCTGGTTCGAAGGACATTTTCCCGGCCAGCCGATCCTTCCGGGCGTTGCGCAGCTCCATATCGCGGCGCTGCTCGCCGAGCGGACATGGGGCCTTGTCTTTGACGGCCGGGACATGTCGCGCATCAAGTTCAAGCGGGTCATGCAGCCGGAGGAACACATCTCGCTCACGCTTGTGAAGGACGGCCCGCGGCTCGACTTCCAATACAGCCGCGAGGGCGAGGTCGTTGCGAGCGGCACGATCAGAGGCCACTCGTGAGTAGCGTGAAGCCATGCGTGCTCATCCCGACCTATCATCACACCGATGTCCTTGACCGTATCGTCTCCCGTCTGCGTGCACAGGGATTGCCGGTCATCATTATCGACGATGGCAATGAAGCCGAAGACGCTCGCCGCATCGCCGCCATATGTGCGGCCCATGACAAGGTCGAGCTCTTGCGTCGTGCGGAAAATGGCGGCAAGGGCGCGGCGGTCATGGATGGTCTTGTCCATGCCGAGGCACGCGGCTATACGCACGCATTGCAGATCGATGCCGATGGTCAGCACGATCTCGCTGCTGTGGGAGAGTTACTTCGCCTTGCACGCGCGCACCCCGGGGCGCTCATCACGGGCGAGGCGGTCTATGATCAATCGGTACCGCGAAGCCGCCGCCTCGCGCGGTGGATCACCCATATATGGGTTGCCATCAACACAATGTCTTTCCGGATCATGGACAGCATGTGCGGCTTTCGCGTCTATCCCGTTGAGGCGACGCTCGAGGTCGCGCGGTCGGCGCGTATCGCGCAACGCATGGCATTCGACACGGAGATACTCGTGCGGCTTGTCTGGCGCGGGACGGAGGTCGTCACGCTGCCGGTTGCCGTTACCTATCCGGCGGGAAATTATTCGAACTTCGCAATGTGGGACGACAATCTGCGGTTGTCCGGCATGCATGCGAAGCTCTTCTTCCTCATGTTGCTTAACTTGCCGCATTTACTTTTCTCGCGGCTTGCGAGACGCCGCCCTTCGTCGCCGCACTGGGCGGCGCTTGGCGAACGCGGGAGCTATGCCGGGCTCTGGCTTCTGGGGGCCATCTACAAATTGTTCGGCCGCACGGCCTGTCTCGTCGTCATGTCGCCCGTTGTGCTTTTCTTTTTCCTGACAGGCGGAGAGCAGCGCCGGGGTTCGCTTTCCTATCTGAAGCATGCATATACATCCGGCCTCCTCTCGGATTCCCCGGGTCTTCGACTTTCGCTCAGGCATTTCTTCGCCTTCGGGTCCTCCTCCGTCGACAAGCTCGCAGCGTGGACCGGCAATATCCCCGCCTCGGCGGTCAGGGGCGTCGATGAGGGAGAATTCGATCGGGTCAAGAAGAGCGGCAAGGGCGCGGTCGTGCTCACCGCGCATTTCGGCAATCCGGAAATCCTGAGGGCCATCGCAACGCTGGGCCGCCGCTGGCGTGTCAATGTGCTGGTGCATACTGCCCATGCCGTTCGTTTCAATCGCCTGATCAATGCGTTTTCGGATTCGTCGACAGTCCGCCTCATCCAGGTAACGGAAGTCGGTCCCGATACCGCCATCCTGCTCCAGGAGGCAGTGGCCAATGGTGAGTGGGTGGTGATGGCCGGTGACCGGGTGCCGGTCACGGGCAATGAACGCGTCAGCTGGGTGCCGTTCCTCGGAGAGCCCGCCCCCTTCCCGCAAGGGCCGCACATCCTTGCAGGTCTTCTCAAATGCCCGGTTCATCTCCTTTTTTGCCTGCGTGAGGGTGCACATCACCGCATCTATTTCGAGCGCTTTGCAGAGAGGATCGAGTTGCCGCGCAAGGACAGGAACGAGGCGATTACGGCTTCTGTCGCGCGTTACGCGGCGCGTCTTGAAAGCCATTTGCGTATCGCGCCTCTACAATGGTTCAATTTTTTCGACTTCTGGCATCCTGCGGGTCTCAATCCGCCGGACATCGCCGGGCAGTCCGGGAGACAGTGAAGGTGGATATCGTGACGGACGAAGCCCGGGATGAAGTCGTTTTCGGCGAGATGCGTCTCACCATCGAAGGCGTCGGGTCGATCGCTGCAGGCGCCGTATCGCCGCGTCTCAGCGGCAATACCGGCTTTCGCGAGGGCTTGTCCCGTTCCGCCGCACATGTCGATGAAACGCTGCGCCGTGATGGCATGATCTATGGCGTTACCACCGGCTATGGCGATTCCTGTACCAC
Source organism: Parvibaculum sp. (assembly GCF_040882025.1). Taxonomy (GTDB): domain Bacteria; phylum Pseudomonadota; class Alphaproteobacteria; order Parvibaculales; family Parvibaculaceae; genus Parvibaculum. The sequence continues at coordinate 467 of NZ_JBBECC010000044.1, read as the reverse complement.
GCCGGTCTCCGACGAACTGATTGCGGAACTGCCGCTGCATCTCACGCGATTTCATGGCGTCGGCATGGGCCGTATTCTCACGCCGGAAGAAACACGCGCCGTCATGGCGGTACGGCTCGCCTCGCTCGTCCATGGCTGGTCCGGCGTCAGCATCGAACTCGTCGAATTGCTGTCCGAAATGCTGAGGCGCGACATTCTGCCGATGATCCCCGCCGAAGGCTCCGTCGGTGCAAGCGGTGACCTCACACCCTTGAGCTATGTCGCCGGCGCGCTTGCCGGCGAACGCATGGTCCGCTTCGGCGGCCGCGAGATGATGTCGGCGGAGGCCTTCCGTGAAGTGGGGCTTGTACCCGTCGCGCTTCGTCCGAAAGAAGCACTGGCGGTGATGAACGGCACGGCGGTCATGACCGGCCTCGGCGCGCTTGCCTTCGCAAGGGCGGCCTATCTTTCCCGTCTTTCCTCGCGCC
>NZ_JBBECC010000043.1:3689-6397 GCF_040882025.1 Parvibaculum sp. | reverse complement strand
GGGTCGCCGAGCTGCTTCGGGCTGCCGAGCGCCGCACCGAGCAGCACCGCCGCCGTCGTGCCGCCGAACGGGCCCATCATGTTCCAGTAGTCGTCTGACGTCGTGCCTCTCAGCCGCCCGTCATCCATGGGCACAAGCTGCGTGGCAATGTCGAGCGGATGAAGTGTCTGGGCAAGGGCTTGAGACATGGGGCTGCTCGTCTGAAAAATGGCGGGTGGCCGATCCGATCAGGCCGCTCCCGCCTTGTCGATGACCATCGAGGTAATAGAGGCGGGGGCCATTTCTCGGATAGCGCTAACATATAAAGATTTCTTTATATCGACCTTGCCCCCCATCCCCTCCCTTGCTATAACCGCCACCGAACCGGCCGACCCGCGAGCCGCGGTGCCTTGGCGCGCCGCCCGCGCCGACCGCCTGAAATCACGCCCCGCAAAGGAGCCTCCGCCCCATGAGCCAAGCTGCCAAAGCCGATCCGCGCGACTACGCGGTCAAGGACATCAACCTCGCCGATTGGGGTCGCAAGGAAATCGACATCGCCGAAACCGAAATGCCGGGTCTGATGGCAACGCGCGAGGAATTCGGCGCGCAGAAGCCCTTGAAGGGTGCTCGCATCGCCGGCTCGCTGCACATGACGATCCAGACAGCCGTGCTGATCGAGACGCTGGCCGAACTCGGCGCCGATATCCGCTGGGCTTCGTGCAACATTTACTCGACACAGGATCACGCGGCGGCAGCCATCGCCGCGCGCGGCGTTCCCGTCTTCGCCATCAAGGGTGAAAGCCTCGAGGACTACTGGGAATACACCCATCGCATTTTCGAATGGTCGGATGGCGGCACGCCCAACATGATTCTCGATGACGGCGGCGACGCGACGCTTCTCATCCATCTCGGCAAGCGCGCCGAGGACGGCGACGTGGCCTTTCTCGAAACGCCCGGCAACGAGGAGGAGGAAATCCTCTTCGCCGCCATCAAGCGCCGTCTGAAGCACAAGCCGGGTTGGTACAACCAGGTCGCGAAAAGCGTGCGCGGCGTGACGGAAGAAACCACCACCGGCGTCCACCGTCTCTATGAGATGCAGAAGAAGGGCACGCTGCTCTGGCCGGCAATCAACGTCAACGACAGCGTCACCAAGTCCAAGTTCGACAACCTTTATGGTTGCCGTGAATCGCTGGTCGACGGCATCCGCCGCGCCACCGACGTCATGATGTCGGGCAAGGTCGGCGTCGTCGCGGGCTTCGGCGACGTGGGCAAGGGCTCCGCCGCCTCGCTCCGTCAGGCCGGCTGCCGCGTCATCGTCACCGAAATCGATCCGATCTGCGCGCTGCAGGCCGCGATGGAAGGCTATGAAGTAACGACCATGGACGAAGCTGCGTCCCGCGGCGACATCTTCGTCACGACAACGGGCAATGTCGATGTCATCACCGTCGACCACATGCGGAAAATGAAGCACCGCGCTATCGTCTGCAACATCGGTCACTTCGACAGCGAGATCCAGATCGGTGGCCTGCGTAATCTCAAGTGGCACAACGTCAAGCCGCAGGTCGACGAGATCGAGTTCCAGGACGGCAAGCGCATTATCCTGCTCGCCGAAGGCCGCCTCGTGAACCTCGGTTGCGGCACCGGCCATCCGAGTTTCGTCATGTCGGCCTCCTTCACCAACCAGACGCTCGCTCAGATGGAGCTCTGGACGAAGCCGGGCGACTACGAGAAGAAGGTCTACGTCCTGAAGAAGGAGCTCGACGAAAAGGTCGCGCGCCTGCATCTCGCCAAGATCGGCGTGAAGCTCGAAACGCTGAACAAGAAGCAGGCCGACTATATCGGCGTCTCCGCCGAGGGCCCCTTCAAGCCCGAAACCTACCGCTACTGAGTGGCCTCATCGGCAGGATCGAGCCCGGCGGAAACGCCGGGCTTTTTTCTGTCCTTTTTCGCGACAGCGCGGCCGATGGTGTAGTATGGCCACAGCCGGCTGATTTGCGGGCGAAAGGGCCTTATGCTCTCAGGGGGGCGGCCTGCAGGCGGGATGTGTGGCATGAGGGCGCGAAAACGCCGGTCAGGGATGGGAAGGCTTGTCGCGGGCGTTGGCGCCGCGCTGATCCCGTCCGCCGCTGTTGCGCAGGAAATCGTGCCCGGCGGCTTGATGGAGAGGCTTGCCGCGATCGGATTGGCACCGGAGACGGCCGCCGATCCGGCGCTCACCGCTTCCTATGCCATAGCCGCCGGCATCGCCTTTGCGGGTGCGCTCGCCGCCATTGTCGGCCTGCGTTCGGCCCGCGCGGCGCGGCGCGTTGCGCTTGAGCGCGAGGCGAGCGTCGGCACGCTTGAAGTCCGGCTCGATGCGGCCGAGGCGATCCTTGCCGCCGAACCCGACGCCGTCTTCATCTGGACGCCTGAATCGTTGCGCGCCGCGCCCGGTACTTTTCAGGCGCGGCCCCGCATCGTCGGCTCCACGGCCACGCTGGTCGACCCTTCTTCCGGCGATCTCGATTTCAACTACCTGCTGACGAAGCTCGAGCCTGAAAATGCCGGTCGCCTCAACACGGCGGTGCAGCGCTTGCGCACGCGCGGCGCGCGCTTCTCGCTTCACGTGCAATCGACCGACGGCCGCACCTTCGAGGCCGAGGGCCGTCCGGCCGGCGCCTTGGCGGTGCTCTGGCTGCGCGACGTCACGGGCGAACGCGCCGAGGTCTCGCGCCTGAAGGATCGGCTCG
>NZ_JBBECC010000043.1:0-3679 GCF_040882025.1 Parvibaculum sp. | reverse complement strand
GCGTGCCCGTTTCGAAGAACAGTTGATGACGGCGCCTCTGCCGGCCTGGCGGCGTGACGATGATGGGCGTCTTGCCTGGGTCAACGCGGCCTATGCCAGTGCGGTCGACGCCGCCTCGCCCGAAGATGCGGTGATCAAGGGCCTCGAACTGCTGAATGAGGAAACGCTGTCGGCCCTTCGCCGCGCGCTTTTCGATCGTCCCCGCGTGCGCGAGCGCAGCCATGCCATCATGGCCGGCGAACGTCGCGCCCTCGACATTGTCGAACAACGCATGAGTGAAGGTGTTGCCGGCGTTGCCATCGACGTCTCGGCACTCGACGAGGCCGAAGGCGAACTTCGCCGTCATATCGAAAGTCATGCCGCGACGCTTGACCGCGTGACGACGGCGGTGGCGATCTGCGGCCCGGACAAGCGTCTCGCCTTCCACAACCGCGCTTTCGAAACCCTCTGGGGCCTCGATCCGAAATGGCTCGATCAGGGACCCTCGGACGGCGAAATCCTCGATGAACTGCGTGCTCGCCGCCGCTTGCCCGAGCAGGCCAATTTTCAGGCCTGGAAGCAGGCGCGCATGGAAATCTACACCTCGCCGGATCCGGTTGAGGAATACTGGCATCTGCCCGACGGGCGCACCGTCAAGCTGGTCGGTCAGGCGCATCCTTTCGGCGGCGTCGTCTATCTCTACGAAAACATCACCGAGCGTCTCAATCTCGAAAGTTCCTACAACACGCTGGCCAGCGTGCAGCGTGAAACCATCGACCATCTTTACGAAGGCGTTGCCGTTTTCGGCTCCGATGGCCGCCTGAAACTTTCGAACCCCGCCTTCTCGCGCATCTGGAATTTTGACCCGAGCGATCTCGAGGGCGAACCCCATGTCAACGATCTCGCCGCGATCGCCCATGCGCTGATCGACGGTGTGCCGGAAGTGCCCGGCGTCATCGCGGGCATCACCAGTGCCTCGGCCACGCGCGCCCAGTCGACAGGCCGTCTCAACCGCCCGGACGCCACCGTCATCGATTATGCGCAGGTGCCGTTGCCCGACGGCGCCACGCTGATGACCTTCGTCGACGTCACGGATTCGATCCAGATCGAAAATGCGCTGCGCGAACGCAACGATGCGCTGGAAACCGCCGACCGTCTGAAATCGGAATTCATCAGCCACGTCTCCTACCAGTTGCGCACGCCGCTCACCAACATTCTCGGCTTCGGTGAAATCCTCGAAACCGAGATGTTCGGCACGCTCAATCCGCGGCAGCACGAATACATGCAAGGCATTCTCGAAAGCTCCGAAACGCTGATCGATGTCGTTAATGACATTCTCGACCTCGCCGTCATCGAGGCCGGCGCCATGACGCTCGATCTTTCCGATGTCGAATTGTCGGAAGTGATCTACGCGACCGAGGAATTCGCCCAGCGTCCGGCGCAGAAAAACAGGGTGGTGCTGAAAATCGATTGCCCGAAGGATATAGGCATCGTCCGCGCAGACGAAAAGCGTATCAAGCAGATCATGATCAATCTGCTGTCGAACGCGCTGGCCTTCACGAGCCCCGGCGATACCATCACGCTGGGCGCGGCGCGTTTCGAGAACTCGGTCGAGCTCTGGGTCGCCGACACCGGCGACGGCATCAAGCCCGAATTCCAGTCCAATGTCTTCGACCGCTTCGAAGCGCACGGCTCCGGCGACCGCCGCCGCGGCGCGGGCCTCGGCCTCTCGCTGGTGCGCTCCTTCATCGAACTGCATGGCGGCTGGGTGACGCTGGAGAGCACACCCGGCATCGGCACTCGCGTTGCCTGCCACCTCCCTGTCCGCGCCGCGCCGCCCGCGCGTCTTGCGGCCGCACCCGGCGAACCGACACGGCTTGAAGTCGGATAGGCGTTAAGTTTTTTGTATACGAATTATATTGCCCGTCATTGCGAGCGAAGCGAAGCAATCCTGAAGTGTCAAACGCGGTATGCGCGGCCTTCCGGATTGCTTCGTCGCGTTCCGCTCCTCGCAATGACGGCGAGAGGGACTGCACCACCCCTCAGAGGAAAATCCTGTAAGGCACGGCCATGCCGTCGGGTCCCTTGACCTGGAACTCGGCCCCGCGCTCGGCCTCGTCAATCAGCGCCTCGTAAAGCCGGAGCGCGTTGCGGATCACCTCCGCATAGGACGCGGCCTCGGTCTTGTCCTTCAGCTGCTGCAGCCGCTCCATCGCTTGCGGCGGCATCTCGAGCTGCACGCGCGTGGTGTCGCGCTCCTCGCCGCCATGCCGCTTGTGCCGGCGGCCGTGGCGATGGCCGCGCCGTCCGCGCCGCTCCTCGCTGTCGCCGGTTTCCGGTGCCTCTTCCTTCAAGCTGCTCATGCCGCGTCTCTCCGGTCGCGATGGCCCTGGTCCCGGAAGCTGCGCCGCCCGTGGAAATGGTCGCGCGCGAAAAGCAGCGCGACGGCTGCCACCGCGAGCGTCGTTACGGGATAGCTCGCTGCCGTCGAGATCAGCGCCACGCCGACCGCGATCACGGCAAGGAGCACGAGGAGCTTCGGTGCATGGAAGCCGCCCCGCCATTCGCCGTGACTATGCTCATGATCGAAACGTCTCGCCCGCTCCTTTTTGTCCGAAAGGGGAAAATCCTCGCCCACACCCACCTTGTATCGGGTCACCATGCCCTCCTGGCGCGTCCGCGCCTCGTTGCCGTCATCGGTCATGTTCCTGGTCCTTTTTGGCGGCCCACAGCCTTCCCGGCGCGGGATTCGACACCTTCGCAGTATAAAATAATCAAAATATCATCATTATTCAACCTGAAAATACTCTCCATACGACGTGTGCCGGAATCCCGCGGATCTCCTTGCCTTTTCGTCGAGGTCCGCGACCCTAGATTTATCGACAGAGGAGACCCCATGCCTGAAAAATTCCGCCGCAAGCCCTATGAACTCTTCTACTGGCCCGGCATTCCGGGGCGCGGTGAATATGTCCGCCTGGCGCTGGAGGTGGCGGGCGCGCCCTGGATCGACGTCGTCCGTGAGCGCGAAACCGGCATGGACGAGATGATGGCGCTGATGGATGCCTCGGAAGTCGCGCGCCCCTCCTTCGCGCCTCCCTTCCTGCGCGACGGGACGACGATCGTCGGCCAGGTTGCGGCGATCCTTTTCTGGTTGGGGCCCCGTCTCGGCCTCGCGCCCACCCCGGAGAAGGGCGCCCTCTGGACGCATCAGCTCCAGCTCACCATCGCCGACCTCGTCAACGAGGCACATGACGTCCATCACCCTGTCGGTATGGGCCTCTATTACGAGGATCAGAAGAAGGAAGCCGCCCGTCGCGCGGAAGAATTCCGTACCGCCCGCATCCCGAAATTTCTGGATTATTTCGAAAGCATCCTCACCGCCAACGGAGCGACAGAATCGAAGCCGCATCTCGTCGGCAAATCGCTCACCTATGCCGACCTGTCGCTCTTCCACACGGTCGACGGCCTCAAATACGCTTTTCCGAAAGCAACGGGCCGGCTCCTGAAAAACCGGCCCCTCGTCTCGTCATTGCATGCCGCGGTGAAGAAACGCCCGCGCATCAAGGCTTATCTGGCAAGCACCCGCCGGCAGCCCTTCAACGAGGCCGGCATCTTCCGCCATTATTCGGAACTCGATCGCTGATCTTCACTCGCGTTCGAGAACCGCGCAGGCAACGCGTGCCCCGGCGCCGCCGATCGG
>NZ_JBBECC010000042.1:2674-6444 GCF_040882025.1 Parvibaculum sp. | reverse complement strand
GATTTCCTCGGTCGCGCCGCATTTACGGCAGATCAGGAACTGGCCCGAATGCGGCGCGCCGGCCTCGATGCAGCCGAGATAGGCGTTCAGCGATTCGATCTTGTGGATGAGGCCCTCGGCCATCAGGAAGTCGAGCGCCCGGTAAACGGTGGGCGGCCGCGCGGCCTTGTGGCTGCGCGAAAGCTCGTCCAGCACCTCATAGGCGCCCACGGGCTTGTGGCTCTTCCAGACGATCTGCAACACTTTCTCGCGCAAGGGCGTCAACTGCACGCCCCGCGCGCCGCAGAGGTCGCGCGCCGTCGCCAGCGCATCGTCGATGCAGGCCCGGTGATTATGCGAGGTATGGGCGTGTGCCGCCGCGCGCGCTGTCATGCCGTCTCCTTTGCCGGTGCGGATGTTACAACATAACAACAAGAGCGCGTTCAGCAAAAGTGGTCGCCGGTTTTGCGTCCGAACGCGCTCCAGACAAAAAGTCGCCACCCGCGGCGACTCGCCTTAAACAGGGCGTATGTGCGGTCGCTACACCATCACCACGCCCCCCGGCGCGATGCGCGAGCTTTTCGGCTTCGAGGAGCAGCCCAATTTCCCGCCCCGTTTCAACATCGCCCCGACCCAGCCCGTCCCCATCGTGTTTCGCGACGCCGGCCAGCGCCATTTCTTGCTTGTCCGCTGGGGGCTGATCCCTTCATGGGCGAAGGAAGTGTCGTCATCGCTGCTGATCAATGCCCGCGCCGAAACCATCGCCGAAAAGCCGAGCTTCCGCGGTTCCTTCCGCCACCGCCGCGCCCTCATGCCGGCCGATGGTTTCTACGAATGGAAAGGGCAGGGAAAAGGGCCGAAGCAGCCTTATGTCATCCGCCGCCGCGCCGAAAACGGCGACCGCGCCCCCTTCGCCATGGCCGCCCTCTGGGAAACCTGGGCAAACGCCGACGGCAGCGAAATCGACACCTGCGCCGTCGTCACCTGCGAAGCGAATGAAACGCTCGCCCCCATCCACCACCGCATGCCGGTGATCCTCGACGAAAAGGACTGGGACACCTGGCTCGACCCGGCCACGCCGCTGAAGGAAGCCCAGGCCCTGCTGCGCCCCGCGCCCGGCGATCTCCTGGACGCCCAACCCGTCAGCACGCGGATCAACCGTACCGCCAACGACGACGCAACCCTCCTCGACCGCGAAGTCGTGACCCCCGAACCCGAAAAGCCGTCACGCGTGAAAAAGCAGCCCGACACGAAACAGCTGGGGTTGTTTTGAGTCGGCCTTGAATTCCCCAACGCGTCCCGCGTGTTTTTCCTCCCACCCGCCCCTTGGGGGGGCGGGTGGAATATCAAACAATCGCGGCTCAGGGCGATAGGCATCCACCCGCCGCAGCACCTCTGCGTCTCTGCGCCTCTGCGTGAATCCCTTCCTTCAACCCTCCAGGATGGCGCGCAACATCGCGCCCCACATCTCTTTTCGCTGTTTTATGCTCGGCTTATCCGCTGACGAAATGCCCGCGCTGCGTCTGAAGTCTTCGCCAAACAACGGATCGAGGGCGAGTGTCTGGTGCATCATACCGACAGCGAACCGCGTTTCCTGAATGGAAGGTCGTTTTCTCCCGCCCGCGGCGAACGCCTTTGTTCTCATGGCGTGCAATTCATCGACGACGGAATTGAGCAATCCGCTGCCGCGATCCCGCCAGCCCGATAAATGCAATTGCAGCGCCAGTTCCGAATAAGCGCCATCGGCATAAACATCGGCGATAACGTCGACAAGGGATTGAATGGATGGCTTCGTCTCCCGCCATTCCTTGAGCGCAGCGTTCAGCTCGTCCTTGAGCCGCCGTCCGCCTTGGTGCAGCAGCGCCTCAAGCAATTCTTGCCGCGTACCAAAGTGATGGCTCACGGCGGCGTCCGTAATGCCAAGATTTCCGGCGACCGCGCGCATGGTGACGGCGGCTGGCCCACCTTTGCGCAGCAAGGTTTCAGCCGCCTCGAGGATCAGGGCCCGCGCCTCCTCCTTGCTTCGTCTTGTTCTGCGTTTGGTGACGGCCATTTTATCTCATGTTCAGATGTAGCTTGGATCGGGCCCGTCGCCCCATTCGGTCATCCAGCGTTCGAACCGCTCTTTGTCGCCCGCGTCATAGATGTCCATCAAGCGCACGATCAGCCCGTCTCTATAGGTGGCGATCTCCCACAGGCTGGACTCGAGAACGGGTGCATCCGCGCGCTGAAACCGGATCCCGCCATGAACGAACACATTGTTTCCTTCTTCGTAGAGCTTCGCGCCCAGTCCGACCGCGCGCACACATAGCTTGTCGAAGCGCTCAATGGACCGTTTCAACCCTTCGATCATGACAGTACGGCCCTCAATGCGGCAATGAAAAGGCATGTTGATGACTTCATAGACGACCTCTTCATGGAAATAGGGAGCAAGAGGTGCCCAGTTGTCATCCTCATATGCCGCTTCGAATATCTGACGCTGTTCGATGAACTTTTGAACGATGGCCATGCTGTCCCTCCTTGCTTTGGAGGCTGACGTTACCTACATTACATTGACATATCAAGGTAGAGGATCGCATGACCACAACAACCATCGATCGGGGCGGCGTTGAAATCATCTGCGAAAGCCGGGGAGCGGGTCCGCAAATCCTGTTGCTGCATGCAGGCGGGGAACGCAGACAGGTGTGGCGCCCCGTTATGAATGAGCTTGATGAGAGAGGTTTTCGCAGCGTCGCCTGCGACCAGCGCGGACACGGCGCGAGCGGCGGGCAATCCAGCGACGGCATTGGCGCTTATGCGGCCGATACTGTCGCAATGATTGAACGCATCGGCGGGTGCCCTCTTGTCGTCGGCGCGTCCCTGGGCGGAATGGCCTCAATGCTCGCACTGGCTGACGCATCGACCCAGGCGGATGTGTCGGGTTTGATACTGGTCGACGTCGTTCCAACGCCTGACCCGATGCGCGTGCGCGCCTTTCTGGCGCGCGGCGGACATGGCCTGGACCGCTCGCCCCTTGTTGACGACATTCTCGGGCGCGCAGCGCAGATGGGCGAAGCGGCGGCTCGACTTCGGATGCCCTTGCTGCTGGTGCGCGCGGGAGGGGTGGGTGCCATTGACGACAAGGAAGTGGCCCGGTTGAAATCATGGGCCCCGCAACTTCAGACAATCGTCATCGAAGAGACGGGGCATCTGATTGCGCGTGACGCCCCCGGAGAGCTCGCCAAGGCGATAGCGGACTTCGCACAATCCGATGACGTGAGAGATCGCCGCATCGATCGGTTCATCGCCCGCAATGGAGGTGCCGGCCTCCAGCATCCGGGCGGCACGCTCGGCGCACATCTCGGTCGTGTCGGCGACATGCTCCGCGAATGGAACGAAGCGCCCGAAATTGTCGATGCCGGGCGGCTCCATGCCGCCTATGGCACTGAAGGATTTGCGTCGTCTGTTGTGGCCGATCGAGGGCGCAAAACCGTCATCGGCATCATCGGGCAGAAAGCGGAGCGACTGGTCCACCTCTATTGCCTGTGTGATCGTGGGGCGAGTTATCCAGGTTGGACGACGTCAAATCCGCAGATGGTTGATCGCCACACCGGACAAGTGTCGGCGCTGGACGACGCAACCCGCCGCGCTCTGGTGGTGATGACGATTGCAAATGAAATGGATGTCTTGAGCCATGACGTCGGTCTGGCCAAGGCACATGGTCATGACCTGATGGCTTTGTTTGACAGTTGGCGTCCGCATATCGGCGAACAGGCGCGCATGGCCCTTGATCGTTGGCGCCCGCGCGTTTG
>NZ_JBBECC010000042.1:0-2574 GCF_040882025.1 Parvibaculum sp. | reverse complement strand
CGCATATCGGCGAACAGGCGCGCATGGCCCTTGATCGTTGGCGCCCGCGCGTTTGCCCGGCCTGAACCCGGAATAAAAATATCGTCCCGGCATTTGTATGCCCCGGCGCAAATCCAAACACCGGCGTCACCCCGGCGAAAGCCCAAAAACAAACTCCGGGCGCGCCTGCAATCCCCAAACTCGTCATTGCGAGGAGCGTAGCGACGAAGCAACCCAGAAAGCGTCGAATGCGGGTTTTGCGGCTTTCTGGGTTGCTTCGCTTCGCTCGCAATGACGAGCGTAGGAAAAGGGATTGGACAACCACATTCTCCCGGCGCGACCTGTCCGCCGGCTTGTCCGCCGTAGCTTTGGCGAAGGCGGAAGCCTTTGGCGAAGGCGGAAGCGCCATCAAACCGTCTTCGCGCCTTCGCGTGAGAATTTCTTTCTTCTCTTCTTTTCTCTGCGTCTCTGCGCCTCTGCGTGAACCCCTTCTTCCTTTCTCCTCCGCGTGAACCCCTTCCTTCCTTCAACTTCCCCCCAGCCGCTTCGACATCACGGCGACCTCGTCCTGCGCATAGCCGAGCCCGGCATAAAACCCCATGGCGCCCTCGTTCCCCGTCCGCACCATCAGATTGAGCTTCCACACGCCCCGCGCGCGAAGCCATTGCTCCGCCGCTTCCATGATCGCGCGCCCGAGGCCGAGGCCCCTGAGCGCCGGATCGACCGCGACGTAATAGACCGCGCCCCGGTGCCCGTCATGGCCGACCATCACGCTCGCCGCGATCCGCCCGTCGCGCTCGATCACCAGCACGTCGGAGGCCGGCCCGCCGCGGGCAAAGGCGATGTCGGCCGCCGGGTCGTTCCAGGGCCGCGTCAGCCCCGCCGCCGTCCACAGCGCCACAAGCGCGGGCCCGTCACCGTCCCGCGCCGCCCGCGCGCCCGGGCCGCCCTTGTGTGATTCGATATCCATCTGCGGCATGTGCCTTCTCCGTTTCCCCCTGAGAAAGCGGCCAATCCTGCCCGGTTCGGGCCAGGCGCGCTACCCCGTCGCGCTCGCCCGCACTCTCCTCTATACTTTCCCTCCAGCCCCCGGGGACATCATGCTTTCGAACATCGTCATCCTGCTCGTTCTGATCCTCGTGAACGGGTTTTTTTCGATGTCCGAGATGGCGCTGGTCTCGGCGCGGCGCCAGCGGCTGCAGGCGCTCCTGTCGGCGCGCAAGCGGGCGGGCACGGCCACCGCCCCGGTCGAAACGGCCCTCAAGCTCCATGCCGAGCCCGGCCGCTTCCTCTCCTCGGTGCAGATCGGCATCACCCTGGTCGGCGTCTTCACCGGCGCCTTCGGTGGTGCGGTGCTGGCGGGGCCGCTCTCGGCCTTCATGCTCGACTGGCCATGGATCGGTCCTTACGCCGAACCCGTCGCCTTCGGCTTCGTCGTCATCATCCTGACCTATCTGACGCTGATCCTCGGCGAACTGGTGCCCAAGCGCATCGCCTTGTCGAACCCCGAAGCCATCGCCGCCGGCATCGCCCGGCCGATGCGCGGCTTTGCCCGCATGCTGGCGCCCGCCGTCACCTTTCTCTCGCATTCGACCGAATGGGTGCTGAAGCTCTACGGCATCACCGGCCTTGAGGTGCCGCGCGTCACCGAAGACGAGATCCGGCATCTGGTCGAGGAGGGCGCGGCCTCGGGCGCCATCGAAGGCGTCGAGCGCGACATCGTCAACCGCGTCTTCCGTCTCGGCGACACCCGCATCAGCGAGATCATGACACCGCGCCTGCAGCTCGTCTGGCTCGACACCGAACAGCCGGTCGAGGCCAATCTGGCGCTGGTCCGCCGCGAGCAGAAGATGCGCTATCCGGTCCGGCGCGGCGCCAACGGGCCCTTCATCGGCATGGTCCGGCTCGAGGAACTCTTCCTGCACCCGCAGAACAATGACGAGCTGCTGGCGCGCATGTCGCCGCCGCTCTACATCCCGCGCACCGCGAGCGTGTTGAAGGCGCTGAGCATTCTGCAGTCCGAAAACATGTTCATGGCCTTCGTCATCGACGAATATGCCGATGTCGTCGGCACGCTGACCATGTCGGAAGTCTTCTTCGCGATGATCGGCGACCTTTCGGACCATGCCGGCGTCGACCGCAACCCCGCCGTCACCATCCGCGACGACGGCTCCTACATCATCGACGGCGTCGTCTCGGTCGACGAGGTGCGCCGCCTGCTGAAACTCGCAAAGCTCCCCGGCGACGAAAGCGGCGAGGTCAACACGCTGGCCGGCGTCATGTTCAACTGGTTCGGCCGCCTGCCGCGCGAAGGTGATTATTTCGGCTGGAACGGATACCGCTTCGAAGTCGTCGACATGGACGGCCCCCGCATCGACAAGGTCCTGATCGTCCCCGCGCAGAACTTGCCCATCGGCAGCGCGCTGGCGCGGAGTGCGGATTGAGCGGGGCGTTCGACGATCTTTCTCTGAGCCAAACTAAAATAAAAGTGTCATCCCGGGGCTTGTTGCATCTGCGTTTGCCCCACACCACCCCAATTCGTCTTTGCCGGGCTTGACCCGGCAATCCAGAAGCCGCGCGGAGCGCGGCGTCTCT
>NZ_JBBECC010000041.1:0-1165 GCF_040882025.1 Parvibaculum sp. | reverse complement strand
GCAGCGCCTGCGCGATGGCGCTGACTTTCCTGTCGGCCTCCGCATAGGTCAGCAATTCCCAATCGCCGAGACCGTCCTTCGCGGGACGGCGCTTGCCCAGCCATGCCCGGTCCGGCGCTTCCGCCGCCCATTTCCGGATCGGCTCGATCAGATTGGCGGGCGCCGGGCGCAGGGGATGCGGATTGCGCAGCACGATCGAGCCGTCGGCGCGGTGCTCGACCTCGATTTTCGGTTCGACATAGTGGGCGTCGCGGAAGGGCGGCAGGTTCATGTCCAAGTTTCGCGCTCCCGCTCAGGCGTTGACGTCGATGATGGCGCGACCGCGCACCTTGCCCGCGATGATGTCATTTGCAAGCTGCGGCACGTCGTCGAGCTTCGCGCGGAAACTCATTGCCTCGAGTTTTTTCATGTCGAGATCGGTGGCAAGACGTCTCCATGCTTCGACGCGAATGTCTTTCGGCGCCATGACGCTGTCGATGCCGGCAAGCGTGACGCCGCGCAGGATGAAGGGTGCGACGGAGGCCGGCAGGTCCATGCCCTGCGCCAGACCGCAGGCGGCGACCGTGCCGCCATATTTCGTCATCGACAGGGCGTTCGCCAGCGTGTGGCTGCCGACCGCATCGACAACGCCCGCCCAGCGCTCCTTGCCGAGCGGCTTGCCGGGCGCGGAAAGTTCATTGCGGTCGATGATTTCCGCCGCACCGAGGCTCTTCAGATAATCCGCTTCCGAAGGGCGGCCCGTCGAGGCGATGACGCGGTAGCCGAGTTTCGAGAGCAGTGCGACGGCGACCGAGCCGACACCGCCTGCTGCACCCGTCACCAGCACGTCGCCCTTCGCCGGCGTCACGCCGTTTTTTTCGAGCGCGAGCACGCAGAGCATCGCGGTGTAGCCGGCCGTGCCGATCGCCATGGCCTGTTCGTTCGAGATCGCATCGGGAAGCGTCACCAGCCAATCGCCCTTGACGCGCGCCTTCTGCGCATAGCCGCCATTGTGGCCTTCACCGACGCCAAAACCGTTGAGCACGACGCGGTCGCCGGGCTTGAAATCACCATGGGAGGATTTTTCGACCTTGCCCGAAAAATCGATGCCGGGAATGAGCGGCCAGTTGCGCACGATCGGCACCTTGCCGGTCAACGCCAGGCCGTCCTTGTAGTTGACCGTCGA
>NZ_JBBECC010000040.1:0-6505 GCF_040882025.1 Parvibaculum sp. | reverse complement strand
CGCGCTTGATGCAATGATCGACGCCCGTGCCCGGCTTCAGACGGTAGAAGCCTTCCACGGTGCGGCCCTTGTCGAAATCGATGAACTCGTGATCGCGCTCGTCGATGTCGGATGTGATCAGGTTGGCGCTTTCGGCGTCGGTGCGCGCCATGATGAGGGTCGGCGTGCCCATGACGTCGGCGCCGAGGCGCGCGGCGTTGAGGTTGCGCTCATGCGCCCGGCTCGGGATCAGAACCTTGCCGCCCAAGTGGCCGCACTTCTTTTCCGACGCGAGCTGGTCTTCGTAGTGAACGCCGGAGGCGCCGGCTTCGATATAGGCCTTCATGATTTCGAAGCAGTTGAGCGGGCCGCCGAAACCGGCTTCCGCGTCGGCGACGATCGGCACGAACCAGTCGCGCTTGGCGCCGCCTTCCGAATGCTCGATCTCGTCAGCGCGCTTCAGCGCCCGGTTGATCTTCTTGGCGAGCTCGGGGCCCGCGTTCGCCGGATAGAGCGACTGGTCGGGATACATCGCGCCGGCGGTGTTGGCGTCGGCGGCGACCTGCCAGCCCGAGAGGTAGATCGCCTTCAGGCCCGCACGGGCCATCTGCATCGCCTGGTTGCCCGAAAGCGCACCCAGCGAATGGACGTAATCGGTCGTGTGCAGCAATTCCCAGAGTTTGTTGGCGCCGCGCGTGGCCAGCGTGTGCTCGATGGGGAAGGAACCGCGCAGCTTCTCGACGTCTTCGACCGAGTAGTTGCGCTTCACATTGTCGAAGCGGCCCTTGGGCGCTCCGGGAACGAGATCGTAGAAGGTCTTCTTGCTCATGGGACTGTCCTCAGCGGGGTCAGGATGGGTTTCAGATGCGGTTTTCGTTTTCGAGAATGAGGCGATAGGCGGGCAGCGTCAGGAATTCCTCGCAGTCCTGCGCCTTGGTCATTTCGGCAAAGAGGCGAATTGCCTCCTCGAAGTGACCGTCGTTCCAGCGCGCCTCGCCCAGCGTTTCGCGAAGCGTCTTCATTTCGTCGGCGAGCACGTCGTCGAAAAGTTCGGGCGTGACCTTGCGGCCATCCGAAAGCGCCGCGCCGTGATAGATCCACTGCCAGATCTGCGTGCGGCTGATCTCGGCGGTGGCGGCGTCTTCCATCAGATTGTAGAGCGGCACGGCGCCGCGGCCGCCGATCCAGGCTTCGATATATTGAACGCCGACGCGGCAGCATTCGCGCATGCCATGCTCGGTGCGCTCGCCCTTGTGCGGCGCGAGCAATTCCTTCTGGCCGACATTGACGTCCTGGCGCTGGCGGGCGAGCTGGTTCGGCCCTTCGAGCTTGCCGAAAATCTCCATCGCCACCGCGACGAGATCGGGATGCGCGACCCAGGTGCCGTCGTGACCGTTGGTGGCCTCGCGCTCCTTGTCGGCACGCACCTTGTTGAAGGCGGCGTTGTTGGCCGCCTCATCGCCCTTGACCGGGATCTGCGCCGCCATGCCGCCCATCGCGAAGGCGCCGCGCTCGTGGCAGGTTTTCACCAGCAGCAGCGAATAGGCGTTGAGGAAAGCATCGCCCATCACCACCTGCGCGCGGTCGGGCAGGATGAAGTTGGGGTTTTTGCCGAGCCGCTTGATATAGCTGAAAATGTAGTCCCAGCGGCCGCAATTGAGGCCGACAATATGGTCCTTCAGCTCGTAGAGGATTTCGTGCATTTCGAAAGCGGCGGGCAGCGTCTCGATCAGCACGGTGACCTTGATGGTGCCGTTCGGGATGCCGAGGGCCTTCTGCGCGTGAACGAAGACGTCGTTCCAGAGGCGGGCTTCCTTGTGGCTCTCCATCTTCGGCAGATAGAAATAGGGGCCGGAGCCGGACGCGATCTGGCGCTTCGCATTGTGGAAGAAGTAGAGACCGAAATCGAAGAGGCCGCCCGACATGGGGCGTCCGTCGATTTCGACATGGGCTTCTTCCAGATGCCAGCCGCGCGGCCGGACGATCAGCGTTGCGGGCTTCGCGATCACGTCGTAGCGCTTGCCGCTCGCCTCGTCGGTGAAGCCGATCTGTTTGTCCCAATAGGCCATCATGTTGATCTGGCCGCCGATCATGTTGTCCCAGGTCGGCGCCGCCGCGTCCTCGAAATCGGTCATGTAGGACTGCGCGCCGGAATTGAGCGCGTTGATGACCATCTTGCGGTTGTCGACGGGGCCGGTGATCTCGGTGCGGCGGTCGAGGAGGTCCTTCGGGATCGGCGCGACCTTCCAGTCGCCCTCGCGGATCGCCTTGGTCTCGGGCAGGAAGTCGGGCAGTTCGCCGGCATCGAACGTCTTCTGTCGTTCGGCGCGGGCGGCCAGCAATTCGCGGCGGCGTTCGCCGAACTTGCGTTCGATCTCCGCGACAAAGGCGAGAGCGTCGGCCGTCAGCACGCGCTCATAGCCTGGCTTCATCGCGCCCTTGACGGCGATGCCGTCGGCAATCTTCGTGGCTGCGCTGGTGCTCATGCTCGCTCGCCTCCCTTGGCCGGTGTTGGGGCCGGTCTTGACGGTGTTCCGATGCGCGCGGTCATACAATCTCGACAGCTTCTTGTCCAATATTTCCTAAGTGATTGAAATTATTGAAGTAAAGAACTTAACAAGATTCCTGTTCGATTCTGTTGATTATGTAAATCTTGTAAATTAAAGTCCCGAAAATGGGCGGAAAAACCGGGAGATTTCGGACATGGCTTCGGACAAGAAAGTCTTTGCCGGCCCGCGCGTTAGGCGGCTCCGGCGCGAGCGCGGGCTGACCCAGGCGCGCATGGCGGCCGATCTCGGCATTTCGGCAAGCTATCTCAATCTGATCGAGCGCGACCAGCGCCCGGTCTCGGTGCAGATCCTGCTGAAACTCGCCGAAGTCTATGACGTCGAGCTCCGTACGCTGGGCGGCGACGACGAGGCCCGCGCGCTGACGGCGCTCAGGGAGGTCTTTGCCGACCCGCTGTTCCGCGACGCCGGGCTCTCGGGCCAGGATCTGCAGGACATGGCGGGCGCAAGCCCCGTGGCGGCCGACGCCGTGGCGCGGCTTTACCGGGCTTATCAGGAAAGCGTCACCAACGGCTCGATGCTGGCCGAGCGCCTCGCCGGTCGCGATCTTTCCGACGGCGCCGAGGCGCCGGGCCTGCCGCTGGAAGAGGTGCGCGACTTCATCAACAGCCGCAACAACCATTTCCCCGAACTCGACGACGCGGCCGAACGGCTCTATCTGCAAATGGGTCTCGGCGCCGACGAACCCTATGTGAGCTTGCGCAACACGCTCAGGGACATGCACGGCGTCTCGACCCGCGTCGTGCCGGCCGACATGATGCCGCTCGAACTGCGCCGCTACGACCGCCACCGCCAGACGATCTTTCTCTCCGAACTGCTCGACCAGCCGGGGCGTTCCTTCCAGCTTGCCTATCAGCTCGGCTATTTCGAGCAGTCGCGCGCCATCGAGGACATCGTCGAGGCCTCGGGCCTCGAAAGCGACGAGGCCAGGCGCCTCTGCCGGGTGTCGCTGGCGAATTATTTCGCCGCCGCGCTCCTGATGCCCTATGCGGCCTTCCACAAGACGGCGGAAGCGACGCGCTACGACATCCGCCTGCTCGGCCGCCGCTTCGGCACCAGTTTCGAGCAGGTCTGCCACCGCCTGACCACGCTACAGCGCGCCGGCGCGCGCGGCATTCCGTTCTTTCTGATCCGCGTCGACAATGCCGGCAATGTCTCGAAGCGGTTTTCTGCCGCAGGCTTCCATTTCGCCCGCTTTGGCGGTACCTGCCCGCGCTGGAATGTGCATGATGCCTTCCGCGTTCCGGGCCAGATCTACACGCAGATAGTCCAGATGGAAGACGGCACCCGCTATTTCTCGATCGCCCGCACGGTAAGCCGCGCTGGTTCCGGCATCGGCGTGCCCGGCGACCAATATGTGGTGGGGCTCGGTTGCGAGATCGCCCATGCGCCGCGCCTCGTCTACAGCCAGGGCTACGATCTCGCCGATGAACGCGGCGCCATGCCCATCGGCGTCAATTGCCGCTTGTGCGAAAGGCTCGATTGTTCGCAGCGCGCCTTCCCGCCGCTGAAGCACCGTTTGACCGTCGACGATCATGTGCGCGGCATTTCGCCTTTCGGCGTTCCGGCAAGGAGCGCGTGACAGTCCGATGCGTCCCGATACCCGACCCATCGCCGAAACGCGCCCGCGCGACCTCTGGATCGCGATTGGCGTTGCGCTGGTGCTGCACGGCATTGCCGCCGTGGCGGGATTGAAATGGTATGTCGCCGCGCTCGAGCGGCCGTCGGCGGGGGCGAGCGCCACGACGGTCAACCTTGCCGCCTACAGCGACGCGCCGCAGGCGGCCGAGCCCGTTCCGCCGCAGCCCGAATCCGAAACGCCTGCGGTCGTCGAGCCACCGAAACCCGAGCCCGCGCCGGTGCGCCGCGCCGCGCCGGCAGAACCGAGACCCGAGGAAACGCAAGCCGAGGCGGCGCCGCCACCGCCACCGGCCGCAACGCCCGGCCCCGCGGGCCTTGCGCGCGAGGGCGCCGCCGACACCGGCGTCGGACAGGAAACGATGGCGGCGGATTATTTCGCGACGCTCGCGGCCTGGATTGCGCGCCACAAGCAATATCCGCGCATGGCGCGACGTCAGCGGCTCGAAGGCGAGGGCCGTGTGCTCATTCACGTCGCGCGTGACGGCACGCTGATCGACTTCAGGATTGTGCGCGGCACCGGCTCGGTCATTCTCGACCGCGAGCTATCGGCGACGGTCGAACGCGCCGCGCCCCTGCCGCCTTTTCCGCCGGGCATCAAAGCCGCGACGCTTGAAGTCGTGCAGCCGATTACTTTCGAACTCGCCGAGTAGCGGTTCAAAGCCCGATGAGCGCCCGCAGCGCATAGACGAAAGCGGCAAGCGCCGCGACGCCGGCAAGCCAGATGCCGGCGAACCAGACGAGCCGGCGGCCCCTCCCGCGCTTCTCCTCAGTCATGCCGGCTGTAGCCCTCGCCCGCGCGCACCTTGCCGTGAAAGACGCTGTAGGCATAGACGGTGTAGCCCAGCACCATCGGCAGCACGACGGCGACGCCGACAAGCGCGAAGACGACGCTGGAATAAGGCGCGACCGCGTCCCATACGGTGACGGAGGGTGGAATGATGTGGGGATAGAGGCTGATCGCGAGGCCGAAAAAGCCGAGAACGAAAAGACCGATGGCCGAGAGGAAGGGCGCCAACTCGCGCTTCGCAAAGATCGACCAGAAGAGCCCGACGGCGAGCGCCGCCGTCAGGAAGGGCACCGGCGCGAAGTAGACGAGATTGATGCCGCCGAACCAGCGTTCGGCGATGGCCGGGCGCAGGAGCGGCGTCATCACGCTGACCGCGCCCATCGCGACCAGCACGCCGCCGCCGAGCACCACCGCCGCGCGCCGCGCCCAGTCCTGCAACGCACCTTCGGTCTTGTAGATCAGCCACGCCGCGCCGAGGAGGCCGTATCCGGCGACGACGCCGAGGCCGGTGAGAACGGTGAAGGGCGTCAGCCAGTCGAACATGCTGCCCGCATAGCGCATCTCCTCGACATGGACGCCCTGCACCAGCGCGCCGACGAGAACCCCTTGCATGAAGCCCGCGATCAGCGAGCCGAAAAAGAACGAACGGTTCCACAAATGCGTGCTCGTATGCGCCGTGTGCCGGAACTCGAAAGTGACGCCGCGAAAGATCAGCGCAAAGAGCATCGCCATGATCGGAATGTAGAAGGCGGGCAGCGCGATCGAATAGGCGACGGGGAAGAAGACGAGGAGGCCGCCGCCGCCGAGCACCAGCCATGTCTCGTTGCCGTCCCAGACCGGCGCGACGGAATCGATCATCGTGTCGCGCGCGCTTTCGTCCGGCGCGAAGGGAAAGAGAATACCGACGCCGAGATCGAAACCGTCAAGCACGATATACATAAGGATCGCGGCGCCGATGACGCCGGCCGAGACGATTGCGAGTATGTCCATGGTTTCCATGCGCGCCTCCCTTATTCGCCCGGCACGACGAGGCCGGGCCGCGCCCCGCGCATTGCGTCGGGATGCGGCGCCTTGGCCGTCAGCGGCTCCGGCCCTTTGCGGATCAGCTTCACGAGATAATAGAGATAGGCGCCAAGAAGCCCGCCATAAACGATGAGGAAAATCGTCAGGCTGGTGGCGACGGCCTCGCCCGTGACGCTCGGCGACAGGCTCTCCGAGGTGCGCACCATGCCATAGACCGTCCAGGGCTGGCGGCCGACCTCGGTGACGAACCAGCCGGCCAGCGTGGCGACGAAACCGGCCGGCGTCAGCAGCGCGGCATAGCGGTGCAGCCAGCGGCTGTCATGGAGCGTGCCGCGCCAGCGCGCGAAGGCGCCCCAGGCGCCGAGCACCAGAAACAGCACGCCGATGCCGACCATCACCCGGAACGACCAGAAGACGATGCCGACCGGCGGCCGGTCCCCGGGGGCCGCTTCCTTGAGGCCCGGCACCAGGCCGTCGAGGCTGTGCGTCAGGATCAGGCTTGCACCCT
>NZ_JBBECC010000039.1:0-1171 GCF_040882025.1 Parvibaculum sp. | reverse complement strand
GCCGCATCGGCCAGCCGGAGGAAATCGCCTCCGTCGCCGTCTTCCTCGCGTCGGACGCCGCCAGCTACATGACCGGCGAAACCATCTATGTCGATGGCGGCCGCCTCTCCCTCAACTACCTCGCCCAGCCGCCGGTGAAGCTTTAACCGCCAGCAGCTTCTCGATCGTCCGGGCAAGGTCGGCCGGACGAAATGGCTTGGCGAGCGCCGCGTTCGCGCCGAGTTTCTCGGCGGTTCTCAGGAAGTCCAGCCGCTTCGTACGGCCGCCACCCGAGATCGCCACGATCGGGATTGCACTGTTCACCCGCCGGATCGCCATAATCGTCTCGATCCCTTCCTGCACCGGCATGAGGATATCCGTCACCACGATTTCAGGTGCAGGGTTGCTTCGTTTCAGTTGGGCGAGTCCGGCCGCGCCGTCACCCGAACAGGTGACGCTGTGACCGTATTTCGCGAGGGCCGATTTCAGAAGCCGCGTCACATCGGGATCGTCTTCGATCAGCAGGACATGCGCCATGTGTGAGCCCTCTTAATTTTTCATTTATATCGCTTCCTCATTGACACGAACTTGTTTCCGAACTGTTAAGACCTTTGTCCTATTTGTGACGATGGGGGCTGTTCCTGTTGCGTGGGAAGGTCGGATGGCCACAAGAATGCGCGGTGCCGCACGGGCGCTTGCCGGCTGGTTCGGGAGATTATGGCCTCTCGGACGTGCCGAGGCCCGGCCTTCGGCTCCAATGGACTCTCGAGACGCCGACGGACCGGAAGCGCCGGGTACGGAAGCGCAGCTCCGTGCCCTCTTCGCCGACGCATCCGACCGCGGACCGGTTGCACTTGCCCATCTGCAATTGTTGAATCTGTCCGCGATCCGGGAAGAGGTTGGCGCGCGCTGGCCGAAGGTTCGGCGGCTGGTGCAACTCCTCACCGAAACGACGCTTTACCGGCATCTCGGTCCTGACGATTTCTTCTTTGTCTGCCGCGAGGATGTCTATGTCGTTGCCTTTCCCCGTCTGACGCCGAGCGAGGCGGCCGCTGCCTGCCAGGGGATCGTCGACGAGATATCGCGCCACCTGTTCGGCAATGACGATGGCGCCGAGGAGCCCGGCGAGGCCAGCCATCCTGCCACCCGGTTGGACGTCGTCGCGACGTCACTCGACATCGATCGTCAGCGG
>NZ_JBBECC010000038.1:0-1188 GCF_040882025.1 Parvibaculum sp. | reverse complement strand
TCTGCGCACAGACAGCGACCTTGAGGTACGCGAGGAACTGGCGCGCAAGATTGCACGCCTGATGCCGGACATGCCGAGCCGCGAGCGCACAACCATCCAGCAGCGCACGGTGGAACTTCTGGAAAAGATCGCCGCGGATGAGGCGCCCCGGGTCCGTGCGATCGTCGCCCGGGAGATTGCGCGCTGTCCCACAATTCCAAAACGACTGGCGACCCGTCTTGCAAGTGACGTCGAGATTTCGGTCTGCGGTCCGATCCTGCAATACTCGCCACTTCTTTCCGACGAAGACCTCGTCGAGCTGATCGCAACCAGCCGCATACAGGGCGCTATCGACGCCATCGCGCGTCGTGAAAATTTGAGCGCGCGCGTATCGGATGCGGTCATTGCCACCCTTGATGTCTCGGCTGTCGCTCAACTGCTGACGAATGCCAGCGCCCGAATACGCGAAAGCTCTCTTGAAAGCGTCATCGCACAAGCTGCCGGCATCGAGGCATGGCACAAGCCGCTGGTGATGCGCACGGAACTTTCGCTGCGCGCGGTGCGGCGCATCGCAACCTTCGTTTCACGCGCCCTGATTGATGAATTGGCGCAGCGCCACGAAATCGACCCGGAAACGTCGAGCTGGTTGAAGGCCCGGGCGCAGGACCGGATCGAGGCCGAAAAAAGCGCAAGCCGCCCCTCGGCCGCGCGCGATGCGATCAAGGAAGCTCATGCGGCCGGTCGTCTGGGCGATGAAATGGTGATGGAAGCGGTCACCACGTCGCAACGGACGTCCGTGGTTCTCGCTCTCTCGCTGCTCAGCAGTGTCGAACCGGCCCGTATCGAACAGGTCATCGAAGCGGAAAGCGGCCGTGGCATCACGGCGCTTTGCTGGAAGGCGGGGCTGGCGATGCGCACGGCGCTTGCCATCCAGACTCACATAGCGCATGTCCCGAAGGACAATCTCGTGCTGCCTCGCGCCGGTATCGATTATCCGATGGAGCCCAACGAGCTGCTCTGGCATCTCCAGTATTTTGGGATCGAGACAGAAGAGAAATGAACCGGGTGTCGCTGCGTCTCAATCCAGATTTACTTCCCACTTTGGCTTTCCGCCCGTATCGATCCGCATAAAGGCGCGTTCGTCGAAACCGCGTGCCGCGCAGCGATCGCGACCCGTGATCTCGAAGCGGGTCGGTTTGGTACAAAAGC
>NZ_JBBECC010000037.1:2205-39615 GCF_040882025.1 Parvibaculum sp. | reverse complement strand
CGGCGGCGATGGAAGAGCTCGAAGAAGCGACGCGCGCTTTCCTGAAGGGCGAGCCTTTCGAGCAGAAGATCATCCCGCATCCCTACCCTTTCAACGTCTTCAGCCACAACTCGAAGGTCGACCCGGAGACGGGCTACAACGAGGAGGAGCTGAAGATGGTGAAGGAGACGAAGAAGATCTTCGCCGATCCCGATATTCGCGTGACGGCAACCTGCGTGCGCGTGCCGGTGCTGCGGGCGCATTCCGAAGCCATCGACTTCGAATGCGAGAAGCCGATCACGCCGGCTCAGGTGCGCGAGATTCTTTCCTCCGCGCCGGGCATCAAGATCGTCGACGACGTGGCCGGAAACTATTTCCCGATGCCGAAGGATGCGTCCGGCAAGGACGACATCCTGGTCGGCCGCATAAGGCAGGACATTTCCGATCCGAGCGGGCGCTCGATCGCGATGTTCGTCGCAGGCGATCAACTCCTCAAGGGTGCGGCGCTCAACGCGGTGCAGATCGGCGAGATTCTCGTCAAACAGTAAGCGGAACCGGTCTCAATCCTGCCGGACGACCCGGGATCGGCGCGGCTGCAATAAATTACATCAATTTCTCTTGATATATCAAATAAAATTGATGTATATTTAATATATGACCACGCAGCCACTTCATCCCGACACCGCTCCCCCCGCATTCCTGCAACTGGCGGGGCATCCCTTGCGCTGGCGCCTGCTGGGCGAACTTGCCCGGAGCGACCGCATCGTACTTGAGCTGACCGAATTGGTCGGCGAGCCCCAGAACCTGGTCTCGTACCATCTGGGCAAGCTGCGAGATGGCGGGCTGGTTTCCGCACGGCGCAGCTCCGCCGATCGCCGGGACACATATTACGGGTTGGAACTGGACCGTATCGGTTACCTGTTGTCGGCCGCCGGCGGAGCGCTCCACCCCGGCCTTCGTCTCACCCCGCCCTCGCGCGACCGCACTTCGATAGGCAAGGTAAAGGTGTTGTTCCTCTGCACCGGCAACAGCGCGCGGTCGCAGATGGCTGAGGCGCTGGCGCGCGTACAGTCTGGCGGAGCCATTGAGGCGTACAGCGCCGGCAGCAACCCCAAGCCCCTGCATCCCAACGCGGTGCGGGTGATGCGTGACGAATATGACCTCGACATCGCCGGTTACACCTCAAAGCATCTGGATGCGTTCGCAGACCAGCGTTTCGACCGGGTGATCAGCCTGTGCGACCGGGTGCGCGAGGTGTGTCCCCCTTTCCCCGGCCATCCGGAGACCATCCACTGGAGCATCGCCAATCCCGCGACCGGCGAGACCGATGACGTCATCTACCCCCTGTTCCAGCAAACGGCCGCCGAGATTGCGACGCGCATCGAGTTTCTGCTCGCCACGCTTGCCGATCGGACACCCAGCCCAAAAAAGCCAAGGAGTAGCCATGACCGACCCCAATGACATGGTGAGTGTCCGCTACATGGTCGATGACGTTGAGGAAGCGGTCGCCTTCTACACAAAGTTTCTCGGCTTCGAAGTTCTGACGAGCTTTCCCGCATTCGCCGATGTCGCGCGCGGCAAGCTGCGGCTGCTGCTCAGCGGGCCAGCGAGCTCCGCAGGCCGTCCCATGCCCGATGGCGCCAGGCCGGGACCCGGCGGCTGGAACCGCATCCATCTCATCGTCGACGACATCGAAGCCGAAGTCGGACGTCTCCGCGACGCCGGCGCTCCGTTTCGCAACGACATCCTCGAAGGACCGGGCGGCAAGCAGATCCTGCTCCAGGACCCCTCCGGCAATGTCGTCGAGCTCTTTCAGCCCGCCGCCTCCAACCCGGCACGGTGAGCCCCGCAAATTGATCGGAAAGGGAAGCGAGATGAATACAGGCAAGTACGACGTGGCTGTCCGCCCTCCGCGCCTGACCGATGCGAGTGGGCCGAATCGCAACCTGCGGCGATCATGGAGTGTCATCACGACTTTTCTTGCGGCCGTTATCTTCGCCGAGGCGGTCTTCGCGGGCGCGATGTTGTCGGGTTACGGTTGGGCACGCACGGCGCATCTGGCGAATGCAGGCCTACTGATTGCCTCGACCATCGCTGCCGGACTCGTCGCCGTCGTCACCCTCCGCCGTATCCCGCATGGACCGAGACTCGGTTTGATCCTGTTGTTGCTGGCCGCGGTGGTTTTCCTCCAGACCGCGATAGGAAAATCCGCCGCAAATGGCACCAACCTTATGTGGGTCCACGTTCCCCTCGGCGTCGCATTGGTCGGTTTCGCCGCGCAAGCCGTAGCCGGCGCTCGCAGATTGGGCGAGGAATGACGCGCGAGCGCTTCATTCCCACTCAATTGTCCCGGGCGGTTTCGAGGTGACGTCGTAAACGACGCGGTTGATGCCGCGGACTTCGTTGATGATGCGGGTCGAGACGTGGCCCAGGAAATCGTGGCTGAAGGGGTAGTAGTCGGCCGTCATGCCGTCGATCGAGGTGACGGCGCGAAGCGCGCAGACATAATCGTAGGTGCGCTCGTCACCCATGACGCCGACGGTGCGCACAGGCAGCAGCACCGCGAAAGCCTGCCAGATCGTGTCGTAGAGGCCGGCTTTGCGGATTTCGTCGAGATAGATCACATCGGCCTTGCGCAGAATGTCGAGCTTCTCGCGGGTGATTTCGCCGGGAACGCGGATCGCGAGCCCCGGTCCGGGGAACGGGTGGCGACCGACGAATTCTTCCGGCAGGCCGAGTTCGCGGCCGAGAATGCGTACCTCGTCCTTGAAGAGTTCCCGCAACGGTTCGACAAGCTGCATGTTCATGCGCTCGGGCAGACCGCCGACATTGTGGTGGCTCTTGATCGTGACCGAGGGACCACCGGCGAAGGAAACGCTTTCGATCACGTCCGGGTAGAGCGTGCCCTGGGCGAGGAAATCGGCGCCGCCGATCTTTTTTGCTTCCTCCTCGAAAACGTCGATGAAGGTCGCGCCGATAATCTTGCGCTTTTTTTCCGGGTCGGAGACGCCATCGAGCTTGCCGAGGAAAAGGTCGGTCGCGTCACGGTTGACGAGCGGGATGTTGTAGTGGTGGCGGAAGAGATTGACCACCTGATCGGCCTCGCCGGCACGCATCATGCCGGTGTCGACGAAAACGCATTGCAGCTGGTCGCCAATGGCCTCGTGCAGAAGCACGGCAACCACGGATGAATCGACGCCGCCCGAAAGGCCGCAGATCACTTTGCCCTTGCCGACCTGCGCGCGGACCTTGGCTATTTCGGTTTCCCTGAACGCCGCCATCGTCCAGCCACCCTTGCAGCCGGCAATCCTGTGCGTGAAATTTTTCAGCATCGCCGCGCCGCGCGGCGTGTGCATCACTTCGGGATGGAACTGCACACCGTAGAAGCGGCGGCTTTCATCCGCTATGGCGGCAAAAGGTGCATTGCGGCTGACAGCGATGGTCTTGAAGCCCGGGGGCAGCGCAACGACGCGATCGCCATGGCTCATCCAGACCGGCTCGCTCTCACCTGCCTGCAACAGGCCTTCGAAGAGCGGACTGTCTTCCAGCACCTCGATGACGGCGCGGCCGAACTCACGCTCGTCGGAGCTCTCGACCTTGCCGCCGAGTTGCGCGCACATGGTCTGCTCGCCGTAGCAGATGCCGAGAACGGGAATACCGGCCGTAAACACCCATTCCGGCGCGCGGGGCGTGCCGATGCCGGTCACGCTGGCCGGGCCGCCCGACAGAATGACGGCCTTCGGCGCGAAGAGCTTGTCGAGGCCGTCAGCCTTGTTGAAGGGAACGATCTCGGAATAGATGCCGCTTTCGCGCACGCGCCGCGCGATCAACTGCGTTACCTGGCTGCCAAAATCGATAATGAGAATGCGGTCTTCGGTCATCGTCCATCTTCAAGGTTCGAGGGGCGCGGCGGGCCCGGATGAGAGCACGCGGGCGAGCTCTTGCGTTTGTTCGCAGGTTTCGCAATGGAAGCGCAGGACGCGGAGCCGTTGCTCCGCCGCCGTGCGATTGCCTTCCGCCAAGTCGAGTTGCGCGATGCGGTTCAACGCATCGGGCTCGGTGGGATCGATAACAAGCGCTATACCGTAATATTTCCGGGCAAGCCGCTTATCACTCATCGACTGATGAACGCCGCCGAGATGCGCATAGGCGCGGGCGTTGGCGGGATTAGCTGCGACGGCGCGTTCGAGAAACCGCTGCGCGGTGGCGAGGTCGCCTCTGGCGGCGATTTCGATGCCGCGCTCGGCGAGTTCAACGGAATTGCGCGCGGACACCGCATCGACGGCAAGCGCCACGCCGGGCAACAGCGCCAGCAGCAGCACGAGCGCCGCAGGGGGTGAAAATCGGAACAGGTTTCGGGCAGAAGCGGCGAGCATATGTCCGGGCTTTCGGGGGGCGCGTGATCCGGTAGACCATCCTTCCCGAAATCCGTCAAGCCTTCCGCCGTAGCGCAGCATTCTCAGCTCTCCCGCCGCAGAACGGCGATGAAAAAACCATCCGTGCCCGTGCTGGCGGGCGTCAACCGAAGGGCGCTGCCGTCGCCGATTCCGGGCGGCGGCGCGGCGGTATCCTCCGGCCAAATTGAGCGCCATGGCACCTCAGCGAAGCCGCCATGAGATGCCAGAAACGCCTCGACCTGCTTTTCGTTCTCGGAGGGCAGAAGCGAACAGGTGACATAGACGAGGCGGCCGCCGGGCCGGATCAGCCGGGCGGCGCGCGCCAGTACTTCGGTTTGCGCAGCGTGGTAGCCGGCCAGTACTTCGGATGTGAGACGCCAGCGCGCGTCGGGGTTCCGCCGCCAGGCACCGGTGCCGCTGCAGGGGGCGTCGACCAGCACGCAATCCATGCGGGCCTCGAGGTCGGCGAGATCGCTATCCGGCGCGTCGGGCGCGAAGGGACCGAGCACGCGAATCTGGATGTTGCGAATGCCGGCGCGCTGCGCACGCGGCATCAGTTTTCCGAGACGCCTGCTGTCGGTGTCGCAGGCATGGACCTGACCGCGATTGCGCATCATCGCGGCCAATGCCAGCGACTTTCCGCCCCCTCCCGCACAAAGATCGACCACCTGCTCGCCGGGCTTCACACCAGCAGCCAGACAGGCAAGCTGCGAGCCTTCGTCCTGCAATTCGATCAGGCCATCGCGAAAGCTCGCAAGACCCAGAATATTGGCGCGGCCGACAAGGCGCAGACCCCAAGGCGAGAGCGGCGTCTGTTCAGTAGCAACATTTTCGTCGGCGAGCACCGAGGCGGCCCGGTCGCGCGTGGCTTTCAAAACGTTGACGCGGAGATCAGTCGGCGCGCGTTCCATCAGCGCGGCCAACTCGGCTTCGAGCGACGGGCCGAGTGCGGCTTCGAATTCGGGATGCAGCCACTCGGGATAGTTGAGCCTGATCCACGAGGGCGCATCGGGACCCGGCAAGACGGCCGCGCCGAGCGCGGCCCTCTCTTCGGCTGTCAGGGACGCGGGCGCATGAGGTGTTCCGTCGGCACGTGCGGCGGCGGCGTCCGCGCCCTCCCCCTGCAACAGCGCGACGGCGGTGAAAGCGAGCAGGCGAGCCCCATCCGAACCAATGGCTGCGGCGAGCTGGGCTCGGTGGCGCAGCACGGAGAAAACGAGGTCGCTGACGGCCACCCGATCCTTCGAGCCGGCGAAGCGGCTCGAACGCGCCCAGGCGTCGAAGGCCCGGTCGGCCGGTTGCCGCGTTTCAAAAATGCCGGCGAGAATGCCGATGGCCGATTGCAGGCGTGCGCCGGGCGTCATTTCGGGTTCCCGGTGTCGCTGCGCGCGATCAGCTGATGCCGCCCGGATAGTTGGGCGCCTCGCGCGTGATGGTTACGTCGTGGACATGGCTTTCGCGCAGGCTTGCCGAAGAGATGCGGACGAACTCGGCATTCTTCTGGAAATCGGCGATGGTGGCGTTGCCGGTGTAGCCCATCGCCGCGCGCAAGCCGCCGACAAGCTGGTGGATGATGCCACCTACCGGGCCCTTGTAGGGCACCTGGCCTTCGATGCCTTCCGGCACAAGTTTCAGCGAATCCTTCACATCTTGCTGGAAGTAGCGATCGGCCGAGCCGACCGCCATGGCACCGACGGAGCCCATACCGCGATATGACTTGTAGGACCGGCCCTGGAACAGGAAGACCTCGCCGGGGCTTTCCTCGGTGCCGGCAAAGAGAGAACCGAGCATCGCGCAATCGGCACCAGCCGCTATCGCCTTCGCCAGATCGCCGGAGAACTTGATACCGCCGTCGGCGATGACGGGCGTGTTGGTCTTCTGCGCCGCTTCGGCCACATCCATGATGGCCGTCAGCTGCGGAACACCGACGCCGGCCACGATGCGCGTGGTGCAGATGGAGCCGGGGCCGATGCCCACCTTCACGGCGTCTGCGCCGGCATCGATCAGCGCGCGCGCCGCATCGGCGGTGGCGACATTGCCGGCGATCACCTGCGTCGCGTTGGAAATCTTCTTGATGCGCTCGACGGCTTCCGAGACACGCGCGGAATGTCCGTGCGCCGTGTCGACGACGATGACGTCGGCACCAGCGGCCATCAACGCTTCGGAGCGGGCGAAACCCTCGTCGCCGACAGTCGTTGCGGCCGCGACACGGAGACGACCCTGCTCGTCCTTGGCTGCATTGGGGTGAAGCTGCGCCTTCTCGATGTCATTGACGGTGATGAGGCCAATGCAGCGATAAGCCTCATCGACGACAAGAAGCTTTTCGATGCGATGCTTGTGCAGCAAGCGCTTGGCATCTTCCTGGCTGACGCCGTCCGTCACCGTGACGAGGCTCTCCTTGGTCATCAGGTTGCGCACGGGCTCGGCCAGATTGGTGGCGAAACGCACATCGCGGTTGGTGAGAATGCCGGCGAGCTTGCCCGATTCCTCGACCACAGGGATGCCCGTGATGCCATGATGCTTCATCAGCGCGAAGGCATCGGCCAGCGTCGCGTCCGGACCGATGGTGACCGGGTTCACGACCATACCGCTTTCGAACTTCTTGACCTGGCGCACGTGCTCGGCCTGTGCGTCGGGGTCCATGTTTCGATGAAGCACACCAATGCCGCCGGCCTGCGCTAAAGCGATAGCGAGGCGCGCCTCCGTGACGGTGTCCATGGCGGCGGAGACGATGGGGATGCCGAGCGCAATCGACCGCGTCAGTCGCGTTTTCGTATTGGCCTGACTTGGGAGAACCGTGGAAGCGGCAGGGAGCAGGAGAACGTCGTCGAACGTCAGCGCTTCACGGATCATACTGCCAACCTTTACCTTGGCCCCGATGCGGGGACACACCCTATCGTGTGTTGGCGCTGGCTTTTAACATCTATATCGGGGAATGGAAAGGCAGTTTTGGGGCGTTATTCGAGGTCTACCGAATCGCTTGCGGAACGCCCCTTAAAGCCTTGGGCCAGCACATACATCTCGGCCGAATCAGCGCGGCTCGCCTTGGGTTTCACATGGCGGACGGTCTGGAAATGGCGCTTCAGGAGGGTCAGAAGTTCGTTTTCGGTGCCGCCGCGCAGCACCTTGGCAAGGAAGGTTCCGCCAGGCGCCAGCACCTCGACCGCGAATTGGGCGGCGATCTCGCAGAGCGACATGATGCGCATGTGGTCGGTCTGTTTGTGGCCGGTCGTCGGCGCGGCCATATCGGACAGCACGACATCGGCCTCGCCCGCCAGCAGTTCCTTCACGCGGGCGTCAGCGCCTTCGTCGAGGAAGTCGAGCCGGAGGATGGTGGCGCCCGGCACGGGATCCATTTCGAGGTAGTCGAGGCCGATGACGCGGCCCTGCTTGTTGCCGGCCATGCCTTGCGCGTTGACGCGAGCAACGGCGACCTGGCTCCAGCCGCCAGGCGCGCAACCGAGATCGACCACATGGCCGCCCGGCTTCAGAAAGCGGTACTTGTCGTCGATCTCCGCCAGCTTGAAGGCGGCGCGCGAACGATAGCCCTCGCGCTTCGCCGCATGGACGTAGGGATCGTTCAATTGCCGCTGCAGCCAGCGCGTCGACGAATTGCTGCGCTTGCGCGCGGTCTTGACGCGCACCTTGAGCGCGCGCGCACCGCTGCCGACGCTCTTTCCGCCCTTGCCACCGCCACTCTTGCTTCCGTCGACCATATTACTCCACCTCTGCAGACTGCGCCGCCATGTCGTTCGCCCGTTTGGCATTGCGGCGGCGCCTGCGGCGACGGCGGCGTCCGCGACGCGCATCGCTCTCGATCAACGACATCAATATGCCCTCACGCAGGCCGCGATCGGCCACGCGCAACCGTTCGGCAGGCCATGCGCGGGCGATCGCTTCGAAAATAGCGCAACCCGCGAGTACAAGATCAGCCCGTTCGCCGCCCACGCAAGGATGCGCTGCGCGTTCGCCGTAACTCATGCCAAGGAGCGATTGCGTGACCCGGTGAACGTCGGCGGGTGAAATCCAGATGCCGTCCACACGCGTTCGGTCGTAGCGCTCAAGGCCGAGATGAACGCCGGCGATGGTGGTGACGGTACCGGAAGTACCAAGGAGATGAAAACCGCCTTGCCCTGCATCCATGCCGCGAACCCGCATCAGGAAGGGGGCGAGCCGTTCGCCGACCTCGGCAACCATGCGTTCGTAAAGATCGACCGGCACATCGACACCGCCATGATGCTCGGCCAATGTGACCACACCGCAGGGCAACGAAATCCAGTCTCCGATCACAGGCCGGCTTCTCGTTTCTCCATCCTGCATCCGTAACCAGATCAATTCCGTCGAACCGCCACCGATGTCGAAGACCAGTGCCGATGAACAACGAGGGTCGAGCAGCGGCGCGCAACCGGCAACCGCCAGGCGCGCTTCGTCTTCGGTCGAGACGATCTCGAGCGAAAGGCCGGTTTCTCGTTTTACGCGCTCGATGAAAGCGTCGCTGTTCGATGCCGTGCGGCAGGCGGCCGTGGCAATCGTCCAGGTACGTGTAACCCCGCGCCGCGCCATCTTGTCAGCACATATTTTCAGCGCTTCTATCGCGCGCGTCATTGCGGCGTCGCTCAAGGCGCCCGTGCGGGCAAGGCCCTCGCCCAGCCGCACAATGCGCGAGTAGGCGTCGACGACCTTGAAACCTTCGGCGCTCCGGCGCGCGATCAATAGCCGGCAATTGTTGGTGCCGAGGTCGAGCGCCGCATAGAGCGCATCGGCCGCCGATCGACCGGCGGACGATTTGCGTGGATGAGCGATCGCAGATTGCTTCGGCTGCCCGGCGTCCTCCTCCTGGCGCCTGGCGCGACGCCCACGGCGGCGGCGGCGCTTTGGCACCGTTTCACCGCCGCCATGTCGCGGATCGCTGGCGACATGCCCCTGCTTTGTCTCCGGCGCGTCGGTGACTGGATTGGCGACCTCGGCAGCACCCTCCCCGGAGGGCTGGCGCGGCGCGGACAGGCCCTTTTCAACGGCGACGGCCAAATCGAGGCCGCCGGAACCGCCGTCAGCTTCTGGGCACACGGTTTTCAGACCCGGGAAGCGGCGAGGTCTCGCTTGCGCGCACCGCGCTTCCGACCGGATTCCCTGTTCTTTCAGTTAAATTCAGTGTAGCAGGCTGAGCCACACGGTAAAGCGCATGGACAGCGGCCATGCAGGCGGCGTCAGAGTGTTGACGGATGAAGGTCCGCCGACTAGGTTTCGCGCGCGCAGCCAAGGCGCATGCCGCTCTCGATTCTTCGCTGGAAATGGCGGAAATCAGGGCTTCGCTCGGTGCTTTGGGGGATCGTCTAACGGTAGGACTGCAGACTCTGACTCTGCCTATCTAGGTTCGAATCCTAGTCCCCCAGCCAGCCAGTCAGCTGACCTCCAGTTCACGTGTGCGTCTCGTCCTATTGCAACTCCAGTCCCGGCATGCCGCCCTTGGCGCGCCAGTCCTCAAGTATCTTGATGAAAGCGATCGAACCACCGCCATAGAAGCCATTGCGGATGGCGAGGTCGGAGGGCTTGCCTTCGTTATTATAATAGCCAGGCGTGCATTCCTCGAGGAAGCGACGGTTGAATACCGACGCCTTGACGACGGCATCCACCCATTCGTTCTCGGCTTCTTCCGCCACTTCGACGACGCGCGCCTGACGATCGATGCACTCCTTGACAATGTAGGCAAGGTGTTTCGACTGCTCGTTGAGCATGTGCGGAAAGTTGGCGGTGAAGCCCGACTGCGAATTGCTCACGATGAAACAGTTGGGGAAGCCGCGCGTGTGCATGCCGTGGAGGGTCGAGATGCCGTCCTGCCACTTCTCGGTGAGGGAGAGGCCGTCGCGGCCGTAGATCTCGAAGCCGGCGCGGCGGGTGTAGCTGGTGCCAACCTCGAAGCCCGTCGCATAGATCAGGCAGTCGATTTCGAATTCCTGGCCATTGGCGAAGATCGAGTGCTCGCCGATGCGTTCGACGCCGCGCCCTAGCGTATCGATCAGGTGGACATTCGGGCGGTTGAAGGTTTCGAGATATTCGTCGTGGAAGCAGGGGCGCTTGCAGAACTGGTTGTACCAGGGCTTCAGCGCCTCGGCCTTGGCGGGATTCGCGACCACGGTTTCGACGCGCTTGCGGATCGATTCCATTTTTTGGAAGTCGGCGAGCTGAACCATTTCGGCCATGTCGGCCGGCGAGCGATCACCGGTGTTCTTGCGCGCCATCATCAAAAGATTGCCGATGATGTCGGTCCAGCCGTCGTTGACGAGGTCCTCTTCCTGATAGCCGCCGGAGACCAGCGTGTTGAAATTGTCCATGCGGTGCTGCTGCCAGCCATCGGGCAGGCTTTTCGCCCATTTCGGATCGGTCGGACGGTTGTTGCGCACGTCGATGGATGAGGGTGTGCGCTGGAAGACGTAGAGTTCCTTCGCGTGAGCGCCGAGATGCGGCACGCATTGCACCGCCGTCGCGCCAGTGCCGATAATACCGACGCGCTTGTCCTTCAGGCCGTCGAGACCGCCATTGCAATCGCCACCGGTATATTCGTAGTCCCAACGGCTGGTGTGGAAGGAATGACCCTTGAAGCTTTCGATGCCGGGGATGCCGGGTAGCTTCGGCCGGTGGAGCGGGCCGCTTGCCGTCACCACGAAGCGCGCCTTGATGGCGTCGCCGCGATTGGTGCGAACGATCCAGCGCGCAATGCCGTCGTCCCAGTGAAGCGCGGTGGCTTCTGTCTGGAACAGCGCATCGCGATAGAGGTCGAAATGCCGGCCGATGGCGCGGCTGTGTTCGAGAATCTCGGCAGCCTTCGAATATTTCTCAACCGGCATGTAGCCGACCTCTTCGAGGAGCGGCAGATAGATATAGGATTCAATATCGCAAGCCGCACCCGGATAGCGGTTCCAGTACCAGGTGCCGCCGAAGTCGCCGCCCTTCTCGATCATGCGGATGCTTTCGACGCCAGCCTCGTGCAGGCGCGCACCAGCCAGCAGGCCGCCGAAGCCGCCGCCGACGACCACGACATCGACCTCGTCCGTCAGCGGTTCACGTGCAAAACCCGGTTCGACATAGGGGTCTTCGAGATAATGCGCGAACTTGCCCTTGATCTCGACATATTGCTCGTTGGCGTCGGCACGCAGACGCTTGTCGCGCTCGGCACGATACTTCTCTTTCAGGGCCGCCGGATCGAAACCGAGCTCTGCCTGGTCGCCATTCGTATTCCCGGCCATCCGACCCTCCTCTGGTGTCCCTTTGAATCGCCTGCTCGCGAGCAGGCGCCGCATGCCAAATCGCGCGCCGCGCCGGCCAAACGATAATACGCATTTACTATCTGTCAAAGCCCGCGATCGCAGGCAGGCGGCCTGTCACCGCTGACCCGACGGAAATCAGATCGTGCCCGGCCGGACCGGCATCACCGAGATGTCGTAGAGCCGCCAGTCGCTGTCCTCCACGGCCTTGCGCACCCGGTCCACACAATCGACCACGGCGGCATCACTTCGAAGCTCGACATAGACGATGCCGGTCAGCAAATGTCCTTCCTCGCGCAGCTTCACATCCGCTCTTGCGACGCCGTCGACGCCGGCCGCGGCATCGCGCGCGACGCGAATTGCCGGATGCACCGCGTCACCGCGAACCGTGTGTGGAATCCTGTCGGCAAGGTCGCCCATCGCCCGCATACTGTGGCGGACACCATCTCGCACGATGTCGACCGATATGAAAAGCGCTGCCACGGCGTCCGCCCACCAGAAGCCGAAGCCGACACCCGCAATGCCGACGATGGCGCCTGTTCCCGTCATCCAGTCCGCCTTCTGGATCGCGGCATCGGCAAGAAGCGGCTTGTCGTGTATCTCGCGCGCGATCGGCATTTTCAGGCGGCCGAGTATGACCGGCGGCACCGTGCTGTAGAACAACGCGGCCATCATCAGCCAGCCGCCCCACACTTCACAGCCGAAGACCGACATCAGGCCAATGGTCGGGTGTTCTTGCTCAACGAGCTTTGCCGCGCTTTCGACGAGTACATAACAGCCAACCACCAGAATGGCGGTTGCGCCGACAAGATGAGCGATTGAAACCGCACGATAGTAGCCGAGCGGGAAGCGCGTCGTCGGCTTGCGCTGTTCGACGGCGGAGGCGACGAGATAAGCTGTTGCCGGGATCAGGCTCAGCACATCCTCGATCCATGCCGTGCGCATTGCCTGTGAATTGCCGAGGACGAAATAGAGAACAATGACGGCCGTTCCCATCGAGCCGAGCGTTGCCCACTCAAGCACGATCGCGCGACGGCGGAGCTTCGCCTTGTCTTCGGGCCAGACGAAAGGCGCGCGAACTCTCATTTGGCGGCCTCCTGGAATTCCGCCACCACTCTGGGACCATGCTGCGCCATGAAGCGGTCGACAGCTATGAGCCAGGCGTTCTCGCCGCCAGGCACCGCCACCACATGTTTTTTGTCCGGGACATAAGGCCGCGTGAATCCGACTTTCGCGACCCACGGATCGGTCTCAAGAAGCCCCCCCACAACCAGGTCGAGCCTGTGTTCCTTCAGCGCATGAAGCGCCTGCGAACCCGTACCATCCGCCCATTCCACATGCGCATTGAGCGATGCGGCCAAGTCCTCGACAAGGCGAACCTCAATGCCGGAAGGCCTTCCCTCCTCGCGCATGGCCCATGGAGGGTTTTCCATGAGGCCGGCGCGAAGCGTGCCGCCGCGAACGCGGTCGAATGTACCTTCAGGATCCTTGGGATAGTCGTCACACGCGGCGATCGAGCAGAAGAGAGCCGCTACGAGGAAATGTGCAAGTACGCGCCTCGTTCTCGCCTTCATCGCAAGCGTTTCCGTTTCACACGGGGCGCCGGAAAAAAGCGGGCTCCATCTTCAGGGCGATATACCGTCTGATGGAGCCCGCGTTCCAACCGTCGAACCAAGGCTAGCCGTAGCGATAGGGCGCACCGGCCTTGCGCATCGTGTCAGCGTAGTTCTTCAGAATCTGGACGATCTTGGCGTTGCGCGGACTCTTCTGGGCAATCTCGTCCCAGAACTTCAGCGCCTCGTCTTCGACCGTTTTCCACTCCGCTTCGGGTATGGTCGTCAGTTCGAGCTTGCCGCCGGTCGTGCGATAATGCGCCTCGCCCCACCAGTACCAGTGCTGACGATAATAGTGAGAGCTGTCCATGGAAAGCTTGAAGAGCGTTTTCAGATGCTCAGGCAGCGCTTCCCATTTCTCGGTGTTGGCGATGTAGGACCCCGCCCAGGCACCGGAAATGTTGTTGGTGAGATAGTATTTCGTGATGTCGGCCCAACCGACCGTGTAGGTCTCGGTGGCACCACACCAGGCGACGCCGTCGAGTTCGCCGGTCTGGATCGCCACTTCGATGTCTTCCCACGGCAGCGTCACCGGCACGACGCCGAAACGCTGCAGGAACGTGCCGCCCGTCGGGAAGGTGAAGACGCGCAGGCCTTTCAGGTCTTCGAGCGAACGGATCGGCTTGTTGGTGACGAAGTTGCACGGGTCCCATGCGCCGGCGCTGAGCCAGGTGACACCCGGCACTTCGGCATAGGCTTCCTCCCAGAGCTCGCGTAGGCCGTACCACTCCCACAGCACCGGCACGTCGAGACCGTAGCGCGAGGCGAAGGGGAAGTAGGCACCGAAGACCGAAACGTCCACGGGTGAGGCCATGCTGTCGTCGTCGCT
This sequence comes from Parvibaculum sp., assembly GCF_040882025.1. Lineage (GTDB taxonomy): Bacteria > Pseudomonadota > Alphaproteobacteria > Parvibaculales > Parvibaculaceae > Parvibaculum. The sequence goes on along the minus strand of NZ_JBBECC010000037.1, from coordinate 25,535 downwards.
TTGCGCGGCGTCGATCGTGCCGTTCTGTACGGCGCGGAAAAGTTCGCCCTGCGGCACCAGTTGGTCGGCGTAGAAGAGTTCGATTTCCATTTCGCCGTTGGCGGCCTTGTTGAACTCGTCGATCGATGGCTTGATGACGTGTTCGGCAAGCGAGGCACCTGCATAAGTCTGCATGCGCCATTTAATCGGGCTCTGCGCCTTCACATAGGGCGCGGCCAGTGTCGTCGCGCCGGCGGCGGCGACCGTCGCCACACCGGCCTTTTTCAGAAAGTCGCGTTTGTTCAGTTTCGTGCGGTCGTTCATCTCGATTGGCTCCCTATCCACTGGAATGTTCCGGGTTGCGCCCGATGAACATCGGGCGCCAATCCGCTCGAATGAAGAAGTCCGTCCACGGTCCTGTTTCGATCTCTTTCGTTCAGACGCCGGATGACCGTTGAAATCCGGCGTCGAACGTCCCACTCATCGTCCGGCATACAAATCAGGCAGCCAAAGGGCCAGCTGAGGAAATGCCATCACGATACCGATCGTGATCAGCATAATGAATACAAACGGTACGATTGACCGGTAGATGTCGACAAGCGTTATCTCGGGTGGCGCCATCGCCCTCATCAGGAACAAATTATAGCCAAAAGGCGGGGTAATGTAGGCCACTTGGCAGGTCATCACATAGAGTACGCCGAACCAGATCGGGTTGAACCCGAGACTGATGACCAGCGGAACATAAAGGGGCGCGACGATGACCAGCATCGCGGTGTCGTCGAGGAACATGCCGAGAATGACGAAGGAAACCATCATCATAATGAGGATTTCCCACGGGGTCAGATCCCATGTCTCGAGAAACAGCGCCGATATGGCACGCTTGGCTCCGAGCCCGTCATAGACCGCGCCGAAGCACAGGGCGGCGAGAATAATCCACATGAACATGCAGGTGATGCTGAGCGTCTTGCGCATCGTCTCGTCCAGCACATGGCCGGTGAGACGGCGCTTGACGAGGGCTGTGAGAGTTGCGGCGGCGGCTCCAACCGCAGCGCTTTCGACGAGGCTCGTTACGCCCATCAGGAAGAGACCCATCATCGCAAAAAATATCGCCAGCGGCGCGATGCCTGCGCGCAGCAGCAGGAGCTTTTCCCTCAAACCGACATCAAGGTCCTCAGGCGGCAGAGTGGGTGCGAGCGCAGGGTTTCGGCGGCATCGGATGTAGATGTAGATAGCGAAGAAGGCCGCCATGATCAGTCCGGGCACGACGCCCGCGAGCCAGAGCTGCAACACGGGTTGGCGCGCGATCATCGCATAAAGCACCAGAACGACGCTGGGCGGGATCAGGATGCCGAGCGAGCTGCCGGCCTGGATGACACCGGTGACCATGATCTTGTCATAACCGCGCCGCAGCAATTCCGGCAATGCGATGCTGGCGCCGATCGCCATGCCTGCGACGCTGAGGCCGTTCATCGCCGAGATCACGACCATCAGGCCGATGGTGCCGATGGCGAGGCCGCCGCTGAGCGGGCCCATCCAGACGTGAAACGCTTTGTAGAGATCGTTGGCGATGCCCGATTCCGACAGCATGTAGCCCATGTAGATGAAGAGCGGCAGCGTCAGCAGCGGGTACCAGTTGAGGACAATGAAGCTGGCGTTGAACGGCATTTCGGAGGCGCCGTCGCCCCAGAGAAGCAGCGCGGCAGCGGCGGCGACGAAACCGATCGCGCCGAAGACGCGCTGGCCGGTAAGCAGCAGCAGCATCAGCGACGAGAACATCAGCAGCGTGATCAACTCGTAGCTCATTCGAGCTCCTCACCGCGAACGCGCGCAAGGTCCCGGAAAAAGATTGCGACCGCCTGCAGCAGCATCAGACCGATGCCGACGGTCATGATGATCTTGATGGGCGCCAGAGGCGGCCCCCAGGCGGTGTAGTTTTTCTGGCCGTAGGTGAGCGCATATTCGGTGCTCGATATGCCGCCCATCAGCAGGACCACCAGGTAGAAGATCAGGAAGAACGCGGTGATGGTGTCGGTGAAGGCCTTCCTGCGCGGCGACAGCCGGCCGTAGAGAAGGTCCATCCTGACGTGGCCGTCGATCTGCATGGCATAGGCCCCGCCCAGCAGATAGTAGGCGGCCAGCAGAAACTGGCCCATCTCCATCACCCAGACGATGGGTACATTGTAAAAGGTACGGGAAAAGGACGAATAGAGCAGGATGCCGATCATTACGAAGATCAGGTACATCGCCAGGCGCCCGACCACGCGGTTCACCGCCTCGACATATCTGACATAGGCTTTTACCGCTCCAGGCAAACGCGATACCCCGCAGTTCCGGCAGTGATACATGCGTGACGTTGCCGCCCCGCCATGTCCACAGGCTGCACCGGCTGACGCAAAGAGGCAAGATTTTCAGCTACGGCAAGCATCCGAATTGCTGCGACCCGAAACCGGAACGCAACAGTACTTTTTCGGCGTTCACCGCGCCGGCAGTGCCTTTGCAAAGGTCAGACCGCCGACGGCGCCGGCCGCCATCTGGGCAAGGAAGCCGAGCGTCGAGCGCGCCCCGGCGATGGCCGTGATCTCGAAAACCGAATTCATCACCAGCAGCGTCACGCATAGCGAGATCGCGCCCGCGACCGTATAAATCAACGTCCGCTGGATGCCGGCCAGCCGGTAGACCAGCGCGGCGGCGGCCATTGCGACGATGAAGCCCGAACCGACGATCGCGCCGAAGAGCGGCGCCATGCCGACGATATCGTGCAGCGTCGTCGACAGCCGTTCACCCAACGATATGTCGACACCGAGGCCCGAAAGGCGTGCCAGAACGAACTGCGTATGCGCGACCGCGCCGAGCACCGTCGCAACGATCACCGCCAGAACAAAGGCCAGCACCACCCTCAAGACCCACATTTTCGCCCTCATGATTTCTTTCTGCCCCGATCTCACGCTAGGATTGCACAGAATGGAAGCATAGGGGACGGGAATCAGGCAAATGAGCAAACGGATACTGGGCCTTGCGCTGACGATTTCTTTGTCGGGAGCGCTTGCCGGGGCGGCAATTGCCCAGGAGCCTGCAGCCGCCGACTACCGGATCGTGCCGGTTGCCGAGGGGCTCGATCATCCCTGGAGCCTGACATTCCTGCCCGACGGGTCGATGCTCGTCGTCGAGCTGAGCGGCCAGATCAGATCGATCAAGGATGGCACGCTGTCGCCCGATCCGGTGGCCGGTATACCGCCTGTGTTTTTCCGCAGCCAGGGCGGTCTCTTCGACGCCGTCCTCCATCCCGACTTCGCTACAAACCGCCTGCTCTATCTGTCCTATGTGCACGGCACGGCGGGCGCCAACGCATTGCGTGTTGCGCGGGCGCGGTTTGACGGCGCTTCGCTGCACGATCTTGAGGTGATTTTCGAGGTCGAGCCGCTGAAGGATACACCCGTTCATTATGGCGGCAGGCTGCTCTTCCTGCCGGATGGCACACTGCTTGTGACGACCGGCGATGGCTTCGATTATCGCGAGCATGCGCAGATGCTCGATAATCATCTGGGCAAGATCATCCGCATCAACGACGATGGCAGCGTGCCTGCGGACAATCCATTTGTTGGACGCGATGATGCGTTGCCGCAGATATGGTCCTACGGTCATCGCAACGTGCAGGGCATTCTCCACGATAGCGCAACCGGCCGCGTTTACGCCCATGAGCACGGGGCACAGGGCGGCGACGAAATCAACGTCATCGAACCCGGCAAGAATTATGGCTGGCCCGTGATCACCCACGGGATCGACTATTCCGGCGCGCGCATTTCGCCATTTGTCGAATATGAAGGCATGGAGCAGCCTTTGCTGCATTGGACACCGTCGATCGCGCCGGCCGGCTTCACCCTCTATCGGGGCGACAGGTTTCCGCAATGGCGAGGCGACCTCTTTGTCGGCGCATTGGCGGGACAGCACGTCCGCCGCGTTCATCTTGTCGATGGGGCCGTCGCCGGCCAGGAAGAGCTGTTCGGCGAACTTGGCCAGCGCATCCGTGAGGTGCGCGCAGGACCCGACGGCTATCTCTATCTGCTGACGGACAAGGAAAACGGCAGCCTGCTGCGCGTCATGCCAGCGGAGTGAGTACGTCTACATGCCGAGACGGCGAAGCGCATGGGTCGTCAGATAGCGGTCATAAGCCGACTGGTCGTTGACCATCATTGTGTGACCGCCTCTGACCTGGCGCACCTGCTCAAGCCGGGTGATGCGATTGGTCTGGATGTTGTGGGCGTGAACATGAGTCCATGACCAATAGGGGTGCTTGCCATCCATCACGACGGCATCGCCCTGCTGGTACTGGGAGAACGCCCCGTCGAAGGACCGGAACACCTTGCCCTTGCGGTCGAACGACACCATCACAAAGGGCAACAATGTCCGCGCGTCGAACCAGACTTGTTTCTTGCCGACCGGTGCGCGCGGAAACATCACCGGTTCCGCCTCGACGACAAGCGCCTCCGGCACGAGTTGCACCTTCGTATCCCAGAAGCTGTCGCCGTTCGGGCCGCCATGGGTCTTGTGTTCCCAGTTCGGATGATCGGCTGCCCAGCCGCCTGAGAGCGCCGCCAGCGCCGGCCCCTGATGCACAAGGCGGTAGTTGCCCCAGGTCAACAGTGGATCGCCGGCTGCCCACGCGTCGGACAAGTATAGCGTCGAACCCGCTATCAGCGGTTCGAAGCGCTGATTGGTCGGAAAACGCCGAATGCGTTTGAATGCGGGAAGATAACCATAGAGCTCAGGAAATTCGTTCTGGTCGTAAGACCAGATGTTGAGGAACGATGTACCCTTCTCCTCATTGGGATAGGTGAAGGCGACCGACTGGAAACGCAGCTTGTCCTTGAACTCCGTCCAGTACGGCATTGGATCGACCGCGACGCGCCCTACGGGAGCAAGCTCGGCCCAGACAGACTCGTAGCGGTAGTCGATCGAGCCGTTGGGTGCGAGGTCATATTCCTTCGTCGCATAGACCGAGATGTCGTGGCGACCCCAGCTCAGCGTCAAACCGGCGAAAATCTCCAGGGCGCTTTTCGGATTCGGAAACGGATTGCCTCCGATCCAGGGCTCGCCCTCCTCCGTCACCACATTGCCACGTGCGTCGAAGCGCGCTTTCCCGCTGTTGCGGAACGTCGCCTCCAGATATTCCCAGGGACTGAGTTCCATCAGTTCCGTGGTCGGCGGCACGATTTCGAGGATACGGCCAAGCTCCTTGATCTGGCGATAGCGGATCGGATCGAGCAGATCCTTCACGAGATCGACATTGCCGGCGTCGATCCTGCCGCCCGTCGAGATGGCGCCCTTCGTGTAGCCCTCGATCGACAGAAGCTCGTCCGGATAAGCACGCGACGCATCGCCCTGCGCGGCCAGGGCCGGCCAGAGCGGCGCCGTCACACCGAGACTGACGACACCGGCCGCCAGCCGTTCCAGAAACAGGCGGCGAGAATAATCATGCGTGTAGCGCCGCAAATACATCAGCTTCTCCGCCGGGTATTTTCATACCGGAACGGCATCCGCCCGGATCGCCGGTACGCTTTGGGGGGACACAGCGCCTCATCCTGAAAAGGCCTGATATCCTGCGCCGACGCTCCGGGCGGAGCCTTCGATTGACCGGTCTCAGAACTGGTAGGTAATGCGGAATGCCAGTTCGTCTGCCCAGTCGATCGTATCGATGATGTCGTCGTTGCCGCCGTCGCTCAGCGCGATGTTGGCAAAGACTTCGGCGGTCCAGGCCTCGTTCGGCTTCCACTTGAGGCCGGGCTGGATCAGAGCACCGCCGTTGATGTCGTAGAGAACCGAGAAGTCGGCCCGCCAGATCAGATTCGGGAAAGGCTGCTGAACCGCGAAGGCGACGGCATTGAAGGAGTTTTCGCCGCTCGGCAGGCCCGTTGTCCTGTCGCCCGTCGCGCCCATGCCGCTCAGGTGACGGCCGAACAGATCGCTCTCCGATTTGTGCAGATATTGCAGCACCATGAATGTCGCCGGAAATTCCTGCGTGAAGCGGTGATATTTCTCGAAGACCAGCGAGGCGACATATTCGTCCTCCTCGATCAGAGTGCGGCTCAGATCCGGGCTGGTGAACTTCTTGTCCGGCGTGTAAGTGAACTCGCTGCGGATCACCAGCTGATCGAAGAACGATTCCGGCCCCGCCTTGACAATATAGTTGGCGCCGAGACCGAAGATGTTTTCACGCTGGTAAATGCGCGTGATGTGACCCCGAAGCGGCGTCAACTGAAAGAAGTAATCCAGTTCGGCGGCCGCAAACGCTTGATTGGGCACGGGCGCCGCATTGAGAAGTGCGGTCGCCGGGAACTCGTTTACGGCCGCGTTAAATCCAGTGAAGCCGTTCAGGCGGGCCATGCCGGCGTAGGTGAACCACTCGGCCGCCGAATAGACGCCGGTGGAGCTGACTTCAAACGGCGTCATGGCGAGCACGGCGCCGCTACCCGGCAAGCCGGGAATGTCTGTATTGACGCCCGACTCCGTCCAGTGGAAAACGCCGTCCGGATTGCGGCGGTTGACGGCGATCGCCTGAACGGCGACGTCACCGAACTGTGCCTGTACGCGAGTGCCGACGTTCATTGCGCCCTTGGCGTCGTCGAAGCCTTCTTCTTGATGGATCGTGAACTGCGACGGGATCACGTTGTAGGGTGTGTCGGGATTTGCCAGTACCGACGGGTTGAACAACTGCGTAAACGCCTCAATTTCGAGATCATTCGAAATGCGGTACGAGCCGCGTACGCCCGGCGACGAGACGCGCTCGTCGGCGAATTCTTCGGCGACGAGATCGAGCAGAAGGTGACGGCGCAAATCGAGGCCGTTCGGCACGTCGAGCACGCGGAAGAAAAGCGACTCGCCCCAGGCAATTTGCTGATTGCCGAAGCGCACCCAGAGCGGGCCATCCGAATAGTCGAGGTACAACGACGGCAGATCCATCATGTAGTTCTTGCCGTTGACTTCGAACAAAGTCGCCCGATCGCCCCCCCAGAACGGTGTGGCAAAGAATTCCGGATCGCCGTAGCTGTCAAATACATCCGGCTGGAAATAGCCACGCAGGCGAGCGAAGCCCGTCCAGTTCTGGTTCACACTTGCCTGAAAATCGACCTCGATGCGGGTCGCCATCAGATTGAGGTCGTTGTCGGCGCCGCTAATAGGGCGATTTGTCACCGACACGCTGCCGGGCGGAAAGCCGACCGGCGGGAAGCCCGGGATCAGATTTAGCAGGGTCGAATCCTGCGTCACGGTCACCCCGTTGTACAGGTTGCCCCGCTGGTTGAAGGGATTCTCCTCGTCGGTGAGCTTGATCGCCGGCTCCTGACGAATAAATCCTTGAACGTTGAAGTCGACGGCGCCCGCTTCCTGTACGAAAGAAATCGCCCCCAGTGTCAACACCGCGCAAGCCAGAAGCCCTCCTGCGGCCGAGATAGGTTTACGAGACATCTTCTCCCCTCCCTTGGATAATCCGAACCCGTCGGAACCAAAAAATCCCCGAGCCGACCAGCGGCTCACTCCATCATCTCAAGAACGCGTCCTCGATGGCCGACCGCGACGGGCGTGTCGCGGTCATCCGGCGAAGCGACTGCCTGGTACCAGGCGGTATCGACGTCGCTCGCCGTCAATGTCTTCCATGTGCGCCCGCCGTCGCGGCTGGAAAACGCACCGCGGATACCGACTGCCAACGCATGTTCGCCGGACAGCCAGACGCCGAGCAGATTGGTTTCTCCCAGCGGCGCCATACGACGCCAGCTTGTGCCTCCGTCTTCGGTGCGAAGAACAAGCCCGTTCTGGCCAATCGCCAGACCCTTGGCCCTGCCGTTGAAAGCGAGATCGAAGATCGAGGCGTCGCCCTTGTGCGCGACGCGCCATGTCGTTCCCCTATCCGTGGATCGAAGAACCAGACCGAATTCACCGCCGACGGTCACGATGTCGCCGTCGATATGCACCGCGTAGAAATGCGGTTCGAGGTAGTCACCGAGAATGGACGTCCAGTCGAGTTCAACACGCGACCAGCTTTCGCCATCGTCACGCGAAACCAGAATAGTTCCGAAGGCACCGACAACGACAACCGATCTGCCATCGCCCAGCGCGACAGCGAAGAGACGCTCCTCGGTTCCGCTTTCAAGCGATGTCCATGCACGTCCCGTTGAACGAAATACTTGCCCGGATTGCCCGACAACAAAACGTCGGTCACCCTTCGCGACGACGCCCAACAAGGCCAGCTCAGTGTCAGGACGAACGCCGTGCGTCCAGCTCTTTCCGCCATCATCACTCTCAAGCACCGTACCGCCGCTGCCGACGGCAACGCCCCGTGCACCGTCGAATACGACGTCGAACAGCGCATCATGCGACGTGCCCTGATGTCTGACCGACGGGTCGTTGCCTGTCGCCGCCGCGGTGGCGATGACCGGTGCCAGAACAAGGGCCAGTACTGCGAGAACGGTTATCTTCAAGACAGCTCCTCCTGGAACAGGAACGGCGCCGGACAATCCGGCGCCGCGCCGATTCCTATGTTCCGAAACGCCGTATGGCCTGAGCCGTCAGGTATCTGTCGTAGATACTCGGCCCGATGTTGTATTCCGGGCCAAAGCCGCCGGTGATCTGCTTCGCCTGTACGAAACGGCTCATGCGGTTCGACTGCACGTCGTGGCTGTGCACATGGGTCCATGACCAGAGCGGATGGCCGCCGTCCATGAAGCTCGCATCCCCGTCCTGGTACTGACTGAATGCCGGCTCGAAGGACTTCCAGATTTCGCCGCGCCGGTCATAGGTGAGGTAGGACACGAACATCATGTTTCGAACGTCGATATAGACGCGCTTCTTGCCGACCGGTGCGCGCGGATAGCCGATGGGTTCGGCCTCGACCACCAGCACTTCGGGGATCAGCTCCTTGTAGTCCTCGAAGAAAGTCTGACCCTGCGGTCCCCCGTGAACTTCGCGTTCCCAGTTTGCGTTCGTCTTGCCGGTCCAGTTGCCCGAAACGGCGCCCAGATGTGGCTTCGTGCCGATGACCTTGTAGTTGCCCCAGGTGAGCATCGGGTCGCCGGCCGCCCAGGCGTCCGACAGGAAGATCGTGATGCCGGGAACCAGTGGCTCAAAGCGTTGGTTGGTCGGGAAGTTGCGAACGCGCTTGAAGGCCGGCAGGTAGCCGAGCAGGTCCGGGAACTTGCGCTGGTCGTAGTGCCAGGTATTGAGGAAGGCCGTTCCCCGCGCATCGGTCGGCGAGGTGAACCAGACCGCCTGATAGCGCAGCTTGTCTTCGTCGCCAGCCTGATAGGGCGACGACTTATTGACGAGGCCGACCGTGTTCTGCTCGGCCCAGACGAAATCGTACTGATAGGACAGCGTGCCGCCCGGTGAAATATCCCAGTCGCGCACGGCATAGACCGACTCGTCGTGCCGGCCCCAGGACAGCGTCAGATTGCTGAAGGCCTCCTCACCCGTCTGGGCATTCGGAAACGGATTGCCGCCAATCCATGGCTTGCCGTCATCAGTAACGACATTGCCATCGGTATCGAAGCGCGCACGGCCCGCGTTGCGGAGCGTCGCCTCGAGATACTCATGCGGATAGAGCTTTGTTACATCGCGGGTCGTTTCGACGATATTGATACGCCGGCCCATTTCCTTGACTTGCCGGTAGGCGATCGGATCGAGCAGATCTTTGACCGCCTCGACATTGTCCGCGGTGATCACATCGCCCGGCTTGACCTGCCCCTTCGTATACATCTCGATCGAAAGCAACTCGTCGGGGTAGACTTTGTCGATCGTGCCCGATCTGGCGATTTCCGGCCAAAGCGGGGCCAGGACGCCGGCGGTGGCGATCCCCTTCAGGGACTTTTCCATGAAAGTCCGGCGCGAGAACTCTCTGTCGTATTTCCGAATTCGCATTTCCTTCCTCCTCCCAGTAGGACAGGAACCCTCCAACCCAGATCAGGGCCGGATCGGGGCCATCTCGTTCAAATCAATCTCCGTGTGTCTGGCCGTCTCGGCAGCTTTTGCGCGAGGCGCCGCAGCTCCTTCATCGATTTCGGCCGACAAGGCCGAGAGATCGATGCCTTCGCTGACAAGCAATTTCTTGGAATCAATGAATCGTGGACGGATCAACCAGACGAGCAGCGGCACGACGATCAGCGCGATGACCATGTTGATCAGCATGACCATCACCAGCAGCAGACCCATGTCGGCCAGGAACTTCAGCGCCGACAGGAAGTACCAGGGCATGATGCCGATGAGCACAATCGTCGCGGTGAAGAAGATGGCTTTGCCCGTCGTTGTCACGGCCGTGAGGATCGCGGCGGCCATGTCCTTGCGCATCTGGTATTCTTCGTAGATGCGGCTCAGCAGGTAGATGCCGTAATCGATGCCGACACCGACGCCGATTGCCGCGATGGGCAATGTGTTGACGTCAAGGCCGATGCCCATTTGGGTCATCACCGCAGCGAGAAGCAGGTTCGACAGGTTGACCGGGATCAGCAACATGATGCCGGCCACCACCGAGCGATAGGCCAGACTGCAAGTGATCAGAATGACGACATTCAGAAGACCAAGAATGATCCACTGATATGTATCGACAGTGTCGTTGATCGACTGCTGCAAGGCGATGGTGCCGCTGCCGAGGCGAATGCGGAAATCGTCGTAGTCGGTTCCAATGATCTCCAGTGCCGCACGCGCCTGGCGCAGGGCCTCGTCGACCGTTTCCTGCTTGTTGTCCTTGTACCAGAGCGACACCGTGCCGTTGCGTTGCTCGAAATCGCTGACATGCAGGAATGCCTTCGGTCCGGTGCCTACCATCAATGCGCCGGCGGCCGCACTGACTGCCGCGTCGTCATGGTCGAGCGGCGCCCATTTCGGATTGCCGCCGCTGAACAGGCGGTTGGCCTCCGGCAGGTAGTCGGCGAACGAAAGCGATGCTTCGGGTGGATTGGGCTGACTCTCGAGCAAATGCTGCAGGCGCTGCATCGTCAGCACCGTCTCCGCCTTGCGCACGACGCGGTCGAGGCTGTCCGGCGACTTCGACTCGAACACGATTTCGAGGGTGTTCAGACCCGGAAAATGACTGTTGATATTGGCAACTGCGACGTTGAACTCGGAGTCTTCCCACAGAAGATTACTGCCTTCGACCGGATTTCCGATCTTGATGTCGAGCACCTTGTTGAAGCTGACGACCGCCAGCACCATAACGCCGATGGCGGTCAGCACCGACATCTTGCCAATGGACAGACGCCCGATAGCACTCAGCAGCATCCGAATGCCGCTATAGCCGCTCTTCGGATTTCCGGCGCCGACCATCCGGCCGACATTGCGCGGCTTGGGCAGCAACATGATCAGAAGCGGCGTCAGGAAGACATTGGTCGGGATGAGGATCAACGCCCAGAAACCGCAAAAAAGCGCAAATCGTTCCATCGCCGGAATGGGTGCGACACCGATGATGAAGAGACCAAGCGCATCCGTTGTGATGCCGAGTACACCCGGTGCCATCATCACGCTGAGCGACACCTCCGCGGCCCGGCGGCGATCCTTCACGTGATCCAGAATTTCGTAGTAGCGCTCGGTGAACTGCACGCAGTGGCTGAACGAGCGGGCGACCAGCAGGAGCGGCACTACCATAATCAGCGGTTCGATCGGCTGACCGATCCAGCCGACAAAGCCGAAACCCCAGATAGCCGCTACAATGCTGGTTACCAGCGGCGCCACAACGCCGACAACATTGCGCATGTAGAAGACCAGCGCGAGCAGCAACGCGAGGGCGGTGATCGCGAAGATACCCAACATCTGCTGTTCGTAGAAGTAAACCCACCCGGTCAGGACCGGTTGGCCGGCCATGTGGACTTCGTGTTTGTCGTCTTGTGCGTCCTTGACCAGCTTGTCCAGGTATTCGAACGTCTCGCCGTAGTCGAGCAGACGCTCGATGAAGGTCGCGTTGACCAGCGTCGCCGTCTCGTCCTCCGAGATCATGAAGGTTCGCACATTCGGCGCCTTCAGGACGCGCGAACGAAACTCGGCAATCTCCTCCGCCGTTCGCGGCGGGTGATCTTCCATCAGCGGGCGGGAGTCGATGCCGTCCGGTGTCGCTTCGGCGTAACGCGCTTTTTCGGTGGCGACCGAAAGTATCTGGTCGTGATCGACCCCGGGCGCCAGATCGACATCGCGTGTCAGATCCCAGACCTTGGCAAGCGTTTCGGGGTTGTAGATGTCCCCGTCCTTGCGCTTGATCATGATGGTGACGGTGAGCGGATTCCCGAAGTTCGGATGATCCTTGTAGGTCTGCACGAACGGATGGTTCTTGGGCAGAAGATCGCTGAAGATTGTTTTCAGTTCGACATTCTTCAGACCCATCGCAAAAAAGGCCGTGATCGCAACGATCACGAACAGCGACAGCCACCTGTACGCCATGGCGGCTCGGGCCAATCGAACACTCAGACGCTCCACCCGGCACTCCCCCCTTTTACCGACCCCCATGCCCCTCCGGCACTTCGTTCATTCCATAAATTGTTTCTTTTGTAAATCATTTAGTCTCTGAACCGAGCCCGCCTCGTCCAGCGGACCCGCCGTATTTGCGGCTTGCGGATCGTGGGCGACCGGCCTGTGCCGCGCCCCGCCCTAAAGAGTGGCGATGCCCGGAAGCACTAGAAAGTGAGGCGCCCAGTCGACTATTCCGGCGCTGCATCGGCTGTGCTGGCGTCGGAACATTTTCACCCCGGCTCGACATTCCCCGATCGGCGGCGTCGCCGGAATTACACGAAGGGGGTGCGCGCGGGGCGCAATCGGGGCCGCGGAACGCCGCCCGAACGGGTGGGGAGCGGCGGCGGCGGCGCGTTTAGCATTCCGCGATCAACCTCGAAAAAGCGGAAGGAAAAGCCGTGGCCAATATGGGAGACCTGCTCTGGTCGCCGTCGGCGGAGATGGCGGCGAATGCCAACGTCACCGCGTTTATCAGTTGGCTCAACACGCGCGGCCACAGCTTCCGGACCTACGAGCAATTGCGGCGCTGGTCGGTGGACGATATCGCGGCGTTCTGGGAAGCGGTGTGGCACTATTTCGACGTGACGTCCTCGGCGCCCTACGATTGCGTGTTGCGCGACGCGGCGATGCCGGGCGCGACGTGGTTTCCCGGCGCGCGGGTCAACTATATCGAGACGCTGCTCTCGAAGGGCGACGGCGAGAAGACGGCGATTTATGCGGCAAGTGAAGAAGGCGCGGCGCGGACGACAAGCTGGAGCGAGCTGAAATCGCGTGTGTTCAAACTTGCAACGGCGCTGCGGGAGCTCGGCGTCGGACCGGGCGACCGCGTCGCCTCCTATCTGCCGAACGTGACGGAAGCCGCCATTGCCTTCTTCGCCAGTGCCAGCATCGGCGCCGTCTGGTCGAGCTGTTCGCCCGATTTCGGCGCGGCGAGCGTCATCGACCGGTTCAGCCAGATCACGCCGAAGGTATTGTTCGCGACCGACAGCTATCGCTATGGCGGCAAGTCGTTCGACCGCCGTGCGGAGGTCAGGGCGATGGTCGACGCCCTGCCCTCGCTCGCGCATGTGGTTCACGTGCCGGGCGCAGATGCCGCGTTCAACATGGCACCGGTCGTGCCGGGCGCGATTTCCTGGGCGACGCTGATGGCGCGGCCGGAGGTGAACGCCTTCACCTTCGAGGATACCGCATTCGACCATCCGCTCTGGATCGTCTATTCGTCGGGCACAACCGGATTGCCTAAACCCTTCGTGCACGGACATGGCGGCATTCTGCTCGAAGCGCTGAAGTTCACGCATTTCCATCTGAACCTCAAGCCAACCTCCTGCATGTTCTACTTCACCACGACAGGCTGGGTGATGTGGAACATCCTTTTGTCGGGTCTCGTCGCCGGTTCGTCCGTCGTTCTCTACGACGGAAATCCGGTGACGCCGAAGCCCGACCGGTTGTGGGAGCTCGCGGCCGAGACGGGCATGACACTGTTCGGTGCGAGCCCCACCTATCTCAACGGGCAGATGAAGGAAGGCATACACCCCAACAAACTTTACGACCTTCGCAAGATGGACAGCATCCTTCTCGGCGGCTCGCCGGTGATGCCGGAGCACATGGAATGGTGCTACACCAATCTCCGCTCCGACATGTGGGTGACGTCGCAGAGCGGCGGCACCGATGTGGCCTCGGCTTTTGTCGGCGGCGTGCCAACGCTGCCGGGCTACGCGGGCGAAATCCAGGCGCGCTGTCTCGGCGTCGATGTGCATGCGTTCGACGATGACGGCAACGAAATTATCGACGAGGTCGGCGAGCTCGTCGTCAGCAAACCGATGCCGTCGATGCCGCTGTTTTTCTGGAACGACGAAGGCGGACATCGTTATCGCGATTCCTATTTCGATACCTATCCCGGACACTGGCGGCACGGCGACTATTTCAAGGTCAACAAGCGCGGCGGCTGCTTCATTCTCGGGCGTTCGGACTCGACGCTCAATCGCTATGGCGTGCGCATCGGCACGGCCGAGATCTATCGCACCATCGAAGGGCTCGAGGGCATTGAGGACAGCATCATCGTCAACCTCGACCTGCCGGGCGGAACCTTTTTCATGCCGCTTTTCGTCGTTCTGTCGAAAGGACAAAAGCTCGACGACGCGCTCCGCCAGAAGATCAACAAGGCGTTGAAGGAGAGGTATTCGCCGCGTCATGTGCCAGATCGTATCTATCAAATCGATGCCGTTCCCTACACGTTGACCGGGAAGAAGATGGAAGTCCCAGTACGGAAGATTCTGCTCGGTGCGCCGGTGGAGAAAGCGGCGAGCCGCGACGCCATGTCGAATCCCGGCGCCATCGACTACTTCACCGACTTCGCCCGGACGCAGCGCGAGTATTCCACGGCCGCCGACTGACGGAGATAAGTCACAGCGCGGGGCAGCAAAAACCCCCCCTCTGTCACGAAACTGTCAAAAAAACTGTCACAAACGAATTTTGGAGAGAAAAACGGGCGGGGATAAACATGCCTTATCCCCGAAAAGCATGTGTCTGAAAAAAACTTGTCCCCGGGGTTCGTTCCGTAAAAAAAAGCTGCTCCATGTCGCCATGGAGCAGCCAAGGATACGGGAGGAGGAGGGATCGCTCCCGCGGAGGTATGCCCATTCGAGCGGCGCAGTGTTTCGCAACCGGCCGGCCGGCGGAACTACACGATAGAGTAACGCCAGCGCGTCGATCGGTGGGACCGCGCCCGTAGAGAGACTTCAGGAAGCATTTTCGCTCAGTACCCGGAGTTTCGCGAGGACGGTTTCGGGCACGAGAGCAGCCGGCACTTCCGTGAAGAGCGGAGTATCGCCGGTGACCACGACATCGCCCCCCTCCCAAAAGGCGGGGCCGAGAATTCTTCCCTCGGCCGCCGAGGACGGCTCGGCGCGGTAGATCCGGTCGAAGCCCGCGGCCCCGCTCGCCTCACCCGGCATGACGAGAACGGAGGTCAGCTCGTAGTGGCGGGCGATGTTGGTGAGGGGTTCGAAGAATTCGAGGGCGCGGGAATCGGCTTCGGTGAAGCGAAGGACGCCGATGGACGGTGCGACCAGCGCCCGCAGGAGATCGGCCAGCACCATGCCCAGATCGTCCAGCACGTTTTCGTCCATACCGTCCGGCTCCATGAAGAGACGCGCCAGCGCGCCGGGGCCCGGCAGGGCGAGCGCCAACGGTTTCGTGCCAAGGGCGCCGGCGGCGGTTTCGATGCCGCGCTTGAGGTGGGCGCGCAGGGCGGTATCCACCAGCAGGTCCTCGATGCCGCCGGCGTCGAGCCTGTCGATGCCATAGGAGCGCGCCCAGGCGGCGATGCCGGCGCCGATGTCGATATCGACGATGTCGAGCGAAAGCAGCGATGCGAGCTCGCGCAGGAAGAGGCCGAGTTCACCCGGCGCGCTCCAGGGATCGTCGCCGCCGCGCAGGACACGGGCGCCGAAAGCGGCGCCGTCGATCCAGAGGCGCGGCAGGGCGGCGGACATCAGGCCTTGCGGCTCTTGCGGCAATCGGCGAGCTCGGCTTCGAGCCTGTCGATCTTCACCTGAAGCGGATGAGCCATGACGACCGGCGGCACGACCTGGCCTGCCGGATGGAGCTTGTCGGGGCTGCCGGCATGGACCATCGACCTGTCGTTCCACGAGCCGTAATAGGGCACCTTGCCGGAGGGCTTGTCCTTGACCCAACCTTCACAGAAGGCGTCGAAGGGCCTGCTTTTGGCAATGCGTTCGCGGCGGGCGTCGTCGCGCGCCTTCGCGGTCGCCTTCTCGTCGACGAGCAGCGTCTCCCTGTCGTAGACAATGCGGTAGATGCGCCAGGCGACATCGTCGGAAACGAGGCCCTCGTCCATGTCGCGCATGACGTCGGCCGGGGCACGCTCCAGCGGATCGCCGAAGCCGCCGCCGGTGCCTTGCGCGATCATGTAGAGCTCGCCGCGTTGCGCCAGCGTGTAGCCGAGCGTCATCGGGTGGGTCGAGTATTTCGCGTCCGGGAAGGGGCGTTCGTTCATCAGCTCCTCGATCGAATAGCGGAAGGAGCCCGGATCGTTTTTCAGAATGTCGAAGACGTTGACGCCGGTGATGCGGGCCAGCGGATAGGTCGGGCAGCCATAACCGCCGAAGAGGCCCGGCACGTTGGGGAACTTCGCGCCCATCGCCGTCAGCATGAATCCGAAGGCGTCGCTGTCGCGCATGGCCAGGATCATCTGATAGCCCATGCCGCCGCGATGCTTCCCGAAGCCCTGATTGTCCTTCATCATTTTCTTTGAGACGATCTGGATGAAGGGCACTTCTTCCTCGATGAATTCCTGTTCGCCGAGATCGGACATGGTGGCGAAGATCGGTGCACAGCCGTGTTCGCCGTCGCGGTCGGCCAGCGCGCCGCCGCCCATGCCGTTAATGTCGGCGCAGACATTGCCGACCATTTCGCCGTGCTGCGTCAGCCCGCCGAAAAGGAAGGTGTTGATCATGTTGAACCAGGGCGCCAATACGCGCGTGTATTTGTGCGGGTTCGAATAGAGGAATTTCATGGTGGCGACCTGACCGGCGCTCCAAGCGGTGAAGACCGTCATCATCGACTGGGCGCTCGGCGTGCCGAAGCCGGGCTTCAGCACCGAGGGGTTGTCGAAGATGAAATTGACCGGGGCGAGCACACCCTGATTGCGCGGAATGTCCGGCCAGATGAAGGTCAGGA
Source organism: Parvibaculum sp. (assembly GCF_040882025.1). Lineage (GTDB taxonomy): Bacteria > Pseudomonadota > Alphaproteobacteria > Parvibaculales > Parvibaculaceae > Parvibaculum. The sequence continues at coordinate 8,375 of NZ_JBBECC010000037.1, read as the reverse complement.
ACAATTGCGCCAACATGCCCTTGACGGTGATGTCGAGGCTGTTGTTGGAGCGGTTGGTGAATTCGGGGCTCGAGCCGCGATAGTCGAAGGTCAGCTCGTCGCCCTTCTTGGTCAGTTCCAGATTGATCTTGATCTGCACGTTCTCGCGCAGCGTGCCGTCGGTCCACCAGGCATGGCGCACCGTGCCGTCCGGCCATTCCTTCAGACGGCGGCGCACTTCGGCATCGGTGTCCTCGAGATTCATGCGAAGCGCGGCGACGACGGCCTCGACGCCATACTCGGCGATCGCCTCATGGATGCGCGTCTCGATGCGGCGGCAGACATACATCTTCACTTTCATGTCCGCATATTGCAGTTTCGGCTCGCGCACCGAATTCTGCAGGAAGGTGACGAGGTCGCGTTTCAGCTTGTAGTTCTCGGCGACCTTGAAGGGCGACATCTTGAGCCCCTCATCCCATATCTGCTCGGCAAGCGAAGGCATGCCGCCCGGCTCGATGGCGCCGTTTTCGCCTTCATGCACGGTGGCGCCGGCCCAGGCGACGATCTTTCCGTCGTGGAAGACCGGCATCATCATCGACTGATCGGTGTTGTGGGCCTGTCCGTAGCGGGCATCGTTGACGATGAAGACGTCACCCTCGTTGACGCCGACCGTCTTGTCCTTCGACCAGAACTTGCGGATGAACTTGATCGGGTATTGCACGAGATTGCAGAAGATGACGACGCCGCCGGAACTGGCGAGGCTCAAATCGCCGCTTTCGGTGTAGATCGCCGAGACGCAGTCGCCCCATTTCGCACCGGGGGCGGCGCCCATGTTTTCGAGCATCTCGAAGCTCTCGTTGACGCCGGCCAGCAGACGCTCGCGGACGATTTCGAGACGGACGGGATCGTTTTCCCTGCCGATGCATTCGTCTTCATAAGGGGTGCGCGGTTCGAGCCCGTGATTGTTCATGATGACGGGATCGGGCGAGAGATAGAGATTGGTCTCGCTCAGGAAGGCGTCCACCGCGCTCGACGGCGCGGTTCCGAGGTCCATGTCGTCACCCATTTTCGTTTCTCCGGAGCGGTTGCGGTCGTGCACTCACGTTCTTCATTCCGTCATGGCCCGGCTTGTCCGGGCCATCCACGTCTTTGCCGTTCCTGACGAAAGAAAGACGTGGATGGCCCGCATGAAGCGGGCCATGACGATTTGGGGATATGCGTTTCATATCGCCGGCGGTGTCAGGAGCGGCACGGCCCATGGACCCCGGCTTTCGCCGGGGTGACACTTCTATTTTGGGTTGGGCATTTTTCATCACCGCCCCCTACTCCGGCCGTTCGAACAGGGCGGCGCCGTGGCGGCCGATTTTCAGGCGCCAGGCGGGTTCGACGAGATAGGTCGTCGAGGGCGAGATGACGACGGCGGGGCCTTCGACGACAGAGCCGAAAGCGAGATCGGCGAGGTCGTGAAAGGCCGTCTTCATCGCGCCGTCGTGGCCGACAAAGTGGCACTCCTTGTGCTGCGCGGCGGCGGGGGCCGGCGCGATCTCACCGTCCTTCGGCAGGATGTCGCTGAATTTCAGCGTCGACATGCTGGAGAAGGTCGCAACGCGGATCGTGTTGATGCGGATGCCGGCTTCGGGCGCCTGGCTGCCTTCGCCATAGCGGCGCCCATAGTCCTTGGAGAAGATGGCCAGCACTTCCATCAGGTCGTCGGCCGTTTCGAGGCGGTTCTTCGGAACGACGACGGCGGTCTGGGCGAGCTGATTGCCGTACCGCATATCGAGCTCGAGGCGATGCCGGATCGCGGCCGGGTCGACGCCCTGACGCAGCAGATCGTCCCTGCCCTTTTCCTCCAGCTCCTCGACCAGCTCGTTGAAGGTATCGAAATCCTCGAAAATCCTGCGTGTGTTCGAATCGTAGAGCGAGAGGTAGAGCGAGCGTTCGTGGAAATGAAGCTGATCCATATTGCCGGCGCCGATGGCCGAGAAGATGGCGCTGAAAGGCGGCACCATGACGCGCGAGACACCAAGCACATTGGCGATGCCGCAGGCGTGAAGCGGGCCGTTGCCGCCATAGGCCAGGATCGTGAAATGACGCGGTTCGTAGCCGCGGACGCGCAATTCCTGCGCGATGCCGTTCGCCATGTCGTTGTCGATCTTCTGCCGGATCAGCTTCGCCGCGCCGACGGCATCGACGCCCATCGGTTCGCCGACTTCCTTTTCAAGCGCGCGCGTGGCGCGGCGCTCGTTCAGGGGGATCGAACCGTCGGCATAACGGTCGGCCAGCAGATAGCCCAGCGCCAGATCGGCGTCGGTGACAGTCGGGTTGCGGCCGCCGCGATTGTAGCAGGCGGGGCCAGGATCGGAGCCGGCGCTTTCCGGCCCGACCGCGACGGCGCGGCGCAAACGGTCGTAGCGCGCGATGGAACCCCCGCCCGCCCCCAGCGTCACCAGATGGACCATCGGGATGTTGACCAGCCAGCGCCCGATGACCGGGTTGAAATCGTAGAATTTGACGCCGCCCTTGACGACGAGACCGATGTCGAAAGAGGTACCGCCCATGTCGGTGCAGACGACATTGCCGAGATCGGCCTCGACGGCGAGATGTTCGGAGGCATTGATGCCGGCGACCGGGCCCGAATGGATCGTCTGCAGGGCGTCGGTCGAATTCAACTGCGCCATGCCGCCCGAATTGTGAATGACCAGCATCGGCTTTTGATAGCCATTGTCACGCAGGTTCAATTCCAGCATCGAGAGGCCGTGATACATCGCATTGTGCAGGAAGGCGTCGATGATGGCCGAGGAGGTGCGCGCATATTCGCCCTTGCGGCCGCCGACCTGATGCGAAAGCACGATGGGAGCCGAACCCAGCAGATGCTCGGGGAATTCCTCGCGGATGATTTCCTCGACCAGCAGCTCGTGTTCCGGCTCGACCACGGCATTGATCAGCGAAACGACGAAGGCCTGAACGCCGTTGTCGACCAGCTTGCGGACCTGCGTGCGCACATCCTCGGCATCGACCGACATCAGGATTTCGCCGGTTTCAGCGACACGCTCGCGAATGCCGACGATCATCTGGATCGGCACCAGCGGTTCGGGGCGCTGCGCCATGGGCAGGTCGCGGCGCTGGCGGTCCGGCAGGCCTTCGCCGTAGCCGCGGCCGCGGCTCAGGGGCACCATCGCCTCGAAGCCCGCCGTCACCAGCAGGCCGACGCGGGGGCCGCGACGTTCAATCAGCGCATTGGTGCCCAGCGTCGTCGCATAACGAACGCTGTCGACCTCGCGCATTACCTCTTCAAGCGTCAGGCCCAGTTGTTCATAGGCGATTTTCAGCGAGGCGTTGAAACCGAGCGCCAGATTCTGATGCGTGGTCAGCGATTTCGCTTCGACATAGTGCTCGTCCCAGACGAGCGAGCAGTCGGTGAAAGTTCCGCCGATGTCGACAGATACGCGGCGCATGTGCGGGTCTCCGGGTTCAGTGCGAATGGGTGGGCGCGACGAATTCCGGTCCGAGCACCGGCCCGGTCAGCGGTTCGCGCGTCGCCCATTGTGCCTTCAGGGCGTCGATGTCGATCTCGATGTCGTGGGCCGGCGGGTGGCCCGGCGGCAGATATTCGACCTCGGCGAGACGGCCGCAATCCGGGCAGCAATATTCGAGGATGCGGCACCAGTCGCCGTCGGGCGCGAAGGTGAATTCGTAATGCGCGGTGTCGAGGATGGGCGCGTGAATTTCCTCCGGCGCGCGTTCGCGCACCAGCAGGCCCTTCTTGTAGTTGTCGCGGGCCGGGCCAATCTCGTGGCCGCAACCGGCACATTCCCAGGTTTCGCGGTCGAGATCGATCGTCAGCATCGCCGTGAAAAAGACTTTCATTCATTCCTCCCTATCGTCCGACCGCGCTTGCAAACGAAGCGGATGGCCGGTTCAGCGACGCAAGAGCAGGTCGCCGTTGCCGCTGACGACAAAGCGCCAGCCGGGCTTTACATGGGCCGTGAAGAAGGCTTCCTCGACGAGGCAGGGACCTTCGAACCAATCACCGGGCGCCAGCGTTTCGAGACGGAAGAGCGGCAATGCCGCGCCGCGGGTTTCGCGGGCGCCTTCGGGTTCCGCCTCGCGCTTCTCGTCGAAGCCGGTCCCGGCGAGCGGGATCCGGTCGATCGGCTTCTTGACGCGGAGTTCCATCCAGGCTTCGGCGTTGACGCCGTCGAGCGGACCGTTCAGATGCGAGCGGACATAGCCCGAACCGTTCTTCGTCAGCAGCGTGTAGTCGATCGTGCATTCGGAAAGCGCGAAGCCCTCGGCCAGCATGCCGCGTCGGCCTTGCTCGGCAAGGTCGGAGCGGGCGCGGCCCAGCGCGTCGTCGCCGGCGCGCGACAGCTCGGCCATGTAGCTGTGCTCGATGTCGCTGAAGGAAATGCCATAGGCGCTGAAGACGGCGGCGAATTTCGGGATCAGAGCCATCGACAGACCGGCCTTCTCGGCGACGCCGCAGGCGCTCATCGGACCGGCGCCGCCAAAGGCGAGCAACATGCCGTCCCTGTTGGCGGCGGCCCAGGCGCTCAAGGTCCCGGCAATTTTCGCATGATAGGCGTCGGCCATGGCATCAATCGCGTCGGGGAGCGCGAGACCGAGCGGTTCGCCGACATGAGCCATGATGGCGCGCTCGGCGCGTTCGCGGTCGAGGGGCATGCGGCCGCCGAAATAGGAGTGCGGATCGAGAACGCCCATCGCCAGGAAGGCGTCGGTCATGGTCGCCATGGTGCCGCCGCGCGCGAAGCAGGCCGGCCCCGGCGCCGAGCCGACGCTTTCGGGACCGACCAGCACCTTGCCGCCCTCGACGCGCAGGATCGAACCGCCGCCGGCGCCGATGCTGTCGATCTCGGAAAGCGGGATCGCGACCGGCGCACCTTCGATATGGCCCGTGTCCGCGACGCGGACCCCGGCATTTTCAAACATCGCGATGTCGGTGGTGGTGCCGCCGATATCCATCGAGACCGCGGCCGGGATGCCGTAATGCTTCAGCAGCACTTCCGCGCCGACGACGCCGCCCTGGGGGCCGGACGAGTAGGTCTTGATCGCAACGGTTCGCGCAACACGGGTCGAGTTGCCATCGTTGCGGAAGATCAGCAGCGGCTTGCGCGCGCGGTGTTCGCGCAGCTTGTTTTCGGCGTTGTAGAGAAATTTCTCCATCGCCGGATGCAGGAAGGCATTGATGAGGCTCGCCCAGACGCGCTGTTCGGGCGCGCCGATCTTCGTCAACTCGGTCGAGAAGAGGAGCGGCACAGCGCCCAGCAGGTGACGCGGGAAAGCGCGATAGAGGATGCGCTTGGCGGTTTTTTCGCGCTCGCCCGCATCGGCGCCCGACAAGGCGACGACGACGCGGCCGGCGCCCGCCGAGACCAGTTTCGAGACCGCCATGACGAGTTCGCCGGTGGCCCCCTTTGCCGTTTCCGCCGCGGCGGCCGGCGCGACGATGCGAACGCGGTCGGCGACGAAGGATTCAAAAAGGCCTGGCGCCGCGTTCATCGCGGCCGAGAGCAGCGCCTCGTCATCGGTCAGGAGGCCGATGCGCGGCCCCTTGCGCTGGACGATGGCGTTGGTGCCCTGCGTCGTCGAGTAACGAATGTAGTCGATCGATCCCACCAGCTTCGGAAGGTCGATCTCGCCATCGATCTTTTCCGACAGGGCCTCGAGGCATTTGACGAAACATTCGGTGAGATCGTGCGGCGTGGTCAGCGTCTTGGCGTGGATCGTCGAAACGCCGTCGGTGGCGCAAACATCCGTCAGCGTGCCGCCATTGTCGATGCTTACCAGAAGCCCCACGCGTTTTCCCCCTCGTCCTGTCCGACGGTCCGCCCGGAAGGGAACGGTCGCCGTTTATGCATGCAGGGTATCGCCGCGATGGATGGCTCTTCCCCACCCGAAAGGATGGAAGTGAGGGGGCGATTTTTGGGGGTGGCATATGTCGGGTTGGGCGCGACGATGGGGGGCTGCAGGAACTCAAAGAATGAGCCGTCATTGCGAGCCTCGAAGGCGCGCGGCAATCCAGAAGCGGCAAGCGCCGCGTCTCTTCACAAGAACTGCTTGCCGCGGGCGCATTGCTCCCGCTCGATGCTACGTGCCAAACCTGGGCCGTACGCGACTTGTTTGACGAGCTGCCGCAGTTTTTGCGAAGAGAGACGCCGCGCGAAGCG
>NZ_JBBECC010000037.1:0-2195 GCF_040882025.1 Parvibaculum sp. | reverse complement strand
CGCGCGGCTTCTGGGTTGCCGGGTCAAGCCCGGCAAAGACGAATTTGGGGATGAGGAGGTGGGAAGTCAGTCCATTGGGGTCCGGCGCTACTCGATCAACCCGAAATGGCGGGCGACGGAGACGGCTTGCATGCGGTTGCCGATCTGCAGCTTTTCGAAAATGTTGCGCAGGTGCCATTTGACGGTGTTGGTGGAGAGCGAGAGGCGGTCGGCGAGCGCCTTGTTGGAGAAGCCGTTGGAGACGAGGCGCAGGATTTCGCGCTCGCGCTCGGTCAGCGCCTCGAAGAGATGGGCCGACGGCGCATCGTCGTCATCGAATGCCTGTTCGCCGGAAAGGACCGGTGCGTATTCGCCGGCCTCGCCGAGCAGGCGGTCGAGATAGGCCGAGACACGATCCTTTTGCGGCAGATCGGGAAACTTCGGCAGGGCCTGCCGCGCTTCCTGCAACAGGCGGACGGCTTGCGGGCCTTCATCGAGTACCAGACGAATGAACTGGTCGGGGGCGCCGATCTGCAGCGCCTCGATGAGGGCGCGGCGGGCGGCACTGACCTGGCCCTCGACATTCAGCGAAATCGCCAGCAGCAGATTGAGTTTCATGAAACGGCGCTGGCGGCGCTGCGCGCGCGCCTTGCGGGCTGCCGGCTGCAACAGGGCGCGGGCGTCGGCATGGCGGCCGGCAAGGATCAGCAGGCGCGCTTCGGTGATCGTCTGGGCTTCGGTTTCGCCGGCATAGTAGATGAGGTCGTCCTCGCCATCGGCATCAACATGACCCATGCCGGCAAAGCGCGAACGCGCCTTGTCGAGATCGCCGGCCAGCGTCGCCTGGCGCACCAGCTCGGCCTTCGCATAGATGACGAGGCGGCGCAGATTGTAGCGGTGGCCGAGATACATCATCCGGTCGAGCACTTCCTCGGCCTCGCGCTCCTCGCCACGCAGCATCGCGATGCGCGCCATGGTCAGGAAGGCAAGCGCCAGCGGTTCGACGATCGCCTGCTGTTCGAGAAGCGCCAGATTGTCGTGAAGCAGCATTTCGGCTTCGGCGACGCTGTTTTTCTCGTAAAGGACTTCCGCGAGGCAGGCCGCGATGACCGATCCCGCCGTCACGCTGACGGTTGCACATTCCTCGTTGTGGATCTGGGCGAGCTTCAGGCTTCTCAGCGCTTCGTCGTTGTGGCCTTGCGAACTCAACACATTGGCGTAGATCCATTCGCAATAGGACAGGCCGAAAAGATTGTGCGCCTCGTCGTGAAGCGCGCGCGCCTGCGCCAGCGCCTCGCGCGCTTCCTCGAACTTGCCGTTGAGGTAGAGCCACCAGGCCCGCGCGTTGAGCGCCACCGCATATTCGAGGCCGGGGCGGCCGGCGAGCTTGTCGAGGGTTTCCTGCGCGGTGCGGCCGATCTCCACGACCTGGTCCTGCCCGGCGGTCGTGAAAATGCGCGTGTAGTGGTGGACACCCCATTTTTCATCGGACGCATTTTCGCGCTCGAGCGCCGCGCGGCGCAGGTCGACGATGCGATTGGCCTTGGCGAATTCGCGGCGGAAGCCATAGGCGATGACGGCGGCGTTGAGGATGTCCTCGTATTTCTGGATGACGGCCGGCGAGAGGCGGTCGACATAGCGCACGATCAGGTCGAGCCGTTCCTCGGTCACGAGACGTTCGATGATGGTGTCGAGAATGGCGGCCGCCGCTTCGTCGTCGGCCGCTTCGAGATGGTGAAGGATCGCCTCTTCGCTGAAGCCGTGCACCGCATACCATTCGGCGATCTTCTTGTGCCGCTGCAGCACTTCCGCTTCCGTCAGTTCGCGCCGGAGGCGGGTCAGCAATACCTGGCGGAAGACCGTGTGAAAGCGGAACCAGTTGCGCTCCATGTCGACGGGCGTCAGGAAGAGGCCCGAATGCTCGATCTCGTTCAGCAGATTTTCGCCGTCGCAGCGGCCGGACATGTGTTCCAGCAGGTCGGCGCAAATGCGCTCGGGCATGCAGGCTTCCAGCAGTGCCGTCTGCATGCCGGCGGAGAGATTTTCAAAGACGTCGGTGGCGAGAAAATCGATCAGGTCGGGGGTGACGCCCGAACTCGGCAGCGCCCGCGCCCGGCCCTTGTGGCCGCGCATCGAGAGGCGGATGCATTGAAGCGCGGCGGGCCAGCCATCGGTCGCCGCCTGATACTTGTCGACTTCCTCTTCGGAGATTTCGC
>NZ_JBBECC010000036.1:0-6902 GCF_040882025.1 Parvibaculum sp. | reverse complement strand
CCGTGTTCGAATGGCCGCCGATGCGATCATTCTTCTCATAGACGGTCACGTCGTGCCCGCGCGAAAGCAGCCAGGCGGCCGACAAGCCGGATATGCCGGTGCCGACAACGGCAATACGCAGCCGCTGGCGGTCGGAACCGCGCCTGTCGAAGGGGCGGGAAGCGCGGTCATCGAAAGGGGCCATGGTCAATCTCGATAAGGGAAAATGGTCACTGTTCCATACGGCCCGCTCCCGGCCGCGGATCACCCTGCGCCCGAACGTCGCTCTATTCCCGGCTTTCACAATCATTGCCCAGCCCTCTAGACTCGACACAACATCTGTCCGCTAGTGATCCGCGGGCAGTCCGGGCCCGTATCTGGCATATGACCGCAATCGGAAATTTGCAGATCAGCTCGGCCCGAGCCGGCCGCACCAAGTGGCGGCCGAATCTGAGAAAGCTGGGCCTGATGGATCGAGACAGGACGCCTGCCACGACGTCGGAAGGATTGGCGAGGGAAATGTCGGCCCTGATCGCCGCCATAGCGCAGCACGGCGACCGCACGGCCTTTGCCCGGCTTTTCGGCCATTATGCGCCGCGCGTGAAATCCTACCTGCGCCGCATGCAAGTCGACGAGCGTCTCGCCGAGGATCTCGCCCAGGACGTGATGTTGACCGTCTGGCGCAAGGCCGGCCTGTTCGATCCGGCCAAGGCATCTGCCGGCACTTGGATTTTCGCGATTGCGCGAAATCGTTTCATCGACACGGTGCGCCGCGAACGTCGCCCCGATCTTGATCCGGCCGACCCGATGCTGGTACCCAAAGCGTCGCGTCCGGCGGATGAAAGCATGGCGGCGACCCAGATCGGCGCGCGCGTCCATGCGGCCATATCGGCTCTGCCGCCGGATCAGGCCGAAGTGGTGGCACTGTCCTTCCTTGAGGGTCTGCCCCATTCGGCCATTGCCGAACGCCTCGACATTCCGCTCGGTACCGTCAAATCGAGACTGCGACTTGCTTTCGGCCGCCTGCGGGCGGTGCTGGAGGATTTGAAATGACTGCCCTGTCCCGGAACCCCTCGACTGTCACTCATCGCCTCGGCGACGAGTGGCTGATGGCCTATGCGGCAGGCGCTTTGTCGGAAGGCCAGTCGCTGCTGGTGGCCACGCATCTGAGCTTTCTCGACGATGCCGCCGAACGCCTGGCCGTCGCCGAGGCGGCGGGCGGCGCGCTGCTCGAAACGATTTCCCCCGATCTGATGGCGCCCGATGCCCTCGCGCAGACGCTGGCCCGCCTCAACGCGCCGCTGCCCGCAACGCCGGCACCCGCGCCGCAGGTAGCAGGCGCCGACCTCCTGCCGGCACCGCTGCGCGACTGGCTCGGCGGCGGCGTCGACGATCTCAAGTGGAGTTTCCTCGGGCCGGGCATGAAGAAGGTCAAGCTCTGGCGCGGCGGACCCAACGACCAGCGCCTCTGGATGCTGCGCGCACAGCCCGGCATTCAGGTGCCGAAGCATGGCCATCGCGGCACCGAGCTTGTGCTGGTGCTGAAAGGCAGCTTCAGTGATCCGCATGGCCGCTTCTGCGCCGGCGATGTCGAGGAGAGCGACGACAACCGCATGCACGCCCTCGGAATCGATGAGGGCGAGGAATGCATCTGCCTCGCCCTCACCGAAGGCCCGATCCGCTTCGAAAGCTGGCCCGCGCGGATGATCCAGCCCTTTATCGGGCTCTGACCGCTAGAACCGCGCCGTCGCCACCAGCCGCACATTCCGGCCTGGCTGCAGCACCTCGTTCTTCTTGAACGAGCTGTGATGACGGATGTCGTGATCGAGCAGGTTCTCGCCCACCAGCGCCAGTTCGACAGGCTGGTTCCCGGTCATCGACGGCGGCACCAGATAACGCAGCTCGGCCTTGAGATTGGTATAGCTGCCGGTCTCGACCTCATTGGCATCGAGCCGGTCTTGGGCGAAGGCGTGCAGGAAGCCGAGCTTGCCCGACAGCGCCTCGCCCGCATAGAAGACCCCGGCGCCGGCCCGCATCGGCGGAATGCGCGGCACGTTGCCGCCCGCATCGAGGGTGGCGCGCACCATGTCGAACTGCCCGGTGACGCCGGCCCTGGCCGTGCCCCAGCGCATCAGCGTCACGCTGCCCGCCGCTTCGAAACCGCGAAAGGTCGCGTCGTCCTGCGTGAAGAACACCTGATCGAGTTCGCTGCCGGCGCCATGCGGCGTACACGTATCGAAATCGTCGTCGCAGGTTTCTCCCGTCAGCCGCTTGTAGATGAAGTCGCTGAACGAAGTATGGAAGATCGCCGCCTCGAAGGAAAAGTCGTCGCCTTCGCGCCGCGCGCTGAATTCGATCGACTGCGCCGTCTCCTTGTCGAGCGCCGGATCGCCGAGCTCGAAGGTTCCGGTTGCCTCGTGCGGACCTTTCGAGAAAAGCTCCAGCGCGTCCGGCGCCCGCTCGACACGCTGCACCGTCGCGCCAAGCACGAATCCGCCGGCAAGCGTGTAGACGAGCCCCGCCGAACCGCTGACCGGAATAAAGCGCCGCGATACGGCATAGTCGAAAGGGGCGAGCGGTACGCTCACATCGAGCGCCCGGCCCGAGACATCGACATGCTCGACACGGCCCCCGAGCTGCAGCTTCAGCCCGTCGCCGAGCGGCGTTTCCTCGAAGATGAACCCGGCCACCGCATCGGTCTCGGTCGGCGCCAGCAATTCGCCGCCTTCGCCCGCTGCCTCGATCTGCCGGTTGCGCAACTGCATCCCGACGGCGCCGTTGAACAGCCCAACCGCGCGGTGCAGCAATTCCGCGCGCGCTTCCCATTCCTTGTTATCGAAGCGCGAGCCGGTGTCGCCGGCGCCGTCGATTTCGCCATGCGAATAATCGCTGTAGCCGCCGGCAAGTTCGAGCCCGCTGAAAAACCCCGAAGAAAATTCCAGCCCGCTCGATGCCTGCAACTTGGTCTGCCGCATTTCGATATGGATCGGATCGGCCGGATCCTCGGGCGCGGGTATGCCGTATTCGCTGTCGTAATGGCTGACGGAAACGCCGGCATGACCGTTTTCCAGCAGCACCGATGCGCCACCCGCCACACCCGCGCTCTCGGTCCATGTATGATGCTGTCGCTTGGTCGGCTGATCCGGAATCTGGTAATTGCCGGTCTTGCGCGCGAATGTATCGACATGCCAGACCACATTGCCGGTCGCGACATTGAGATCGGCATAGCCCTGCCGCCCGTAATCGACGTGATTGTAGCTGGCCGACGCTTCGCCCTCGAAGCCGTTCCTGGGCATCGCTGTGGGAATGCGATTGTTGATGACATTGACGACGCCGCCGATCGCCTCGCTGCCATAGCGCAGCACCGCCGGCCCACGCACCACCTCGACGCGCTTTGCCGACAGGGGATCGATCGGCACGCCATGATCCTCGCTGACCGAGGAGACGTCGCCCGCGCCGATGCCGTTTTCCTGCATCCGGACCCGCATATTGTCGAGGCCGCGAATGATCGGCCGGCTGGCGCCCGCCGCAAAGGAACTCGCGGCGATGCCGGGCCTGTCGCCCAGCAATCCGCCGATACTGGCCGCCGGCGAGGCGAGGATTTCATCGCGCGTGACCACGGTGACGGGCGCCGCCAGCTCATCGAGCGGCGAGGCAAGCGGCGAGGCCGTGACGAAGAGCGTCGGTGCGACCGCCTCCTCGGCCAGCGCGTTTGATCCCACGCCCAGCGCCAGAACCGAAGCGGCCGCGTAAAGCGGCGAAGCGATGCGTTTCATGTGAAGCCCCCTGGAGACGATCGATCTCAACACGTGATGTTATAATATAACAAACTCATAAGGCCTTCCACCGCCGGGATCAACCCCCTTGGGAAGGAAAGCGAAACTGCTCTAGGCTGACCGCCGCGGGCGCGGGCGGAAGGAACGGCGATGGCAAAAGACACGAAAACCGGAAAACCGCCGAAGCGGTCCGTCGCGCCTGTCGCGGCGCTCTCCGACAAGCGGTATCGCAAGGAACTTTATGCGCTTCAGGTTGAACTGGTGAAGCTGCAGCGCGATGTCATCGCCAATGACCGCCGCCTGCTGGTGATCTTCGAGGGCCGCGACGCCGCCGGCAAGGACGGTATCATCAAGCGCATCGTCCAGCATCTGAGCCCGCGCGAAACCCGTGTGGTCGCGCTCGGCAAGCCGTCGGACCGCGAACGCAGCGAGTGGTACTTCCAGCGCTTTACCGCTCATCTGCCGGCAGCCCAGGAACTCGTGCTCTTCAACCGGAGCTGGTACAACCGCGCCGGCGTCGAGCACGTCATGGGTTTCTGCACCGGCGAGGAGCATGAACGCTTCATGGCCTCGGTGCCGCTTTACGAGAACATGCTGACGGGATCTGGCATCGTGCTGATGAAATATTATCTCGACATCACCAAAGCCGAACAGAAGGCGCGGCTCGCCGACCGCGCGAAGGATCCGTTGAAGCAATGGAAGATTTCGCCGGTCGACCATGTGGCGCTGAAGCACTGGCGCGACTACAGCCGCGCGCGGGACGAAATGCTCGCCCGCACCCACAGCCTGCACGCACCCTGGAGCGTCGTGCGCGCCGACGACAAGCGCGCGGCGCGCCTCAACGTGATCCGCGATCTCCTGGCCCGCGTCGATTATCGCGGCAAGGACGTGACGCTCGCCGCGCCCGACCGCAAGGTGGTCTTGGCCTTCGAACCTGCCCTGCTGACATCGGGCCGCGTCGCGCCATGAACTACCGCCACGCCTATCACGCCGGCAATTTCGCCGATGTGATGAAGCACGCCGTCCTCGCCCTCGTGATCGAGCACATGAAGCTGAAGGACAAGCCCTTCTTCCTGCTCGACACCCATGCCGGCGCCGGCGAGACGGATCTCTCCGGCATCGAGGCGCAGAAGACCGGCGAGTTCCGCGCCGGCATCGCCCGCGTGCTGGCCGCCGAAACCCCGCATCCGGCGCTGGAACCTTACCTCGCGGCGCTGGGCGACGAGCCGCTTGCCCGCTATCCGGGCTCGCCGCTCCTTGCCGTGCGGCTGGCGCGCGAAACCGACCGCCTCGCCTTCTGCGAATTGCACCCCGACGATGCCGCCCAACTGAAGCAGTACTTCGCCCGCGACGCCCGCGTCAAAACGCATGAGAGGGACGGCTATGCGGCGCTGAAAGCGATGCTGCCGCCGAAGGAGCGCCGCGGCCTGGTGCTGATCGACCCGCCTTTCGAATCCCGCGACGAAATCGCCCGTCTCTTCGACGCGTTGATGGACGCGGTCGAACGCTTCGCAACCGGCACTTACATCATCTGGTATCCGGTGAAGGACCCGTCCGTCTCCGGCGCCTTCCTCGAACGTCTCGCCGAGGACGGTCCACCGAAATCGCTCTGCCTCGAACTTCACATCATGGCCGCAGATCCCGCCCGCATGACCGGCTGCGGCCTCGTCGTCGTCAACCCGCCCTGGACACTGGCGGGTTCCGCCCGCGACATGCTCGACTGGCTGGCCGAAACCCTCGCGCAAGCCCCCGGTGCCCGCGCCCGCGAGGAATGGCTGAGGCCCTGACGCCCCAACGAATCGAATGACCCGAACGCCGCTTCCAGTCTATAAAGGCGCCCGACGCCACCCCTGACAAACAGTCAGGTAGAACAAGGACAAGGCGCGTGGACCGGGAGCATCCCCCGACGGACGAGGAAGAACGCCGGCTTCGCCTCGGCGCGGCCGAAACGGCCTATGAGGCCGAGATCGAAGCCAATCTCAGGCGCAACTATGCGGCCAATCTCGCCCATGGCCTGCTCGGCCAGACCGGCTTCCGTCTCGTCAACGCGCCGACATTCGTGCCGGCCTATATCTTCCTGCTCTCGGGTTCGGAGTTTCTGGTCGGCCTGGCGCTGGCCGCACAATGGTTCGGGGCGTCCGCCTCCTCGATCTTCGGCGCGACGCTGATCGAACACCGGAAACGCGTGCTGCCGGTGGGCCTGCTGATCGGCTGGGGCATGCGCGCCGGCGTGCTGGGCCTGGCGCTGGGCGGCTTCTTCCTGCCCGACCGCTGGGCGCTCGTCACCGCCATCGGTTTCCTCTGCCTCTTCGGCCTTTTCAACGGCATGCAGGCCGTCATCTTCAACACGCTGATGGCAAAAGTGATCCCGCTCCGCCTGCGCGGGCGCCTCACCGGCTTCCGCAATTTCGCCGCCGGCCTCACCGCCGCCGGCGTCTCCTGGATGGGCGGCCATTATTTCGTCGAGGGAAATCTCTTCGGCAACGGCTATGCCTCGACCTTCCTGATGGCCTTCATCCTGACCTCGATCGGCCTCTCGCTCCTGATGCTGGTGCGCGAGCCCGAACCGCCGACGATCCGCAGCCGCGCCACGCTGGGCGGCCGCCTGCGCGACATTCCGATGATGCTGAAGGCCGATCCCGCCCTTGGCCGCTTCTATGTCGCCGCCGGCCTCGCAGCCCTCGGCACCATGGCGGTCCCCTTCTACATTCTCTATGCCGGCGAGCGTATCGGCCTTTCGGGCGCCACGCTCGGCATCCTCTCGACCGCCTTCCTGCTCGCCCAGACCACCGTCAATCTGCTCTGGGGCTCGCTCGCCGACCGTTTCGGCAATCGCCTCGTCTTCATCCTCTCGGTCGGAACTTGGGGCCTGGCCACCGTCATGCTGCTTGCCGTCGACACGCTCTGGCCGCTCGCCATCGCCTTTGCCGGCCTCGGCGCGGGCCAGGGCGGTTTCCAGAACGCGAACCAGAACATCATCGTCGAGTTCGGCGCCCGCGACGACCTGCCCATGCGCATCGCGATGCTGAACACCGCGACCTCGCTGATGCATGCGGCGGGGCCGCTGCTCGGCGGCGTCATCGCCTATGCGATCTCCTTCGACGCCCTCTTCGCCCTCTCGATCGCGGTCCTCCTCGCCGCCGTCCT
>NZ_JBBECC010000035.1:0-6972 GCF_040882025.1 Parvibaculum sp. | reverse complement strand
GGCGGGTCACCTCATCCATATCCTTCATGCCGTCCACGGTCCGGAGCGCTCCCTGGGCCTTGTAGTAGGTGATCAGCGGCGCCGTCTGCTCGTGGTAGACCTTGAGGCGCTTCGCCAGCGCCTCGGCATTGTCGTCGGCACGCGGCCCACCAGCGGTCTCGGCCGCACGTGTTTCGATCCGCTCGAGCAGGATGCCATCATCAACACCAAGCTCGATCACGGCATCAAGCGCCGCGCCCCTGCTCGCCAGCATCGCATCCAGCGCCTCGGCCTGAGCCACGTTGCGCGGAAAGCCGTCGAGGATGTATCCCTTGGCCGCATCCGGCTGGGCGATCCGCTCGGCGATGATGCCAACGACCACCTCGTTCGGGACAAGTTCTCCCCGCGCCATGATGGCCTCGGCTTGCTTGCCGACATCCGAGCCGGCGGCGACGGCCGCGCGCAGCATGTCGCCAGTCGAAAGCTGGATAAATCCGTATTTGTCTTCCAGACGCTTCGCCTGCGTTCCCTTGCCGGCGCCGGGCGGTCCAAGCAGGATCAGTCTCATCGCTTGCCACCGCGCAACTTCGACTTCTTGATCAGTCCTTCATACTGGTGCGCGAGCAGGTGGCTCTGAATCTGCGACACCGTGTCCATCGTCACGCTGACAACGATCAGAAGCGAAGTTCCGCCGAAGTAGAAGGGCACGCTGTATTGCGAGATCAGTATCTCCGGCAGCAGGCAGACAATGGTGAGATAAAGGGCGCCGACCGCCGTCAATCGGGTCAGCACGAAATCGATATACTCGGCCGTACGCTGGCCCGGCCGGATGCCCGGAATGAAGCCACCATATTTCTTGAGGTTGTCGGCCGTATCCGCCGGATTGAAAACGATCGCCGTATAGAAAAAGGCGAAGAAGACAATACCGGCAGCATAGAGCGCCATATAGAGCGGCTGGCCGTGACCAAGCATCGCCGTCATCGTGTTGAGCCAGTCGGGGCCTTGTCCGGAACTGAAATTGGCGATCGTCATCGGCAGCAGTAGCAGCGACGAGGCAAAGATCGGCGGGATGACGCCGGCGGTGTTGAGCTTCAGCGGAAGATGCGAGCTGTCGCCGCCATAGAGCTTGTTGCCGACCTGTCGCTTGGGATACTGCACCAGCAATCGGCGCTGTGCGCGCTCGACGAATACGATGATCATGATGACGACCACGACCATCACCGCGAGGAAAAGGATGATGGCAGTCGAGAGAGCGCCCTGACGGCCAAGCTCCAGCGTGCCGGCAAGCGCCCGCGGCAATTCGGCCACGATACCCGAAAAGATGATCAACGAAATACCGTTGCCGACGCCCCGCGCCGTGATCTGTTCGCCGAGCCACATCAGGAAAATCGTGCCGCCCACCAGCGTGATGACGGTCGTCATACGGAAGAAGATACCGGGGTCGATGACGACGCCCTGCGCACCTTCGAGACCGACGGCGATACCGTAGCCCTGGAGCGCGGCGAGGATAACCGTGCCGTAGCGCGTGTACTGATTGATCTGTTTGCGGCCCTGCTCGCCTTCTTTCTTGAGCTGGGCAAGATGCGGCGACACCGTCGTCATCAACTGCATGATGATCGACGAGGAGATGTAAGGCATGATCGCCAGGGCGAAAATGGCCATACGGCCGACAGCACCACCGGCGAACATGTCGAAGACGCCGAGGAGACCCGATTGCTGCTGTTCGAAAACCTGCGCCAACGCCAGCGGGTCGATGCCCGGCAGCGGCACATAGGTGCCAAGCCGATAGACGATCAGCACACCCAGCGTGAACCAGATGCGCTTTTTCAGCTCGGTCGCTTTCGCGAAGGCGGCAAAGTTAAGATTTGCCGCGAGCTGTTCAGCCGCTGATGCCATTCATCTCACCCTGTGCACACCGGAACCATGTGCGCGTATTTTGAGAGTGCCCGCTCCCGAAACTATCTTACTCGGCGGCAACCCGAGCCGGCGTGGTCACCTTGACCGAACCGCCGGCCTTCTCGACCGCCGCCACCGCACTCGCGGAAGCACCGGCCACTTCGAAATCGAGCTTGGCCTTCAGTTCGCCCTTGGCAAGCAGACGGACACCGTCCTTGACGCGGCGAATGACGCCCGCCGCGACCAGCGCCGCCGCGTCAACCGTCGCGCCCTTGTCGAGCTTGCCCGCATCGATCGCAACCTGCACGCGGCCAAGGTTCACGGCGTTGTAGTCGAGCCGGAAGAGATTCTTGAAGCCGCGCTTCGGCAGGCGCATATGGATCGGCATCTGGCCGCCTTCATAGCCCTTGATGGCGACGCCGGTCCGGGACTTCTGGCCCTTCACGCCGCGTCCGCCGGTCTTGCCTTTGCCGGAGCCAATGCCGCGGCCGACACGGATGCGCGCCTTGCGCGCGCCTTCGTTGTCGGAGATTTCATTCAGTTTCATCGAATTGCCTCGTGAGCCTGTTGTCCGACCCTGTTGCCGGTTAAGCCTCGTCCACGACGCGGACGAGATGGGCCACCTTGTTGATCATGCCGCGCACGGCGGGCGTATCCTGAAGCGTCCGCGTGCGGCGCATCTTGTTGAGACCGAGCCCGACCAGCGTTTGCCGCTGCGAAGGCTCGCGCCTGAGCGGACTCCCGATCTGCTGCACAGTCACTGTCTTGTCGCCGGTTTTCTTCGCTGACATCGCTCGCTTCCTCTTCTCGGGCCTTACTCGGCGCTCGCCTCGGCGGCGGCGTCCGAACGGCGGCCGACAATCTCGCTGACTTTCTTGCCGCGGCGCGCCGCAACCATGCGCGGGCTCTGCTCGTGATTCAGCGCATCGAAGGTCGCGCGCACCATGTTGTACGGGTTGGACGACCCGAGCGACTTCGCCACTACGTCCTGGACGCCCAGCGTTTCGAACACGGCGCGCATCGGACCGCCGGCGATGATGCCGGTGCCGGGAGGCGCCGCGCGCAGAACGACGCGACCCGCGCCATGACGTCCATCGACATCGTGATGCAGCGTCCGGCCCTCGCGCAGCGGCACGCGGATCATCGCGCGCTTCGCGGCTTCCGTCGCCTTGCGGATCGCTTCAGGAACCTCACGCGCCTTGCCGTGACCGAAGCCGACCCGGCCCTTCTGGTCGCCAACCACGACGAGAGCGGCGAAGCCGAAGCGCCGACCGCCCTTCACGACCTTGGCGACGCGATTGATGTGAACCAGCTTGTCGACGAATTCGCCGTCGCGCTCGTCCCGATCCCTGTTTTCTTTACGTGCCACAGCTTGAATCCCTTAGAAGTTGAGGCCGCCTTCGCGGGCGCCCTCGGCGAGCGCCTTGACGCGCCCATGATAGATGTAGCCGCCACGATCGAAGACGACATCGGTGATACCCGCTTCTTTCGCACGCGCGGCGACGAGCTTGCCAACTTCCCCGGCCGCCGTTACATCGGCGCCGGCCTTCTTGCCGAACTTTTCGTCAAGGGTCGACGCGGCCGCAACCGTGACGCCGCGGCGATCGTCGATAATCTGAGCGTAGAT
This sequence comes from Parvibaculum sp., assembly GCF_040882025.1. Lineage (GTDB taxonomy): Bacteria > Pseudomonadota > Alphaproteobacteria > Parvibaculales > Parvibaculaceae > Parvibaculum. Next base: position 3,470 of record NZ_JBBECC010000035.1, on the reverse strand, counting down.
GTGCTTTGACGAACGGAACACCGAAAGCCTCGGACGTTCGGTCGCAACCCTTGCGAGCTTGCTGCGATTGCGCAGCGAACGACGTTGGGATGTATTCTTCAATTTGCTCATGGCGTGCATCCGCTCACTTCTTCTTGCCTTCCTTGCGGAAGATATATTCGCCGGCGTATTTCACGCCCTTGCCCTTATAGGGTTCCGGTCCACGATAGCTGCGAATTTCCGCCGCAACCTGACCGACCTTTTGCTTGTCGATGCCGCTGATCGTGATCTCCGTCGGCTTCGCGCATTTGATGTCGATACCGGCCGGGATCGGATAGAGCACATCGTGACTGAAACCGAGGTTGAGCTGAAGGCTCTTGCCCTGAATCGCCGCGCGATAGCCGACGCCATTGATCTCAAGCGTCTTCGAAAAGCCGTCGGTCACGCCGACAACCAGATTCTCGACCAGCGTGCGCGAAAGACCCCACATCGCGCGAGCGCGCTGCGTGTCCTCGCGCGGACGCACGGTCAATCCCGCTTCGCCCTGCTCGATCGTAACGTCGTCCACCAGCGTGAGCTTCAGCTCACCCTTCGGACCCTTCACGGCCACTTCCTGGCCGTTCAGCGTCACCGTCACCCCTTTGGGGATTCCGACGGGGTACTTACCAATTCGCGACATGGTCTCTGTTTCCTGTCGTCTGCATTCGTCGATTGCCGCCCGCGCCTCTAGAAGACGCGGCAGAGCACCTCGCCACCTACGTTCTGTTCCCGCGCCGCGTTGTCGGACATGATGCCCTTCGGCGTCGAGAGGATCGAAATACCGAGGCCGTTATGCACGGTCGGCATCGTCTTCACCGAGGAGTAAACACGCCGGCCCGGCGTCGACACGCGTTCGATCATCTGAATGACCGGCGCGCCTTCGTTGTATTTCAGCTCGATCTCGAAGTCGCTCTTGCCGCCGGGATATTCGACACGCGCGTAGCCACGGATAAAGCCTTCGTCGGCGAGCACATCCAGCACCCAGCCGCGAAGCTTCGAGGCCGGTGTCACCACTTTGCTCTTGCCGCGAAGCTGAGCATTGCGGATGCGCGTGAGCATATCGCCAAGAGGATCGGTCATCGTCATTCGCGTCTCTCCTACCAGCTCGACTTCACCATGCCGGGAATCTGCCCTTTGGACGCGAGGTCCCGGAGGGCGATACGCGACATGCGCAGCTTGCGGTAATAGGCCTTGCTGCGGCCCGTGATCTCGCAGCGATTGTGAATACGGGTCTTGGACGAATTGCGCGGCAACTCGGCGAGCTTGAGCTGCGCCTGGAACCGGTCTTCCATCGAAAGAGAATCGTCCTTCGTGGCGGCCTTCAGCTTGGCCCGCTTCGCGGCGAACTTCGCCGTCAGCTTGCGTCGCTTCAGATCCCGATTTATGGCGCTCTTCTTAGCCATTCAAACCTCCGTCGGATTCGCCATTCGCGAACCGCTCAAAAACTTATTTCGTGAAGGGGAAGTTGAACTTCCGAAGCAGCTCACGCGCCTCGTCGTCCGTCTTCGCCGTCGTACACACGATGATATCCATGCCCCATACCTGATCGACCTTGTCGTAATCGATCTCGGGAAACACGATGTGTTCCTTGAGGCCCATGGCGAAGTTGCCGCGACCATCGAAGCTCTTCGCGTTCAATCCCCTGAAATCGCGCACGCGGGGCAACGCGATCGTGACCAGCCGGTCGAGAAACTCATACATGCGATCCTTGCGCAACGTGACCTTCACACCGATCGGCATCTCCTCGCGCAACTTGAAGGTCGCGATCGACGTTTTCGCCTTGGTGACAACCGGCTTCTGGCCGGCGATCGACTGCAGGTCTTCGAAGGCGCTCTTGATCTTCTTCGAGTCGGCAACGGCTTCGCCCACGCCCATGTTGAGGACGATCTTGTCGAGCCTGGGCACCTGAAGCATGTTCTTGTATTTGAACTGCTCCGTCAGTTCCGGACGGATGCTGTCCAGATACTGCGTCTTGAGCCGCGGGATATACTGAGCTTCAGCCATCGATCGTCTCTCCCGACGCCTTGGCGAAGCGGACCTTGCGGCCGTCATCCAGCGTCTTGAAACCTACTCGCGTCGCATTGCCCGTCTTCGGATCCTGGATTGCCAGGTTGGACAGATGCACCTTCGCCTCGCGCGTCACGATGCCGCCCGTCGTCGTCTGCGACGGCTTTTCGTGGCGCTTGACCATGTTGACGCCCTGCACAAGCGCGCGCTCTTCCTTCGGGAAGACGGCAATTACACTGCCCTTCTTGCCCTTGTCCTTGCCCGTCAACACGACGACCTTGTCGCCTTTTCTTACTTTCGCAGCCATCAAAGCACCTCCGGCGCGAGCGAAACGATCTTCATGTGGTTCTTGGCGCGCAGTTCGCGGGTCACCGGACCGAAAATGCGTGTTCCGATCGGCTCGCCCTGGGCGTTGATCAGGACCGCCGCATTGCGGTCGAAACGGATGACGCTGCCATCGGCGCGGCGAATATCCTTCGCCGTGCGCACAACGACCGCCTTCATGACGTCGCCCTTCTTCACCTTACCGCGCGGAATCGCTTCCTTGATGCTGACGACGATCGTGTCGCCGACGGAAGCGTACTTCCGCTTGGAGCCACCGAGCACCTTGATGCACATCACACGACGCGCACCCGAGTTGTCGGCAACTTCCAGGTTGGTCTCTTGCTGGATCATGACTTCATCCGCCTTGCTCGAACCGGTTCCTGATTCCGAAAAGGATCAGGCCTCGTCCGTAAAAACTTCCCACTTCTTCAGTTTCGAAATCGGGCGGCATTCGCGAATCTTCACCAGATCGCCGACCTTCGCCGATTTATTCTCGTCATGCGCATGATACTTCTTCGAGCTGCGCACGATCTTCTTGAGGAGCGGGTCCTTGAAGCGGCGCTCGACATTCACCACGACCGTCTTTTCGTTCTTGTCGCTGACCACGACACCCTGAAGGATTCTCTTCGGCATTTCGGTATCCTCAGCCCTTGTTCGCCTGCGCGGCTTCGCGCTGGCGCTGGATCGTCTTGACGCGCGCGATATCGCGGCGAACCTGACGCATCTGGTGAACCTTCTCGAGTTGGCCGCTCGCGCCCTGGAAGCGCAGATTGAACTGCGTCTTCTTCAACTTGAGCAACTCGTCGTCGAGCTGATCCGGCGTCATATCTTTCACTTCGCTGGCCTTCATGGCCTTACCCTTTCGTTCGATCCGCCGCCGGCGGGGTCGTTGTGTCTCAGGCGTGCTCGCCGGGACGCGCAACGAAGCGCGTCTTGATCGGCAGCTTGGCTGCGCCAAGGCGCATCGCCTCTTCGGCAACCGCGAGCGGCACACCGTCGATCTCGAACATGATCCGGCCCGGCTTCACGCGCGCCGCCCAGTATTCCGGCGCACCCTTGCCCTTGCCCATGCGGACTTCGGTCGGCTTCGACGAAACCGGCACATCCGGGAAAATCCGGAT
>NZ_JBBECC010000034.1:0-7044 GCF_040882025.1 Parvibaculum sp. | reverse complement strand
GCCGGCCAGCAATTGGGCGTCAACACGACCACGGTGCTTCGCCGCGTCGCCTCCCTTGAAGACGATCTTGGTGCGCGCCTCTTCGAGCGCGAGCGAACCGGCTATCGCCTTACACCTGCTGGAGAAAAACTGGTCGAGACGCTCGAGCCCGTCGACCGGCGGCTGTCGGCCCTGCCGCGCGATTTCGCGGCTGCCGGCGGTGGTGCCGAGGGCATCGTCCGGCTGGCGGCAAGCGATGTCGTCGCCGCCACGCTGCTGGCGCCGGAGCTTCCAACCTTTCGCCGCATGCATCCGGGTCTCGAACTCGAAATCGTCACCGATCCGCGTCTTGCCGCCGCCGGTGCCGCGCCGCGTATCGGCAACCCGCTGAAGGATGTCGATGTGGCGCTGCGGCTGGCGCGCCCGACGCAGGGCGACATGCTGATGCGCAAGGTGGGCGACATGGCCTACGGGCTTTATGCCGCGCCCGCCTATCTCGAGGAACGCGGCCAACCGCGCCAGATGGCGGACATCGCCGATCATGATCTGATCGGATTTCCGCGCGCCGAGACACCTCTCGGGCCGGTGTGGTGGTTCTCCCGGGCCGAGAAGTCGGCGCAGGTGGCGCTGCGTTCGTCCAGTGTGGCGGCACGTGCCGAAGCGACGCGGCAGGGACTTGGCCTTGCGGCCTTGCCCTGCATCCTCGCCGATGTCGACGAGCGACTTGTGCGTGTTTTCGGGCCCGATATGCTCGGCGCGCTGGAGATGTGGCTGCTCGCGCGCAACGACCTGGCGCAACTCGCCCATGTTCGTGCCGTCATGGAATTCGTCGTGGAAGCCGTCAAGCGCCATCGCGGCGCGCTGGAAGGGCGTCAGCAGGAAGTCATGGAGCTCCCACCCAAACCTTCCCCAAACCATTGAAAAGTCGTGAAAATCCTGTCTTCACCATTGCCTTTTCGCATGGTTCTGGCGTAAAAATCCTGTGCAGATGCGGGACAGGTTAGCCTTAACGCGCCCTTAATTTTCCGGCCGCTACGATTGGCGCGGCGTCGGTCGTGAATTTGTTTGCGTGTATTGACGGCGCTGGAGGCTGTTTTCCGGTTGCGATCTCGCCACAGTTTCGACCCACGACATTCGTAGGCTGAGAATCGGTGAGGGGCTTTTTCCTGATCGTCTTTGACGCTGCTCGTCGACGCCGGACGCGCGGCGGTTGTTTTGGCGGCGTATTAACCAAAATGCCACCATAAGTGGTGAAACTCTGATGTTCGTGGCCGCGATATCTCCGATATCGGGCAGCACTCTCTCAAGGGAATGAAAAAGCATGCTCTCCGGTCTGCTCGGCATGTTCTCGGCCGATATGGCAATCGATCTCGGCACGGCGAATACACTGGTCTACGTCAAGGGTCGGGGGATCGTTCTGAACGAACCGTCGGTTGTTGCCATTATCGAAAAAGGCGGAAAGAAGCAGGTGCTTGCCGTCGGCGAGGAAGCGAAGATGATGCTCGGCCGCACGCCTGGCAACATCCAGGCGATTCGACCGATGAGAGACGGCGTCATCGCCGATTTCGAAATCGCGGAAGAAATGATCAAGCATTTCATTCGCAAGGTTCACAACCGGCGCTCCTTCGCCAATCCCCAGATCATCGTTTGCGTGCCGTCGGGATCGACAGCTGTCGAACGCCGCGCGATTCAGGAATCGGCGCTTTCGGCCGGTGCGCGCCGCGTCTATCTGATCGAGGAACCGATGGCCGCGGCGATCGGTGCCGGACTGCCGGTGACCGAGCCGACAGGTTCCATGGTCGTCGATATCGGCGGTGGCACGACGGAGGTCGCCGTTCTGTCGCTCGGCGGTATCGTCTATGCACGCTCCGTACGCGTCGGCGGCGACAAGATGGACGAAGCCATCATCGCCTATATTCGCCGGCATCATAATCTGCTGGTGGGCGAGGCAAGTGCCGAGCGCATCAAGAAGGAAGTGGGCTCCGCCGCCATTCCGCCGGATGGCGACGGCATGACCATTGAGATCAAGGGACGCGACCTGATGAACGGCGTGCCCAAGGAAATCGCGATCGGCCAACGCCAGATCGCCGAAAGTCTCGCCGAACCCGTGGGTGCCATTGTCGAAGCGGTCAAGGTTGCGCTTGAGGCGACGCCGCCCGAGCTTGCGGCCGACATCGTCGACAAGGGAATTGTGCTGACGGGCGGCGGGGCGCTGCTTGCCAATCTGGATCAGGTCCTGCGTGACGAGACCGGACTTCCGGTCAGCATCGCCGACGATGCTCTTTCCTGCGTGGCCCTTGGCACCGGCAAGGCACTCGAACATATCCGGACGATGAAGCACGTCTTGTCGTCGGTGTACTGAAGCGCGCCCGTTCCTTCGCGGGAACGCAAAGAGGCAGGAGCAAGGTGGGCCGACCGGCAATGAGAGAGCAGTAAGTTGTAATGGATTCGAACCGGACAGCGCTGCCGTTCCGCGAGTTTTCCCACAGAATCTCGCTTGTCTTCATGCTGACGCTGGCCGCTGCACTGCTTTTGCTTGGCCGCGCCGAAACCTATGTCTTCGATCAGGCGCGTCAGGTCGTTACCGATCTTGCGGCGCCGCTGCTGGAAATCGCATCGCGGCCGGTAGCGGCGGCGCGGCGCGTCATCGAGCGCACCGACGAATATGCCTATGTGTTCGACGAAAACGAGAGGCTGAGGGCCGAGAATGCGCGGCTGCTCGCCTGGAAGGAAATGGCGCTCAATCTCGAGGCAAAGGTCGCGCGCTATGAGGCGCTGCTCAACGTCCAGATCGATCCATCGATCAACTATGTCAGCGGTCGCGCCGTTACGGATGCGGGCGGTCCCTTTGTCGATACGGTTCTGGTCAATGTCGGGCGCGAACAGGGTACGCGGAGCGGCCAGGCTGTTGTCGATACGGACGGCCTGGTCGGACGCATCGTGTCGACAGGCCCGAAGGCCAGTCGCGTGCTGCTGCTGACCGACCTTAACAGCCGCATTCCGGTCGTGATCGAGCCGGCGCATTACAAGGCGGTGCTGGCGGGCGACAATACCGATTGGCCGCGCCTCGAATATCTTACAAATGTCAGCGCCATTTCGCCCGGCGACCGGGTCGTCACCTCCGGCGACGGTGGGCTTATTCCTCCCGGCCTGCCGGTCGGTCTTGTCATACAGACAAGCGACGGCAATTTGCGCGTTCAGACATTTTCCGATCGGGGCAGGCTCGATTTCGTGCGTGTCCTCCAATATGAGTTTCCGTCGCAGGTAGAGCGACAAGAGCCGCCGGATGTGCTGAAGGGACCGCCGATTTCCTCCGGCGCGGACGCCGCACCCACTTCAGCCGGCGCAACATCAGGCGGGACGGAGTAGCGTTATGGTCCGCCTCGATCCCTATTCGCCAACACCCGCGGCGCGCGCCGGTCGCATTTTCATGACCGTGGCGCCCTTTGTCATGGGGCTCGCCTGCGTTTTGCTTTCCTTTGTTCCGTTCGGCCGCATTTTCGGATCTTCGTTGACCCCGGCCTTTGCGCTGATGGCGATATATTATTGGGCGATTGTGCGGCCAGAGATGTTTCCGCCGCTTGCGGTCTTCGCGGTCGGCCTCGTTTTCGACCTGTTGTCTGGCGGCATTATCGGTCTTTGGGCCTTTGTATATGTCGTTACGTACACCGTGGTGATCTCGCAGCGAACGCTTGTGGTTAATGCACCGTTCTCGGTCTTCTGGCTCGGCTTTCTGGCGGTCGCGACCTTCGCCGGCGCGCTTGCCTGGGCTGTGGTCTCGATTTTCTATGGAATGCCGGTGCCGCCGTCCTCGCTGGTGCAGCACATGGTTTTGACAGTGGCGGTCTTTCCTGTCTTCGCTATGATTTTCGGGCGAGTTCAGACCCGCGTTCTGCCGGGAGGTTGAGGCAGGACAATGGGGCGTAATACATGCAGATAAGCGGACGCGACAACAATCGCTACCAGACTTTCACGCGGCGCGCGGCGCTGCTGGGCGGTCTTCAAGGTATGGCGTTCGTGGCGCTGGCGGGACGCATGTACTATCTGCAGGTTCTGAAGAGCGACCAGTACACGATGCTGGCGGAAGAGAACCGTGTCAGCATGAGGCTCGTCGCGCCGCTCAGGGGCAAGGTCGTCGACCGTTACGGTCGAACGATCGCATCCAACAGGCAGAATTATCGCGCCATTCTGGTCGCCGAGCAGGCGACGGATGTCGAAGCGACACTCGACCGGTTGTCGCGCATCATTGAAATTCCGGATCATACGCGCCGTCGGATCATGCGCGACGTACAACGCTCGGCACGTTTCATTCCGGTCACCGTCGCGGAAGGTTTGACTTGGGACCAATTCGCTCAAATCAACATCAACGAACCCGATTTGCCGGGTATCATTCCCGATGTCGGCGAAACCCGCGATTATCCTTATGCCGAAGAATTTGCGCACATCATCGGATACGTCGCAGCGGTGACTGAAGACGATCTCCAGGCGGCGCAAGAAGATCGTCAGCTGCTCCGGTTGCCGGGATTCCGCGTCGGGCGCGAGGGTATCGAGAAGACCTATGACAGGCAGCTGCGAGGGGTCGCCGGCTCGAGCCATGTCGAGGTCAATGCCTATGGCCGCGTCATCAGGGAAATCGCCAAGGATTCGGGCAAACCGGGCCAGGAAGTCGTGCTGACGCTCGACCTCGACATTCAACGTTTCACCTGGGACCGACTGAAGGGTGAGTCCGCGAGTGCGGTTGTCATGGATATCCATTCGGGCGATGTGCTCTCGTTCGTTTCGGCCCCGGCCTACGATCCGAACCAATACAATATGGGCTATGGCACGGCAGCCTATCGGGACCTCCTCAGCAGTCCTTACCTGCCGCTTACCAACAAGGCGCTCGCCGGCATGTATCCGCCCGGCTCGACGTTCAAGATGGTGGTGGCGGCGGCGGCGGTTGAGGCCGGGATCAACCCCGCGCAGCGTGTGGTTTGCCCGGGGCACTATTCGCTTGGCAGTCACGACTTCCATTGCTGGAAGAAGGGTGGCCACGGTGCGCTGAACATGCATGAAGCGATCAAGCATTCCTGCGACGTCTTTTTCTACGACACGGCGCGTCGCGTCGGTATCAACGCGATTGCCGACGTGGCACGGAAATTCGGTTTGGGCGAGACCTATGGATTCGAAGTGCCGGGCGAGAAAGCCGGGCTTGTGCCAACGCCCGAATGGAAACGCGCGACGCGCGGTGAACCCTGGCATCAAGGCGAAACGGTGATCTCCGGGATAGGTCAGGGGTATCTGCTTGCAACGCCGCTGCAACTCGCCGTGATGACGGCGCGGCTTGCCAATGGTGGTTATGCAGTGAAACCTCGATTGACGCGCGCCATAGGCGGCCAGTTGTTGCCGACACCGCGCCCGGCGTCGCTGGGTGTTGGCGAGAAGGCATTGAAAGTGGCGTGCAACGGCATGAACGCCGTTTCCAACGAGCCTGGTGGCACCGCGTTTCGCTCGCGCATTCCCGATCCCGGCATGGAACTCGCCGGCAAGACCGGCACCGCGCAGGTGCGGCGGATCAGCCGCGCCGAGCGTTCAACCGGCGTATTGAAAAATGAACAGCTTGAGTGGCGGCAGCGCGACCACGCGCTCTTTGTCTGCTACGCGCCCGTTCATGCACCACGATACGCCATGTCCGTCGTTATCGAGCATGGCGGTTCGGGATCCGGCGCGGCGGCGCCTGTCGCACGCGATATCATGCGTGAAGTTCTGACCCGCAACCCGGAGCGTCCGCAAGCCGTTGTTCCGCCGGCAGATGCCGTCAAGAAGAGGGAAGGCTGATGCTCGATCTCAGACGCTTCACCGGTCGCGAAATGCGGCTCACCGACAAGCTCATCGAGTTCAACTGGGGCTTTCTGCTGTTGCTGGTGCTGATCGCGTCGATCGGCTTTGCGATGCTTTACTCCGTCGCCGAGGGCAGCTTTTCGCCCTGGGCCTACAGGCAGGCTCTGCGCTTCGGCGTTGGCATGTGCATTCTCCTGATTGCCGCGATGATCGACCTCCGGCTCTGGATGCGGCTTGCCTATCCGCTTTACGGTGTGGCTCTGGCCATGCTTGTCGCGGTCGAGGTTGTTGGCTTTACGGGCATGGGCGCGCAACGTTGGCTCAATCTCGGTATCGTCCAGATTCAGCCGTCCGAAGTGATGAAGGTTACATTGCTGATGGCGCTGGCGCGTTACTTCCACGGATTGACGCTGGAGGAGGTGTCGCGGTTGCGCAATCTCATCATTCCGGTCTCGTTGATAGCCGCGCCTGTGGGGCTTGTTGTCCTTCAGCCCGATCTCGGTACCGCGATCCTTCTGGTGGCTTCGGGGGCTATCCTGTTCTTCGTGGCGGGCTTGCGTTGGCGTTATTTTATCTTGTCCGGGCTGATGGTTCTCGCAACGGTTCCGGTCGTCTGGAGCCGGTTGCATGACTACCAGAAGAACCGTGTTTTCACTTTTCTCGACCCCGAGCGCGATCCTCTTGGCACCGGCTACCACATTCTGCAGTCCAAGATCGCCCTCGGCTCAGGCGGTGTCTTCGGCAAGGGTTTCATGGAGGGGACGCAAAGTCAGCTCAATTTCCTGCCGGAAAAACATACCGACTTCATCTTCACGATGCTGGGCGAAGAGCTCGGTCTCGCGGGCGGTCTAGTGTTGCTGGCACTCTATTTCATCGTGCTGATGTTTTCGCTCAACGTGGCGATGCAGTGCCGCAACCAGTTCGGCCGGTTGCTTGCGATCGGTGTGTCGATGACGTTTTTCCTTTACGTCTTCATCAATACCGCGATGGTGATGGGGCTGCTGCCGGTGGTTGGCGTACCGCTGCCGCTGGTGTCTTATGGCGGCACGGCGATGCTTTCGCTGATGTTCGCATTCGGCCTTCTGATGAGCGTCTATGTTCATCGCAACGTCGAAATCTCTCGGGGTCCCAGCGCCTTTTGGTAACCCGGGCAGTCTTTCGAGAAGCCTTGGCGGCCGCTGCTGGACAGGCCCTCTTTCCTTTGCTATAGGCACCGCTCCCCCACGAAACGCGTGGCCGGGATGG
>NZ_JBBECC010000033.1:3469-7044 GCF_040882025.1 Parvibaculum sp. | reverse complement strand
CCCATCATGAAGCAGTTGTTCGACGGCGCCTTCGATCTGACCGACAAGGGCTGGATGGTGCTGACCGTGCGTTGGGGTCTTTTCTTTATTTTCCTCGGGCTCATCAACGAAGTCGTCTGGCGCAATTTCTCGACCGACTTCTGGGTCAGCTTCAAGCTCTTCGGCGTAATGCCGCTGACACTGGTGTTCGGCATGGCGCAAATCCCGGTGCTGACGAAATATGCGCGCGGCCGCGACACCGACGCGCAAGCTGCCGAGTGACCGGCGCACTCCCCGTCGCTCAGGGGTGAATGCTGCGATCTTTCGTTTCGGGCACGAAGATCATGCCGACGACAAAGGTAACCGCGGCGATGATGACCGGATACCAGAGGCCTGAATAGATATTGCCGCTGGCCGCCACGATGGCGAAGGCGACCGTTGGCAGGAACCCGCCGAACCAGCCATTGCCGATATGATAGGGCAGCGACAGCGACGTGTAGCGTATACGCGTCGGAAAGAGCTCGACCAGCGTCGCCGCGATGGGGCCGTAGACCATCGTTACATAGAGAACCAGCACGAAAAGAACGAGAACGACCATCGGCGTGTTGATGGCGTCGGGATCGGCCGAAGCCGGATAGCCCCCTTGCGCCAGCGCGTCCGCGAGCGCCGCCTCGAAGCCTTGCCGTGCCGCGCCGTCGGCATCATCCGCGGCGTCGAAGGAGGCGATGCGCGTTTCGCCGACTTCGACATGGGCCGTCGCACCGGCAGCGGCGCGTGTGTTGCTGTAGGGAATGCCGCGCCGTGCCAGCGCGCTTTTGGCGACGTCGCAGGAAGTCGTGAATGCCGCCGTTCCGACCGGATTGAACTGGAAGGAGCATTCCCTCGCATCGGCGACGACGACGACCGGCGAAAGCCGCTGCGCTTCCTCAAGCGCCGGATTGGCAAAATGCGTCAGCGCTGCGAAAAGCGGGAAATAGGTGAGCGCGGCCAGAAGACAGCCCGCCATGATGATGGGCTTGCGGCCGATGCGGTCCGACAGCGCGCCGAAGATGACGAAGAAGGGAACGCCGAAGAGCAGCGCCACGCCGATCAGGATATTGGCGGTCTGCCCGTCGACTTTCAGCACCTGCGTCAGAAAGAAAAGCGCATAGAACTGACCGGTGTACCAGACGACGGCCTGCCCGGCGGTCAGGCCGATCAGCGCGATCAGCACGATCTTCAGATTTTTCCATTCGCCGAAGCTCTCCTTCAGCGGCGCCTTGGAGAGCGTGCCTTCCTCCTTCATCCGCTGAAACAACGGCGACTCGTTGAGCTTGAGCCTGATCCAGACCGAAATGCCGAGCAGGAGAATCGACAGCAGGAAGGGAATGCGCCAGCCCCAGCTTTCGAAGCTCTCCTTGTCCATCGACAGGCGGCAGCTGAGGATGACGAGGAGCGACAGGAAAAGCCCGAGTGTCGCCGTCGTCTGTATCCATGCCGTGTAGCTGCCGCGCTTCGCATGGGGTGCATGTTCGGCGACATAAATGGCCGCGCCGCCATATTCGCCGCCAAGCGCCAGGCCTTGCAACAGCCGAAGGCCGATCAGAATCGCCGGGGCGGCAAAGCCGATCGTCGCATAGCTGGGCAAAAGACCGACGGTGAAGGTGGCAACACCCATGATCGCGATGGTGATGAGAAATGTGTATTTCCGGCCAACGAGATCGCCCAGACGGCCGAAAAATATGGCGCCGAAGGGCCGGACGGCAAAGCCGGCCGCAAAGGCCAGCAGCGCGAAAATGAAACCGGCCGTCGGATTAACGCCTGAAAAGAACTGCACCGAGATGATCGCGGCGAGCGAGCCATAGAGATAGAAATCGTACCACTCGAAAACGGTGCCGAGCGAGGAGGCGAAAATCACCCGCCGCTCCTCGCGCGTCATGCGTCCGTTTCCGGTTCCTGCCGCCACCGCTTCCGTCATGCCCCGATCCCGTTTTATGCGTGCCCCTTTATGGCGAGAGAATGCCGCGAATAATCCAGCGATGCTAGCGCGGCGGGCGCGGAAACAGGTTGCCGTTTTCACCCTCCGGATTTGTGAAAGGCACCACGGAGGACTGGCCCTCGACCGAACGAAACTGCGTCAACGCCCAGTGGACGCTGGGGAAAGCAAGCACCTCCCACGGAATTTCATCCCAAGTGAAGAGCGCAACCTCGAGGCTCTCCTCCCCTGCCGAAAAGGAGGGATGGGCAAGCTCGGCGCGGTACATCAACTGCACCTGCGCGATGCGCGGAATCGAATAGACGGCGAGCAAATCCTTCAGCACGATCTCGGCATTGGCTTCCTCCCGCGCTTCGCGCCGCGCGCCTTCCTCCGCCGTCTCACCTTGTTCCATAAAGCCGGCCGGCAGCGTCCAGAACCCCTTGCGCGGCTCGATGGCGCGGCGGCACATCAGGATGTGCCCCTCGAAGGAGACGACCGAGCCGACCACGACCTTCGGGTTCACATAGTGGATGAAGCCGCAACGGTCGCAGATATCCCGCGGTAAATTGTCTCCCGTTGGCACGCGGCGGGTAAAGGCCGGATCGTGATCGGCGCCCGGCTCGCGCGGCGCCGGCACCGCTGAAACAGGTCCGGACCCGCCCTTTTTCGTCAAATTCGTCATATCTCAACTCTTTGATCCGCCCACGGAACTAAGCTTCGATCGCCCGCGCGGCCGCCGCACCGGACCACAATCTTCGACATATGCCACCCAAATGGGCAGATGCAGAAACGGACCGTCCGCGCACAGACCTATCGCAGTTGCGAATTTTCTTCTTTTTTCATGGCTCCCTACCTCTTGCAAGAGAGGGCCTTGCGGGTGCATATGAAGATAGTGCGGTGCGCATGGCAATGCCAAGACGTGCCCGATCCATTTCTCCATGCACGGGAGACCCCGCCGACCGGAAAATATCCCGCCCCGGAAAGTATCCCGCAAAGACAAGAAACAGCGATATTCACCCCGATATTCGGACGTACGCGTATCGAATAGTTCCAGAGGACAGACGTAATGGCCCCCAGAAAATCGACCGGAAGTTTCGATCTCGAAAGCTCATTGAGCCATCTGCTGCGTCGTGCACAGCAATTTGCGTATGACCAGTTCGTTCAGCAGATGGGCGGCAATGCGCTGACGCCGCGGCAGTTCATCGTGCTTTTCGCGGTCGAAGAGGAAGAGGGATTGAGCCAGACCGATCTCGTCAACCGCACGGGCATCGATCGCTCGACGCTGGCCGACATGATCAGCCGCATGATCAAGAACGGCCTTCTGGCCCGCCGCCGCACCGCCGAGGACGCGCGCGCCAATGCCGTGCGCCTGACCGCCGCCGGCCGCCGCGCGCTGAAGGGTGCGATGCCGAAGGCGCTGGCGGCCGAAAGAGCCTTGCTGGAAGTGCTGCCGAAATCGGTGCAGTCGGATCTGATGAAGTCACTCGGCCATCTCAACGGCGCCATCGAAAGCATGAAGACCGAGGAAGCCGCACCGAAGAAGAAGCCGGTAAAGCGCGCCGCCAAGAAGCCCGCCCGCAAGCCGGCGGCGAAAAAGCCGGCCGCGCGTCGCAAGAAGAGCTGAACTTCAGTTGCCGGG
>NZ_JBBECC010000033.1:0-3459 GCF_040882025.1 Parvibaculum sp. | reverse complement strand
GGGCGGGGGGGCATGCCGCGCCGCCTGCAACGCGGGCAGGATTTGCCCGACGATCGCTTCCGGCGTCACCGCGCCGACATGCTTGAGCGCGATGCGCCCGTTGCCGTCGATGACATAGGTCTCCGGCACACCGTAAACCCCCCATTCGATGGAAGCCCGCCCGCTCGTGTCGCGTCCGATGCGATCGAACGGATTGCCATACTCGGCGAGGAAGCGCCGCGCCGCCCCGGGATCGTCCTTGTAGTTGATACCGTAGAGCGGCACATCGGCAACGCGCCTGAGTTCCACCAGCAACGGCATCTCGACCCGGCAGGGAATGCACCACGAAGCCCAGACATTGACGATGACGGGTGTGCCCATGCCGAAATCGGCGGTGGCAAGGCCCGGCTTGTCGAGACCCGGAACCGCCGGCAGCTCGAAATCGGGCACATAGCGTCCAATCAGCGCCGAGGGAACGCGCGACGGATCGCCGCGATAGATCGCCACGAAAAAAAATCCGGCAAGCAGCAGAAAGATGGCGACGGGAACGAGCGCCACAACCCTGAACGATATTTTCACCGGTCCCGCTCCGTGTCCGGATTGCGCGCGGGCGAACGGACGCGGCCACCGGCCTCACGCTCCAGCTCCTCGACAAGCCGCGCCTGCCGGCGGTAGTCGGCAAGACTCTGGACGGCGAGCACCAACGGCACGACCAGTCCGAGCGCATAGACCGGCCAGACATAAGCCGCATAACCGCCCATCTGAAAAAACGCGGCCATGCTTCAACCCTCCGCGCGGGCAGCGGCCTGCGCCAGACGCAGCGTGCGCACGCGATGCCGCAGGATCTCGGCCCGCATACGCACAAGAACAAGCACAATGAAGAAAAGTGTGAAGCCGAGCGCCATCAGCATCAGCGGCAACAGCATTTCGGGCGCGACGGTCGGCCCGTCCATACGGAAGACGGAGGCCGGCTGATGCAGCGTGTTCCACCAGACGACCGAGTAGCGAATGATCGGCACGTTGATCGCGCCGACAAGCGCAAGCACGGCCGCGGCGCGCGCGGCGCGTGCGGGCTCCTCGATCGCCGCCCAGAGCGCCATGTAGCCGAGATAGAGAAAGAAGAGGATCAGAACCGATGTCAGCCGCGCGTCCCACACCCACCAGGCGCCCCACATCGGCTTGCCCCAGAACGCACCGGTGACAAGCGCCAGAAAGGTGAAGGCCGCGCCGATCGGCGCGGCGGACCTGGCGCAGAGATCGGCCAGCGGGTGACGGAAGATCAGCGCCACGGCTGACGCCGCCGCCATCAGCGAGTAACCGAACATCGCAAGCCAGGCGGCCGGGACATGCACATACATGATGCGCACGCTCTCGCCCTGCTGATAGTCGGGCGGCGAGGCGAAAAGCGCGAAGTAGAGGCCGGTGCCGAGAAGCCCGAGCGAGACCACCCATAACGGCGCAAGAAACCGCGCCGACAGCGCCATGAAACGCGCCGGATTGGCGAAGGCCTGAAGCCGCTGCGAAGCTGAAAGGCTGGTCATGGGCACATTTAGCGTGTTGCGTACAAAGAGGGCAAGGCGCGGGCGCCAGTCAATTTGCCGCGCATCAGCGGAGAGTGGCGCGCAACGCCGCCGCCGCCGCGACCGGGCCGAGAACGAGGCTGGCCAGCGTGACCGCCGCCAGCAGCGCCAGGCTTTGCGCGGCAACCCCTTGCGGAAAGCCGGCAAGGGCTGCCCGCGCCGCGCTGACGCCGAAAATCAGCACCGGAATATAGAACGGAAGCACCAGCAGCGAAGCGAGCAACCCGCCGCGCCTGATGCCAACGGTGAGGCCGGCGCCGATGACGCCGAGAAAACTCAGCGCCGGCGCGCCCGCAAGCATCGCCAGCATCAGGGCCGGAAAGGCGGCCACATCGAGATTGAGCATCAGCCCGAGCAGCGGCGCGGCGACGACAAGCGGCAGGCCGGTCGTCAGGAAATGGCCGACAGCCTTTGCCGCGACGACAAGCTCGAGCGGTACCCGGCCCATGGCCAGAAGGTCGAGCGAACCGTCCTCGTAATCGGCCTGGAAAAGCCGGTCGAGCGTCAGCAGCGAGGAAAGCAGCAGCGCCACCCACAGCATGCCGGGTGCGATCCGCGCCAGCAGATTGAGATCGGGACCGATGCCGAGCGGCACCACGGCGACGACGGTGAGGAAAAAGAACACCGCCATGCCCCCGCCGCCGCCGATGCGCGCGGCAAGCCGGAGATCGCGGGCGATGAGGGCGAAGAAGGCACGCATCATGTCACGAGCTCCAAGACGAGGCGAAGCGTTCGCGCATCCGCAAGTCCGAGATCGAGATGGGTGGCGGCGACGATGAGACCGCCGGCTGCGAGATGCGATCGCATGGCAAGACCGAGCTGCGCGATGCTGGCCGCATCGAGCGCGACCGTCGGCTCGTCGAGCAGCCAGACGGGGCGCGGCGCTGCAAGCAGACGCGCCAGCGCCAGGCGCCGCTTCTGCCCGGCCGAAAGATAGGCGACCGGCAGATCGGCGAGCGGCGCAAGGCCCATGCCGTCGAGCGCTGCGGGAATATCCGGCGATGCGTCCGGCGCGCCGAACCACGCTGCCCAGAAATCCAGCGTCTCCGTGACCGTCATCGCCGGCTTCAGCGCATCGAGATGGCCGAGATAATGCGTCTGTTCGGCAAGCGTCAGGTCGGAGTCGCCACCTTCAAGCGTCAGGGCACCGGCGGCAATATCAAGAAGACCGGCAATCTGGCGCAGCAGGCTCGACTTGCCGCTGCCATTGGGGCCGGTCAGCACCAGCGCTTCGCCGGCACCGAGATCGAAGGAAAGGTCTTCGAAGACAAGCCGGCCGCCGCGCGCGCAGGCGAGCTTCGAAGCCGACAGCCGCAGCTCAGATGTCGTCAAAATTTCCGCCCCGGCCCTTGCCCGCCGCAAAGCGCGCCGCCCCTTTTTGCGTTTCGCCGGACGCCATCACCTTGCGGCCGTGCTCGAATTCATTGGCAAATGCCCGGTCGTAGGGAAGATCCCATTGTTCATAGGCCGACATGCGGTCGTGACGCAGGCACAGTTGCGGAAAGCGCGAAATTTCAAGCGCCAGACGCTCGGCCTCGGCGCGGCCTTGCCCCTTGGGCACGATGCGATTGGCAAGCCCCATCTGCAAGGCCTCCGCCGCGCCGACGCCGCGGCCGGTCAGGATCAAATCCATCGCGCGGGCATGGCCGATCAGACGCGGCAGGCGGATCGTTCCGCCATCGATCAGCGGCACGCCCCAGCGGCGGCAGAAGACGCCCATCACCGCGTCTTCCTCGACGACGCGCATGTCGCACCAGAGCGCGAGTTCGAGCCCGCCCGCCACCGCATAACCGGCAATGGCGCCGATGACCGGCTTGTTGAGAATCATTCGCGACGGACCCATGGGGCCGTCATCGGCAAGCCGGTAGAAATCGGCGCCCGTCGCCGGCGGCACGGTGCG
>NZ_JBBECC010000032.1:1436-7137 GCF_040882025.1 Parvibaculum sp. | reverse complement strand
TAGGTGCCGATCTTGTTGGCGACATCGCCCGTCGCGGTGGTGCGGTCGGTGCCGACGATGCACATGTCGACAAGCCCGTGCTGCATCAGATGGCCGCCGGCATTGTCGGGCACGATGGTGTGCGGCACGCCGTGGCCGCCGAGCTCGAAGGCGGTGAGCGCGGCGCCCTGGTTGCGCGGCCGCGTCTCGTCGACCCAGACGTGAACCGGGATGCCGGCATCATGCGCCATGTAGATCGGCGCCAGCGCCGTGCCCCAATCGACGCAGGCGAGCCAGCCCGCATTGCAATGGGTGAGGATGTTGACGGGCTTGCCGCTGTTCGACACGGCGATGCCGCGAATGAGGCGGAGCCCGTGCTCGCCGATCAGGCGGCAAGTCTCGACATCTTCGTCGCAGAGGCGGGCGGCACAGGCATAGGCGGCATCCGCCCGCGCATTGGCGCCGACAGGCGCGACGGCGGCGCGCATTTCGTCGAGCGACCAGCGGAGATTGACGGCGGTCGGCCGTGTCGCCGCCAGCATTTCATATGCGGCGTCGAGCGACGCATCGGACGGGTCGGCGCGGAGCGCGAGGCAAATGCCGTAAGCCGCGGTGGCGCCGATCAGCGGCGCGCCGCGCACCGCCATGTCGCGGATGGCACGGGCGCAGTCGCCCGGCGTTTCGAGGCGGACGATCGAGAATTCATGCGGCAGCTTTGTCTGGTCGATGATCTCGACCGCCCAGCCGTCATCGGCGACCCCGATGGTGCGATAGTGAATGCCGTCGATCTTCATGGGCCGCCTCCCGGTTTCAGGCGGTTAGTGTCCATCGAAGGAGCAGAGCGAGAGCACCTCGATGTCGAAAGCCTCGAGCCGCTGCCTGCCGCCGAGATCGGGCAGCTCGATGACGAAGCTGGCCGCCGCGACCGCGCCGCCTGCCCGCCCGATCAGCTTGACGGCCGCTTCCGCCGTGCCGCCGGTCGCGATCAGATCGTCGATCAGCAGCACGCGCGCGCCCGCATCGATGGCATCGACATGGATTTCGATCGTGTCGGTGCCGTATTCGAGATCGTAGTCCTGGCCAAGCGTGGTGAAAGGCAGTTTGCCCTTCTTGCGCACCGGCACGAAGCCGAGATTGAGCCGGTGCGCCACCGCGCCGCCGAGAATGAAACCGCGCGCCTCGATGCCGGCCACAATATCGAATGTGGCGCCGGTGTGAAGCGCGACCAGCGCATCGATCGCATTACGGAAACCGACCGGATCGCCGAGCAGCGTCGTGATGTCGCGAAACAGGATGCCGGGCTTCGGGTAGTCCGGAATGGTGCGGATAAATTGCTTCACGTCCCTATGTCTCCGTTTGATCGCTCGTTCTGCAAACGACGCCTGCAGATTGCATCGTCTTGTCTCTGACGCCTACCCTCCCCTTGGGGGATACGGCATTTTGGCGGCGTATCAGGCGAAGATTCGTGTGTACTCAAAAAACAAAATGTCGTCCCGGCGAAAGCCGGAAACACCGGAATCCATGGGCAGTCCATGGCAAGGTAAAGATTTTGCACGCGGAGGCGCGGAGCCGCGGAGAAGGGAAGCAGGCAAGAAAATTTCAAGCAGAGGAACAGGAAATGTTTCCTGGCGCTTCGCGCCGAAGGCGCAATAAATTTTCTCTTCTCCGCGGCTCCGCGCCTCCGCGTGAACCCTTCTTCTTTCCTTCACCTCACCGTTTGCCGCAGCCGCCCATGGATCCCGGCTTTCGCCGGGGTGACAATTTTGGGTTTGGCTGCACTTTTCAACATCCTCACCCCTTGAGCACCCGACCGGCGACCGCGTCGAGCTTCTTCACCAGCGCCGGATCGCGTTTGCCGGGCGCGGTGATGAGCGCGGTGTCGAGCACGCGATCGAAGCCCTGCGGCGAGGGCGCGCGCTCGGGGCCGAAGCTCGTCGCCACCGCACGAATGACGGCGCGCGCATGACCTGCATTCTCTTCCAGCACGCGGATCACATCGGCGACCTCGACATGGGCATGGGTCGGATGCCAGCAATCGTAATCGGTGACCATCGCGACGGTCGCGTAGCAGATTTCGGCCTCGCGGGCGAGTTTCGCCTCCGGCATGTTGGTCATGCCGATGACCGAGCAGCCCCAGGAGCGGTAGAGCTCGCTCTCGGCGCGCGTCGAGAATTGCGGGCCCTCCATGACGAGATAGGTGCCGCCGCGCGTATAGGCGATGCCGTTGTCCTGGCAGGCCGCCTCGATGTGATCGCCGAGGCGCGGGCAGACGGGATCGGCCATCGAAACATGGGCGACGAAGCCTTCGCCGAAAAAGCTCTTCTCGCGCGCGAAGGTGCGGTCGATGAACTGATCGACGATGACGAAACTGCCGGGCGGCAGCTCTTCCTTCAGCGAGCCGACCGCCGAGACCGAAATGATGTCGGTGACGCCGGCGCGTTTCAGGGCGTCGATATTGGCGCGGTAGTCGATGGTCGTCGGCGAATGCGGATGGCCGCGGCCATGGCGCGGCAGGAAAACCATCTCGACCGTGCGGCCCTCGCCGATGGGCAGCTCGCCGAAATGCAGCTCGTCCGACGGCTCGCCCCAGGGCGTGGCGACGCGTTCCCAGCGCTCGTTGCGCAGACCCGGAAACTCGTAGACGCCGCTGCCGCCGATCACGCCGAGGACTGTTTTGGTCACTGGTCTCTCCCGTTTCTCTTACCGTCTTGGCCCGGCCCTCCTTTGTAATAAAGGTGGCGGGCCATCCACGTCTTTCTTTCCGAGCGTGGCACCAAGACGTGGATGGCCCGCATGAAGCGGGCCATGACGACCGAGGGGTTTTATGCGCTCCCATATAACAAACCACGGCGACGGCGCCATGAAAAAGGGCTCCTTGCGGGAGCCCTTTTCCGCAACTTGCGAAGCGCCGCTCAGTGCTGGTCGGACCAGACCTTGCGCATGGCAAACCAGAGGAAACCGCTCAGGAGCACGAGATAGATCATCACCTGGAAGCCGATGCGGTGGCGCTGTTCGAGCCTGGGCTCGGCCGTCCACATCAGGAAATGGGTCACGTCCTTCGCCATCTGGTCGACGGTGTTGGGGGTGCCGTCTTCATAGTCGACCTGGCCGTCCGACAAGGGCGGCGGCATGGCGATCTGGTGGCCGGGGAAATAGAGGTTGTAGGAGCCGGCGGCGAGATCGAAGCCCTCCGGCGCGTCCACATAGCCCGTCAACAGCGAATAGATGTAGTTCGGGCCGTCCGGCCGTGCCTTGGTCATGAGCGAGAGGTCGGGCGCCGCCGCGCCGAGCGCGGCCGCCGAGGCTTCCGGGTTCGGGTAGGGCGAGGGGAAAGCGTCCTTCGGTTCGCCCGGACGCTCGTACATTTCGCCGGAGGAATCCGGACCGTCCATGACCGTGATTTCGGCGGCGAGCGCCTTGACCTGGCCTTCGGTGAATTCGGGTCCACCCGGCTCCATCAGATTGCGGAAGCGCACATATTCCATCGAATGACAGACGGCGCAGACTTCCTTGTAGACCTTGTAGCCGCGCCTGAGCGCGTCGCGGTCGTAGACGCCGAAGACGCCGTCGAAGGACCAGTCGGCATGCTTCAGCTCGACCTCGCCCCCGGCAGCCTCGACCGGCGCGGCGAGGAAGGAGAGCCCGATGGCGGCGACCGCCGCCAGCGCTGCGATGCGCGCCTTGCGCGAAATATCGTTCATCTTCGTTTTCACTTTCGCTTCCCCCTCAGCTCTTTGCCGGATGAGACTCGAGCACGGAGGCGGCAATGCTTTCCGGCAAGGGCTTCGGCTTTTCGATCAGTCCCAGAACGGGGAAGAGAACGAGGAAGTGCAGGAAGTAATAGGTGGTGAGGATGCGCGAGAGATCGGTGACGTCGAAGCCGCCCTCGCCCACCGGGATCAAAATCTTGTCGGGCGACTGACCGCCGCAATAGCCAAGCCCGATGCTGACCGCGACGAAGATCCAGAAGAACTGCCTGTAGAGCGGACGGAAGCGCGCCGAGCGGACCTTGGAGGTGTCGAGCCAGGGCAGCACGAAGAGGATCGCGATGGCGCCGAACATCAGTACCACGCCGCCGAGCTTGTCCGGCACCGCGCGCAGGATCGCGTAGAAGGGCAGGAGATACCATTCGGGCACGATATGGGCGGGCGTCGCGAGCGGATTGGCGACGATGTAGTTGTCGGGCTCGCCGAGGCCGTTCGGATTGTAGAAGACGAAATAGGCGAAAAGGATCGTGAAGATCGCGAGGCCGAAGGCATCCTTCATCGTCGCATAGGGCGTGAAGGCGACGGTGTCCTTTTTCGGATCCTTGACCTCGATGCCGGCCGGATTGCCCTGCCCCGTCACATGCAGCGCCCAGATGTGGAGGATGACGACGCCCGCGATCAGGAAGGGGAAAAGGTAGTGCAGCGAGAAGAAGCGGTTGAGCGTCGGATCGCCGACCGCAAAATCGCCCCAGAGCCAGGTGCGGAGCGCCTCGCCCACGAGCGGAATGGCGCCGAAGAGATTGGTGATGACGGTGGCGCCCCAGAAGCTCATCTGGCCCCAGGGAAGCACATAGCCGAAGAAGGCCGTCGCCATCATCAGGAGATAGATGAGCACGCCGAGAATCCACAGGACTTCGCGCGGCGCCTTGTAGGAGCCGTAATAGAGACCGCGGAACATATGGATATAGACGGCGATGAAGAACATCGAGGCGCCGTTCGAGTGAACGTAGCGGATCAGCCAGCCGAAATTGACGTCGCGCATGATGTGCTCGACGCTGGCAAAGGCCAGTTCCGTCGTCGGGATGTAGTGCATGGCGAGCACGACGCCCGTCACGATCTGCACCGCGAGGCAGAAGCTCAGAATGGCGCCGAAAGTCCACCAGTAGTTGAGGTTCTTCGGTACCGGGTAGTCGACGAAGCTGTCATTGACCAGCCGCATGACGGGCAGGCGCTCGTCCATCCAGCGCGAGAAGCCGTTGCCGGGTGTGTAGGTGCTTTGATGGCTCATCTTTTTATGCCCCTCAGCCGATCAGAATTCTGGAGTCGGACACGAATTCGTAAGGCGGCACCTCGAGATTGTAAGGCGCCGGGCCTTTGCGGATACGGCCGGACGTGTCGTAGACCGAGCCGTGGCAGGGGCAGAAATAACCGTCGAATTCACCGCGATAGGAAAGCGGCACGCAGCCCAGATGCGTGCAGACGCCGATGACGACCAGCCACTTCTTGTCGATCTCGCCGGTGGGACCCGGACGCAGGCGGTCGACATCGGACTGGGGATCGGGCAGCGTCGCCACATCGACGCTTTCGGCCGCCGCGATTTCGGCATCCGTGCGGTGGCGGATGAAGACCGGCTTGCCGCGCCACTTGAAGGTGCTTTCCTGGCCGACCGGAATGTTCGAGATGTCGACTTCGATCGAAGCGAGCGCCAGGACCGAGGCGTCGGGGTTCATCTGGTCGATCAGCGGCCAGACGGCGAAGGCCGCGCCGACGGCGGCGAAAGATCCGGTAGCTACATAGAGAAAATCGCGCCTGGTCGGCTCGACCGCGTGGGTTTGTGCCACGGTTCAGGTCTCCTCGTTGAAGTGCGGCAACGGGGTTGAACACACCCGTTACGTCGAGCGAAAGACCGACGAATCCCCTGCTTTCGCCCCATGCATTGCGTGGTTTTGTGGCATCCAATCGGGCTATTGTCCAGCCCCGCCGCCCCTGTGGCAGGATGACGCATCGCCGCATGC
>NZ_JBBECC010000032.1:0-1336 GCF_040882025.1 Parvibaculum sp. | reverse complement strand
TCATGCGCCTTGCGCTTTACGAACCCGACATTCCGCAAAACGCCGGCACGCTGATCCGGCTCGGCGCCTGTCTCGGCGTGCCGGTCGACATTATCGAGCCCTGCGGCTTTCGCTGGTCGGACCGCGACCTGAAACGCGCGGCGCTGGATTATGGCGCGCTGGCCGATGTGACGCGGCACGATTCATGGGCGCATTTCGCCGCCGCGCGGCCCGTGCCGTCGCGCCTCGTTCTGCTGACCACCAAATCCCACAAAAATTTTGTAGATTTTCGCTTCGACCCCGCCGACATCCTGCTTCTGGGCCGCGAAAGCGCCGGTGTGCCGGACGAAATCCACGACGCGGCGGCGGCGCGGCTGACCGTGCCGATGCGCGAGGGCGCCCGCTCGCTCAACGTGGCGCTCGCCGCCGCGATGGTGCTGGACGAGGCGCTCAGGCAGACGGGCGCCTTTGCGAAGCCGCCGCCGGAAGGTAAGTAGGACGGCAGCGAAGCCCGAGAGCGAAAAGAAGAAGAATGGAAGCGAGTGCCGAGACCGAGGACCACAAGACCCGCGCCGCGGCCTGGTTCCGCGCGCTGCGCGACCTGATCTGCGCCGAATTCGAGAAACTGGAAGATGAGCTGACCGGCACCTATGCCGACCGCCCGGCCGGGCGCTTCGCGCGTACGCCCTGGACGCGCGGCGATGGCGCACACGACGAAGGCGGCGGCGAGATGTCGGTGATGCAGGGCCGCCTCTTCGAAAAGGTCGGCGTTCACATCTCGACGGTGCATGGCGAATTTTCGGAGGACTTCCGCAAGCAGATGCCGGGCGCGGAGGAAGACCCGCGCTTCTGGGCGGCGGGCATCTCGCTGATCGCGCATATGCAGAACCCGCGCGTGCCGGCCGTGCACATGAACACGCGCCACGTCGTGACGACGAAGAGCTGGTTCGGCGGCGGCGGCGACCTGACGCCGGTGCTCGACGTGCAGCGACGGGACGATCATCCCGATACGGTCGATTTCCACGCCGCCATGAAGCGCGCCTGCGACAGACACGATGCCGGCTATTATCCGCGCTTCAGGAAATGGTGCGACGATTATTTCTTCCTGCCCCACCGGAACGAACCGCGCGGCACCGGCGGCATTTTCTACGATCACCTGAATTCGGGCGACTGGGGGAAGGACTTCGCCTTCACGCAAGATGTCGGCCGCGCCTTTCTCGACATCTATCCCGCCCTTGTCCGCCGCCACATGAACGAGACCTGGACGGACGCCGAACGCGAGGAACAGCTCGTGCGGCGCGGGCGCTATGTCGAGTTCAACCTGCTCTACGACCGCGGCACGGCCTTCGGCCTCAAG
>NZ_JBBECC010000031.1:0-7226 GCF_040882025.1 Parvibaculum sp. | reverse complement strand
CCACTTCGTCTTTCACCGGGCAGGCATCGGCATCGACATAGATTTCGGTCATCGCTTCTCTTCGGCACATGATTTCGCTGCCAGAGAATGATAGCGTCGCGCGTGAACACTGGCGAAGGAATTCAATTGGAAAAGCCCGTCGCGGCGATCATCGGCGGCGGACCGGCGGGCCTTGCGGCAGCCGAACGTCTCGTCGGCGTTGCGGAGGTGCATGTCTTCGACGCAATGCCTTCGCTCGGACGCAAGTTCCTGCTGGCCGGCAAGAGCGGCCTCAACATCACGCATGCGGAAGACCTCGACCTCTTTCTCTCGCGCTTCAAGGAGGCGCGCACGAAGCTCGAACCACTGCTGCGCGGCTTTTTGCCGGACGAGATCAGGAGTTGGGCGGCGGCCCTCGGCGTCGAAATATTTGTTGGCAGCTCGGGCCGCGTCTTTCCGAAAGCGATGAAGGCATCGCCGCTGCTGCGCGCCTGGCTGAAGCGCCTCGGCGAGGCCGGCGCGACGTTTCATCCGCGCCATCGCTGGACCGGATGGACGGAAGACGGCGCGCTGAAATTCGAAACGCAGGGCGGCGAGCATCTTTTCCGCGCCGATGTGACCGTGCTGGCGCTGGGCGGCGCGAGCTGGCCGCGCCTCGGCGGCGACGGAAAATGGACGACGCTTTTGCGCGCGCGCGATGTGGTGGTCAATCCACTACGGCCGGCCAATTGCGGTTTCGATGTCGCCTGGAGCCCGCACATGGCGGCGCGCTTTGCGGGTGAGCCTGTGAAGTCGGTGACGCTCTCTTTCGGTGGCCGGTCGCTGCGCGGCGACTTCGTGGTGACGCGCTACGGCATCGAGGGCAGCGCCGTCTATGCGCTGTCGGCGGACCTGCGCGACGCGGCGGAACGCGACGGCAAGGCGGTACTGACGCTCGACCTTGCACCCGACCGCGACGTGGAAAGGCTGACGCGCGATCTCGCAAGGCCGCGTGGCAAGACGTCCCTCGCCAATCATCTGCGCAAGGCGGCCGGCATCGACGGCGTCAAGGCGGCGCTGCTGCGCGAATGTCTCGACGCGGCGCTTTTCGACGATGCGGGCGCGCTCGCCGAGGCGATCAAGGCGTTGCCGCTGACATTGATCCGTGCCCGGCCGATTGCGGAGGCGATCAGCAGCGCCGGCGGCGTGGCGCTCGACGAACTCGACGAAAAGCTGATGCTGCACAGGATTCCGGGCGTCTTTTGCGCCGGCGAAATGCTCGACTGGGAGGCACCGACGGGGGGATATCTGATCAGCGCCTGCCTCGCCACGGGGCGCGCGGCGGGCACCGGCGCGGCGATTTATGACAGCGAAAACGACAGCTGACCCCCCCTCTGTCACGAAACTGTCAAAAAACTGTCACAAACGAAATTTGCAACGGGACAAACATGATTTCTCCCCGGGATAAACACGGTTTATCCCGGGGAGAAGTCCGATTTATCTCCGGGCGCGGGAGCCGTGGCATGATTCGGCTATTTTTTGTTTTGGGTCGCACCGCCCTCACGCATTCTTGACCAGCATGCCGCCATCGACCGGGATCGCGACGCCGTTGAGATAGGAGGACGCCGGCAGGACGACGCTGAGCGTCACATGCGCGACTTCTTCCGGATCGCCGTAGCGGCGGAGCGGCACGCGGCGCTTGGCGAAGATTTCCTTGTGCTCGTCGGGGATGCCCGCGGTGATGCCGGTGCGGATGGGGCCGGGGCAGATGCAGTTGACGGTGACACCCTCGCGGCCGAGCTCGACGGCGAGCGCACGGGTGAGGCCGATGACGCCGTGCTTGGCGGCAACATAGGTCGAGTTACCGGGCGTTGCGCCGAAGCCTTCGGTGGAGGCCACATTAACGATGCGGCCCTCGCCCGAACGCTTCAGCAGCGGCAGCGCGGCGCGCACGAAGCGCATATGGGCCGTCAGCATCACATCGAGCGCGCGGGCCCAGCTTTCCTCATAGCCTTCCTCGGCAATGCCGCAAAAGGTCGAGAGGCCGGCATTGTTGACGAGAATGTCGAGCCCGCCGAAACGCGCCTCGATTTCCTTCACGACACGGATGATCCCGGCAGCGTCCGCTACATCGAGCGCCCATCCATGGGCCTCGCCGCCCGCCGCCGCGATTTCGGCGACGACGGCATCGACCCGTTCCTGGCGAAGATCGAGCACGGCGACCTTCGCGCCCTCGGCGGCGAACACGTGCGCGGTCGCCCGCCCCATCCCGCTCGCCGCCCCCGTGACGAGCGCGACCTTGCCAGCGATCGAGCGGCTGAGTTTACGGATCGGTTCCATGGAATGTCCTCCCTTTTCTGAATGCTTGTGAGGGGGAGACTAAGGGAAAGGACACCTCCGCAACATCCTTGCAAATCAAAAGTATTTGTTTTGATTTGCAAGAATACTTGTATTTTTCCTTGCAAATTGCATGTAAATATTTCAGAATGCAAAGATGATTGAACGCCGCGCCACCGCTCGTGTCAGGCGAGCCCTCGCCCGCCAGGCCGCCGTTGTCCTGGTCGGTCCACGCCAGGTGGGCAAGACCACGCTGGCGCTGGAACTCGCCGAGGAAACCGGCGCGCTCTATCTCGATCTCGAAAGCAGCGCCGACCGGAACAAGCTGACCGACCCCGCCCTGTTTCTGAAGGATCATGAAGACCGCCTCGTCATCATGGACGAGATTCACCGCGTCCCGGAGCTCTTCCGGGAACTGCGCGGCCTGATCGACCGGGGCCGCCGGAAAGGCCTGCGGACCGGCCGCTTCCTGCTGCTCGGCTCGGCGGCGATGGACCTGCTGCGGCAATCCAGCGAAAGCCTGGCCGGTCGCATCGAATATGTGGAAATGGGGCCGCTCGACATTCTGGAAGCGGCGGACACCGCCGGGACCGCCGACAGATTGTGGGTACGCGGAGGATTCCCGGACAGCTTCCTCGCGCCGTCCGACGCGACGAGCCTCGCCTTCCGCCAGAACTTCATCCGCACCTATCTGGAGCGCGACATACCGCAATTCGGCCGCCGGGTTCCCGCCGAAACGCTGCAGCGCTTCTGGACCATGCTGGCGCATGGACAGGGAACGCTGCTCAACGCCTCGAAGCTTGCCGCCGGGCTCGGCGTCAGCGCGCCGACGGTCACCGACTATATCGATCTCCTGGCCGATCTGTTGCTGCTGCGCCGCCTGCCGCCTTTCCATGCGAATGTGAAAAAGCGGCTGGTTAAATCGCCGAAGACATATATTCGCGACAGCGGATTGACGCATGCCCTGCTCGGCCTCGAAGACCTCAACGAGCTTTCCGGGCACCCCGTTGTCGGCGCCAGCTGGGAGGGTTTCGCGATCGAAAATCTGATCGCGGCCGCACCGCCGGGAACGAAGCCGGCCTTCTACCGCACATCGGCCGGCGCGGAGATCGACCTTGTTCTGGATCTGCCGGGCGGACGCGGGCGCTGGGCCATCGAAATCCGGCGGGGCCTCGATCCCGTGCCCGGCAAGGGCTTTCACAACGCGCGCGAAGACCTCCGCCCGGCGCAATCCTTCATCGTCCATTCCGGCGCGGACCGCTATCCGCTGGCGGAAGATGTCGATGCGATCGGATTGAGAGAACTCGCCGTCATGCTGGATGCGTTGCGGAGAGAGTGATCCTGTCACACAACCGTCGAATCGTTTGGGAAGCCGCGTACGCTCCTGTGAACTTCTTTGGCATACCTTACACATTGGAGGAAGCTGGGTTCATCGCAAAAATAGAGAATGGCTGGGTGAGAATTCCTCTGAACGAAGACGGCGATCCGCCGGACGAAAGCCGTTACCGCCCGTTGATCGAGAAGGTCAGGCAATTCTTCGTCGCGATCGCGGGTCTTCTCGATAAATCGTTCCATCTCAATGATGGAATACTGAGGGTCGAGAAACATGACGGCAAACCATAGAATTTTCGGTGACGTCGTTTAAGTCCCCGATCTGCCGCTTCGTCCTCCCGAAAGATCACTCCAGCGTGAACGCCAGCTTCAGTTTCACCTGGTAGTGCCCGACCTTGCCGTTCTCAATATGGCCGCGCGTTTCGACGACTTCGAACCATCTGAGCTCGCGCAGGCTTCTGGACGCCTTTTCGACGGCGCCCGAAATCGCGTCCTCGATGCTGTCGGGCGAGGAGCCGACGATTTCGACGACCTTGTAGACATGGCGGTGGGGCATGGGGTTCCTCCCTTGGCGTGGCGTGTCGTTCCGGGAGGAAAGTGGAGCGATTGCGCGGCGCGGCAAGGGCGGGGGTAGAACAACGCGCAACGGAAATCATGGCCTTTCGGGCGCCGCTTTGGCAGACTGACGGGAGCGAGCGAAAAGACCGCCCGGAAGAAGGAGGACGCCCCCCGTGACCCTTCGCCCCCCTGCGAGCCCTCGACTGCGACAGGTGATCTATGCCGTGCTGGCCGTTGCGGGCGCGGCCCTGTTCGGCGCCGCCGGCATGGCGCAGGAGGAGACGCCGGCCGCTGCCGGAAAGCCCGCGCCGCGCGCCATGGTCTCGGTGATCGAAGGCGCGATCGGACCGGCGACGGCGAAGCAGGTGGCCGATGCCGTCGCGACTGCGGAAGAGGCAAACGCCGATGTGCTGATCCTGAAAATCAACACGCCGGGCGGGCTCGTCACCTCAACGCGCGAAATCATTTCATCGATCCTCGAATCCTCCGTGCCCGTGGCCGGCTACGTCGCGCCGGCAGGCGGCCATGCGGCAAGCGCCGGCACCTATATCATCTATGCAACCGCTGTCGCCGCGATGGCGCCCGGCACCAATATCGGCGCGGCGACGCCGGTGACGATGGGCGGTGGCATGCCCGGATTGCCCGCGCCCGAAGACGCGGCGCCAGAGAAGAAGGACGGCAAGGGCGGCGAGACGGACGGCGCGGATGACACCGCGCCCGCGCGCGCGCCGCAAAAGTCGAACGAGGACGCGATGGCCGCCAAGGCGACCAACGACGCGGTGGCGCATATCAGAAGCCTTGCCGAACTCCATGGCCGCAACGCCGACTGGGCCGAAAAGGCGGTGCGCGAGGGTGCAAGCCTGTCGGCGCGGGAAGCGGTGGCCGAGGGCGTCGTCGAATTCATGGCGAGCGACATCGGCGAATTCCTGCGCCAGATGCAGGGCCGCGAGGTCGCGACGGCGACAGGCAAGCGCGTGCTCGACACCGAAGGCGCCGCCATCGTCGAGATCGAACCGGGCACGATGACGAAGCTGCTCGCGATCCTGAGCAACCCCAACGTCGCTTTCATCCTGATGCTGATCGGCATTTACGGGCTGATTTTTGAATTTTCGAACCCCGGCTCGATCGGCCCCGGCGTTATCGGCGCGATTTCGCTGCTGCTCGGGCTTTATGCGCTCAACCAGTTGCCGCTCGATTATGCGGGCCTGGCGCTGATCCTGCTGGGGCTTGCGCTGATGATCGCCGAAGCCTTTACGCCGACCTTCGGCGTGATCGGGCTCGGCGGCGTCATCGCCTTCGTGCTCGGCAGCGCTATGCTGATCGACAGCGATCAGCCGGAGTTCCAATTGTCGTGGAGCGTGATCGCGGGAACGGCGGCCGTCAGCGTCGCGACGCTGGCGGCTCTCCTCGGCTATGCCTGGCGCGCGCAGCGGCGGCCGGTCGCGACGGGCAGCGAAGAACTCGCCGGCATGGAAGTGCAGGTGCTCGACTGGGCGAACGGCGAAGGCCATGTCTGGGCCCACAGCGAAAGATGGCGCGCGCGCGGCCCGCATCAACTCGCGCCCGGCACGATGGTGAAAGTCGAACGGCTGGAGGGCCTGACGCTGATCCTGAGCGACGCACCCGCCGTGCATGGCTGAGGCGGACAGGCGACGGCGTTTACGAGCGACGACCACCCGCCCCTAGCGGCAGGGTGCAGGTTCACGGTTATCGGCGTGCCATCATTCGGCCCGGCGGACCAAACAGAACGGAGAGGCCCGATGGGAAATCTCGCATTCTATGTCTTCATTATCGTACTCCTCGTCGGCATTCTGAGCTCGGCGATCAAGATCCTGCGCGAATATGAGCGCGGCGTCGTCTTCACGCTCGGGCGCTTCACCCGCGTCGCCGGGCCGGGCTTCATCATCATCATCCCGGTCATTCAGCAGATGGTCCGGACCGACTTGCGCACCATGGTGGAAGACGTGCCGACGCAGGACGTGATCTCGCGCGACAATGTGTCGGTGAGGGTCAACGCGGTCATCTATTACCGCATCGTCGAACCGCAAAACGCCATCCTCAATGTCGAGAACTACATGGAGGCGACGAGCCAGCTCGCCCAGACGACGCTGCGCTCGGTGCTGGGCAAGCACGAGCTCGACGAGATGCTGGCCGAGCGCGACAAGCTCAATGCCGACATCCAGGAAATTCTCGACAAGCAGACCGACGCCTGGGGCATCAAGGTCGCCAATGTCGAGATCAAGCATGTCGACATCGACGAGAGCATGATCCGCGCCATCGCCAAGCAGGCCGAAGCCGAACGCTTCCGCCGCGCCAAGATCATCAATGCCGAGGGCGAACAGCAGGCGGCCGAGAAACTGGTCGAGGCCGGCAAGATCCTCGCCGGCGATCCGCGCGCGATGCAGCTGCGTTATTTCTCGGCGCTGCACGACATCGCGGGCGACCGGACCAGCACCATCGTCTTCCCGTTGCCGATCGACCTGATCGAGGCGATGCGCAAGAAGGAGTGAAGCCGGTCCTCACGCCATGCTGGAAATGGTCGAGCGGAAGCGCGCCAGCGCAGCGGTGAAGAGTACCGTACCGATCAACGCCAGCGCCAGGAATTGCGGCCAGACGACCGAGAAGCCGGCGCCGCGATAGAGAATGGCCTGGGCCAGCATCACGAAATGCGTGTTGGGCGCGGCCAGCATCAGGGTGCGGATCGCATCGGGCATGCTCTCGCGCGGCGTCATGCCGCCCGAGAGCATTTCGAGCGGCACCAGCACCAGGATGATCAGCAGGCCGAATTGCGGCATCGAGCGCGCGACGGTGGCCAGGAAGATGCCCATCGAAGTCGCCGCGAAAAGGTGGAACAGCGTGCCGGCGAGGAAGAGCGCCACCGAACCCTCGATCGGCACCGAAAGCAGCCCCTGCACCACAAAGACCAGCGACAGGCCGCAGGCGACGGCGACGACCAGCGCCATCGCCCAGAGCTTGGCGGTCATGATTTCGAACGGCGTCACCGGCATGGCCAGCAGATGTTCAATGGTGCCGTGCTCGCG
>NZ_JBBECC010000030.1:0-7366 GCF_040882025.1 Parvibaculum sp. | reverse complement strand
ATGCTGGAGACCATGTATGCCGCGCCCGGCATCGGGCTCGCGGCGGTGCAGGTCGGTGTGCCGAAAGCGGTAATCGTCATGGATCTGGCGCGGGACGGCGAAAAGCCTGAGCCGCGCTATTTCGTCAATCCGGAGCTTCTCTGGGCCTCGGACGACACGGCGATCTACGAGGAAGGCTGCCTCTCGGTTCCCGATCTTTACGAGGAAGTCGAGCGCCCGGCGCGCTGCCGTGTGCGCTATCTCGACTATCAGGGCGAGATTCGCGAGGAGGAATGCGACGAGTTGCTCGCCACCTGCCTGCAGCACGAAATGGATCATCTGAAGGGCATCCTCTTCATCGACCATCTCTCGCGCGTCAAGCGTTCGATGATGCTGAAAAAACTGATCAAGCAGAAGAAGCTGCAGGAAAAGGAACCGGCTTGAGCGCCGCCCACCCGCCGGAGGCGCGCAATGGATAGATTGCGCCTCGCCTTCATGGGCACGCCCGATTTCTCGGTTCCGGTTCTCGCCGAGATTCTGGCCGCCGGCCACGAGGTGGTCGCTGTATACGCGCAGCCGCCGCGCAAGGCCGGCCGGGGCATGGCCGAGCAACTGTCGCCGGTGCATCGCTTTGCCGAAGAGCAGGGCATTCCCGTCTTCACGCCCGCCTCGCTGAAAGGCGAAGCCGAGCAACGGGCCTTCGCCGCGCTCGATCTCGATGTCGCGGTCGTCGTCGCCTACGGTCTCATCCTGCCCAAACCGGTGCTCGAGGCACCGCGTCTCGGTTGCCTCAACCTGCATGCCTCGCTCTTGCCGCGCTGGCGCGGCGCCGCGCCCATGCAGCGGGCCATCATGGCGGGGGATGCCGAAACCGGCGTCATGGTAATGCAGATGGAGCAAGGTCTCGACACCGGTCCCGTGCTGCTGGCCGAGCATGTGGTGATCACGCCCGACGATACGTCGGGCCGCCTGCATGACAGGCTCTCGCATATCGGAGCCTCGTTGATGGTTCGTGCGCTGGCGGCTCTGTCGCGCGGCGCGCTCGATGCGTCGCCGCAGGCCGAAACCGGCGTCACCTATGCAACGAAGATCGGCAAGGCCGAGGCCCGCATCGACTGGTCGCGTC
The DNA here is from genome assembly GCF_040882025.1 of Parvibaculum sp. Classification (GTDB taxonomy): domain Bacteria; phylum Pseudomonadota; class Alphaproteobacteria; order Parvibaculales; family Parvibaculaceae; genus Parvibaculum. The sequence continues at coordinate 6,261 of NZ_JBBECC010000030.1, read as the reverse complement.
CCGCCGGCGAACTCGATTGCCACATTCGCGGATTGACGCCGGCACCCGGCGCTTTCTTCGAGATAACGCGCGGCAAGGAGACCGTCCGCATCAAAATCCTCCGCGCAAGGCCCGTCGGAAAATCCGGCAAACCCGGCGACGTGCTGTCCGCCGGCGACACGATCGTCATCGCCTGCGGGCAGGGCGCCCTCGAAATCGCCGAACTGCAGCGCGCCGGCAAGTCCCCCGTCAATGCGCGCGAATTCCTGCGCGGCTTTCCTCTGGGCGTCGGCGAGAGCGTCCTCTGATGCCGCGCTACAAGCTCACCATCGAATATGACGGCGCGCCATTTGTCGGTTGGCAGGCGCAGACCAATGGCCTCTCCGTGCAGCATGTCATCGAAGCCGGTTTCAAGGGCTTCTGCGGCGAAGACGTGAAGGTCCATGGCGCGGGCCGCACCGATGCCGGCGTTCATGCGCTCGGACAGGTCGCCCATGTCGATCTGGCGAACGGTGTTGTGCCCGACACGTTGCGCGACGCGGTCAACGCGCATATGCGTCCCCATCCTGTCGCCATTATCGCGGTCCTGCCGGTCGCCGATACATTCGAGGCGCGCTTCGCCGCCGTGAAGCGCCACTATATGTACCGGATCGTCAACCGTCGCGCGCCGTTGACGCTCGATCGCGGCCAGGCGTGGCTGGTCCACAAACCGCTCGACGCCGAGGCGATGCACGCTGCGGCGCAGGCGCTGGTCGGCAATCACGACTTCACGACCTTCCGCTCGGTGCAATGCCAGGCGAAATCGCCGGTCAAGACGGTCGACGAGATTTCGGTGTCGCGCTACGGCGAGGAAATCGAAGTCACCTGCCGCGCGCGAAGCTTCCTGCACAATCAGGTGCGTTCTTTCGTCGGTACGCTGAAAATGGTCGGCGAAGGCAAATGGACGAAACACGACGTCGAAAAGGCACTGGTCGCGAAGGATCGCGCCGCCTGTGGTCCCGTCGCACCGCCGGATGGGCTTTACCTGCTACAGGTGGATTACTGACGTCCGTCCTCGCATTTCTTTGAACCGTCATTGCGAGCGAAGCGAAGCAATCTAGAAAGCCGCACATTGAAGGCTGGATTGCTTCGTCGGCTGCGCCTCCTCGCAATGACGATGTAGGGAGTCAGCCCGGCCGGATATCCACCAGCTCGACATCCTTCGCGCGGATCGTCTCGCCGAAGAAAATCCCGCCCACCCGCGCGAAGCGCTCCGCGCTGTCGGTTGCCATGAAGCGCGTCTTGCCCTTGCCGCGCCGCTGCGCCGCAAGTCCGCGCTCGGCAAGCGCCGCCTCGACGGCCTTCGCGGTCGTCGCGGCGCTGTCGACCAGCTTGACGCTCTTGCCCGCCGCCTTGCCGATGACGCGCGCCAGCACCGGAAAATGCGTGCAGCCGAGCACCAGCGTGTCGGGCGCGTTGCGTCCCTTGAAGAGCGGCGCCAGATAACGTTTCGCCGCAGCCTCCGCGACTTCGCCCCTGACCCAGCCTTCCTCGGCCAGCGTCACGAACAGCCCGCAAGGTGCCTGTGTCACATGTGCAGCGGGCGCCAGCGCATGGATCGCGCGCATATAGGCGCCGCCCTTGACCGTCGCCTCCGTGCCGATAACGCCGATGCGCCCGCTCTTCGTCGCCGCGACGCCCGCCTTCGCGCCGGGCTCGATCACGCCGATAACGGGAATGGGAGCAAGCGCGGCGGTCAGCGGTTCGATCGCGACGGCCGACGCCGTGTTGCAGGCGATGACGATCATTTTGACGTCATGCGTCAACAGATGCCTCGTCGCCTGCGTCGCATAGGCGGTCACGGTCTCCGCGCTCTTGGTGCCATAGGGCAGCCGCGCCGTATCGCCGAGATAGACGAGATCCTCATGCGGCAGCCGCGCCCTGAGCGCCTTCAGCACGGTAATGCCGCCGATGCCGCTGTCGAAAACGCCGATCGGTCTGTTGTCGCTCACGCAAGGCCCCCGGTCAGAAACAATCCCCCCAGCAGCTGGTCGATGGTGAGGCTCAACACGAGATCGAAAGCCAGGATCGCCGCTGCCGGGCCCGCTTCCGCGCCGAGCACGCTGCGCGCGATCTGCCAGCGATACCAGCCGAGCAGCGCCAGCGCCGGCAGCGACAGCAGCATCGCGCCGACACCCGGCAGAAGGCCCAGCGAAAAGGGGATGAGCGGCACCGCGAAAGCGGCCGATGTCAGCAGCACGCCCCAATTATAGGTGATGAGATAGGCGGTGTAGTTGGCGCCGAGACCGAGCACGCGCGCGATGCGCAGCATGGCGGAAAGGAACATCGCCCAGTAGATCAGCGCGGCGGCGACCTCGATGGCGATGAAGGCGCCGAGCGAGGTCTCCAGGACAATGCCCGGCTCCGCTTGCGCGATCTGCCACAGGGCGGCCGCGGTGAAGAAGAGGACCGGAATCGAAAGCGCGAGGCCCGTGAAGGAGCGCAACGCCCCGTCGGCCGAAAGGTCGAAACAGTCGCGCGCGCTGTCCTCGCGCTTGACGATCCGCCAGGCGCCGGTCAGCCCGCTTGTGATTTCGTTGAGGCTGGTCACGCCGCCCTCGTCATGCGCCGGCCCGCCCGGCGAAATAGCCGCGCAGTACCGTTTCATAGATGTCGGCAAGCCGCGCGATGTCGTCGACGCCGGCATTCTCGTCGGCCTTGTGCATCGTCTGGTTGGTCAGCCCGAATTCGACGACCGGTGCATGGGCGCGGATGAAGCGCGCATCCGACGTGCCGCCGGTTGTCGAAAGCTCGGGCGTAATGCCTGTCACTTCCTTCGCCGCTTCCGCGATCAGCGCCGAAAAGGCGCCAGGTTCGGTGATGAAAGCCTCGCCCGAAACGCTCGTCTTGAACGTGTAGCTGCCGCCCATCTCCGCCGTCACCGTGTCGAGCACGCAGCGCATCCACTTGTCGAGCGAGGCGCCTGTATGAAGATCGTTGAAGCGGATATTGACGGTCGCCCGCGCCGACCCCGGAATGACATTCGTTGCCGTGTTGCCGACATCGACGGTTGTCACTTCAAGATTGGAAGGCTGGAAATGATCCGTTCCTTCGTCGAGCAGATGCGCGTCGAGCCGCCGGAGCATTTCGAGAAGCGTCGGCACCGGATTGTCGGCAAGCTGCGGATAGGCGACATGCCCTTGTGTGCCCGTCACCGTCAGCCAGCCATTGATGCTGCCGCGCCGCCCGACCTTGATCGTGTCGCCGAGCCGCTCGACGCAGGTTGGCTCGCCGACCAGGCAATGATCGATCGTCTCGCCGCGCGCCGCGAGCCGCTCCAGCATCTTCTTCGTGCCGTTGATGCCGGGGCCTTCCTCGTCGCCGGTAATCAGCAGGCTGATCGAGCCTTGAAAGCCGTCCACCGCCACCCGCTGCGCCGCCGCGACAAAAGCGGCAATGGCGCTTTTCATGTCGGCGGCGCCCCGTCCGTAAAGCCGCCCCGCCTTCACATCCGCCGCAAAAGGATCGACCGTCCAGGCCGACGCCTCGCCCACAGGCACCACATCCGTGTGGCCGGCAAAACAGAAATGAGGCTGCCCGCTGCCGAGCCGCGCATAGAGATTGTCGATATCGGGCGTGCCTTCGGCCGAAAAGCGCATCCGCTCGCAGGTGAAGCCGAGCGGCGCCAGATAGCGTTCCAGCACGGCGAGCGCACCGGCATCGGCCGGCGTCACGCTCGGACAGCGAATGAGGTCGACGGCGATGCCGAGCGGGTCATAGGGAAGGGCGGGTTGGGTCATGGCACCTTGGTAGCCCGCCGCCCGCCGCGCCGTCAAATGAACCCGCCTAGTCTCTCAGGAGTTCGTTGATCGCGGTCTTGGAGCGGGTCTGAGCATCGACCGTTTTGACGATGACACAGCAATAGAGCGAGGGCGAAGGCGACCCGTCCGAATTGGGCTTGCCCGGCAGCGAACCCGGCACGACAACCGAATAAGGCGGTACCTTGCCGATATGAACTTCGCCGGTCGCCCGGTCGATGATCTTGGTCGAGGCCGAAATGAAGACACCCATCGAGAGCACCGCCCCCTCGCCGACGATCACCCCTTCGACCACTTCCGAGCGCGCACCGATGAAGCAATTGTCCTCGATGACGACGGGGTTGGCCTGCAAGGGTTCCAGCACGCCCCCGATGCCGACACCGCCCGACAAATGGCAGTTCTTTCCGATCTGTGCACAGGAACCGACGGTGACCCAGGTATCGACCATCGTCCCCTCATCGACATAGGCGCCGAGATTGACGAAGGACGGCATCAGGACGACGCCCGGCGCGATATAGGCCGAGCGGCGCACCACGGCCCCCGGCACGGCGCGGAAGCCGCCCTTCCGGAATTCGGCTTCGCTCCAGCCGGCGAATTTCGACGGCACCTTGTCCCACCAGCTGGTGTTGGTGCCAGGCCCGCCGGCGATCAGCGCCATGTCGTTGAGGCGGAAGGAGAGCAGCACGGCTTTCTTGAGCCATTGATGCACCACCCATTCGTCCCCAAGATCCTTTGGGAACTTTTCGGCAACGCGCGCCGCGCCGCTGTCCAGCGCGTTGAGCGCCGCCTCCACGGCCTCGCGCACCTCGCCCTTGGTCTCGAAATTGACGGCGTCGCGATTGTCGAAAGCGGCCTCGATGACGGGCTTGAGGTCGGCAAGGCTCATGGGGTTCCTCTCGGCATGGCAAGGCGGGGCCGGGGGAAGATACCCCCCGGCCTCACCCTGTCAACCGGGATGGAAATTGGGCCTCAATCCGCCGCGATCGAAAGCGACGGCGTTTCCTCGCGCAGCACGCTTTCGCGCACCGGCCGGGGCTCGCCGAAGAGGAAGCCCTGACCGAGTTCGACATTGAGATCGAGAATGTCGACGACCTCGCGCTCGGCCTCCACCTTGTCGACGATGAGCTGGATGCCGTTGCGGCGCATCAGTTCCTTCAGATCGCCCGCGTCGATATCGCCCGACGCCATCTGCCGCCCGTCGAGCAGCGTCTGCGCCGAGACCTTGACGAAGCGGAAATTGCCGTCATGCAGCGCCTTCGGATTGAGCTTGAGGCTCGTCACCTGGTCCATCGAGAAACGGAAACCGAGGGCGGCCAGCGCCTCGAAGCTCGCCTCTTCCACGGGCCCGGCGCCGTTCACCGTCATCTGGCTGAATTCGAAAATCAGATGCTGCGCCAGATCCTTGTTGTGCTGCATGTATTCGATGAATTGCGGAAAGAAATCGGAATCGAGCAGCGAGAAGGCCGAGATGTTGCAGAAGACGCCGGCCTTGCTGTTGCGCTGCGCGAGCTTGCGCACGACCTGGATGCAGCGGAAGAGAAGGATGTTGTCGACAGCGGGCATCATCCCGGCGGGCTCGGCGACGCGCATGTAGTCGCGCGGCATGATGAGCTCGCCCCGGTCGGTCCGGAGCCGCGAAAGCCCTTCGTAATAAAGCACCTTGCGTTGCGGCAGGCTGACCACCGGCTGCAAATAGAGATCGACGCGGTTGGTTTCGAGCGAGCGGCGGATCGCGTCCAGCAATTCGGTATCGTCCATCTGCCCGACGCCGCGTGTCGGCTCCGGCGGCGGCACGTCGCTGTCGGGTATGCGCGTTTCGGCGAGGGCCGGCGGCGCGTCGGCGGCCGGCGCTTCGCTGACAAGGACTTCGCTGACCTGTGTTTCGACAACGGGTGCCGAGGCTTCGATGGCCGCCGCCGCGGCGCTCGCCGCGCGCGTTTCGGCGAGCCGCTTGACGAGGCTCTCGATGACGCGGATTTCCGAGAAGATGCGTTCCATGCGCTCGCTCGTCTCGCGTTCGAAGCGCTCTTCCATTTCGACGATCTTGTCGGCCGCGTCGTCGAGATCGCGCGACAATCCGGCCGCAAGGCTGGTCAGTTCCTGCAGTTCCTTGCGTACCTGGCGGCGCTCGACCGTGCGTGAAATCGCGGCATGCGCTTCCGCGCCGAGCAGGCAGGCGATGAGACCCGCGAGAGCGGCCAGCTTCGGATCGAAGCCGAAAATCTCGATCGCGCCGAAAGCGAGCCCGATCGACGGCAGCACATAAAGCAGCGTGGCGGCGGAATGCTTCTTCGACGACATGGAAAGGCCCCCGTTTCCCCGGAAATTCACTCGTTGTTCACCCTATGCCGGAGCCCTTGAGAAACGGTTAACCACGCGGCGCCCCCTCACCCTTCCCACCGACACGGCTTTGCCGCATCGGCGGGCCCCTTCCCTCTCTCCCCAACGGGGAGAGGGAGGGAGCGGGCGCAAGCCCGCGGAAGGG
>NZ_JBBECC010000029.1:0-1319 GCF_040882025.1 Parvibaculum sp. | reverse complement strand
GACGCTGCGGCAGGCCTCGTGTGAGCCCGTGAGAGCGCCCAAAATGCCGCAGGCACGGCCATTTCCGGGCGTTCCTGTTGCGCCGCGCAAGACCATGTGTTACCTAACGCGCGGCCTCCGGGGCAGGGCTCTTTCCCGCGCTTCTTCCGGCCAAAATAAGCTAACGATTTCAAATAGTTGGCGGCAGGCTTCGGCCTCGCGCGCCGGCCCTCACGACAAAGCACAGGCGAGCGCCGCACGTGTCATCTGATCACCCCGTATCCGGCATGGCCGGCCGTTATGCGACGGCCCTGTTCGAACTGGCCGATGCGCAAAACGCGCTCGATGCCACCGCGGCCGATCTCGGCGCCATCACCCGGATGCTGAACGAGAGCAGCGATCTGACGCGCCTCGTCAGAAGCCCCGTTTTCAGCGCCGACGAGCAGGGGCGCGCCTTCGCCGCCGTGCTCGACAAGGCCGGCGCCTCGACGCTGGTCAAGAATTTCATCGGTCTCGTCATCCGGAACCGCCGCCTCTTCGCGCTGCCCGGCATGATCTCGGCCTACACCGCCATCCTCGCCAAAACACGCGGCGAAATGACGGCCGACGTGGTTTCCGCGCACCCGCTCAAGGATGCGCAGCTCGAAAGCCTCAAGGCGTCGCTCAAGACGGCCACGGGCAAGGACGTCCGGATCGACACGCGCGTCGATGCCTCGCTGCTTGGCGGTCTCGTCGTCAAGGTCGGCAGCCGGATGATCGACTCGTCGCTCAAGACCAAGCTCAATTCTCTCCAGATTGCCATGAAAGAGGCCTCCTGATGGACATTCAGGCCGCGGAAATTTCCGCCATCCTCAAGCAGCAGATCAAGGATTTCGGCGCCGAGGCGCAGGTTTCCGAGATCGGCCAGGTGCTTTCCGTCGGTGACGGTATCGCCCGCGTCTACGGCCTCGACAATGTCGAAGCCGGCGAAATGGTCGAGTTCCCGGGCGGCGTGCGCGGCATGGCCTTGAACCTCGAACAGGACAATGTCGGCGTCGTGATTTTCGGTTCCGACCGGAACATCAAGGAAGGCGACACCGTCAAGCGCACCGGCTCCATCGTGGACGTGCCGGTCGGCAAGGGCCTTCTCGGCCGCGTCGTCGATCCGCTGGGCAATCCGATCGACGGCAAGGGCCCGATCGTTTCGTCGGAACGCCGCCGCGTCGACGTCAAGGCGCCCGGCATCATTCCCCGCAAGTCGGTGCATGAGCCGATGCAGACCGGCCTCAAGGCGATCGATGCGCTGATCCCGATCGGCCGCGGCCAGCGCGAGCTGATCATCGGCGACCGCCAGACCGGCA
>NZ_JBBECC010000028.1:0-7575 GCF_040882025.1 Parvibaculum sp. | reverse complement strand
GTGCGCGTGCGCGCACTGGTCGACGGCTTTCACATCGGGACCGGGGCGGCGCCGCTGAAGCGGATCGCGCGTCATCCGAATGTCGAGGTGCGCATCTACAATCCCTTCCGGACCTCCTTCCGCTCCGGCCTCTTGCGCTACACCGAACTTCTGTTCGATTTCGCGCGCCTCAACCAGCGCATGCACAACAAGATCGTCGCGGTCGACAATACGCTCGCCATTGTCGGCGGCCGCAATGTCAACGACGCCTATTTCGGTCTCGACGCGACGAACTACTTCCTCGACCGCGATGTCGTTATTGCCGGGCCGCTGACGGCGGAGATTTCGGCGAGCTTCGATGCCTTCTGGAACGATCCCTATGCGGTGCCGGCGCGCGATTTCGCGCGCGACGATGCCTCTTCCGTCAATGCCGGCACGGTCTGGGCCGAGGCGCCGGAACTGGCGCGCGATGAATTTCCGCTGCCGCGCCGCATCGAGGGCGCGGAACTTGCCGAAAAATTCAACGATCTGCGCGGCCGTCTCGTCTGGGCGCCGGGGACGCTGGCGCTGACATCGCCGGGGCCGGTCTTTGCCGGGCCCGCCCGCCTGCCGGTGCCGCGCATCGAAGACATGCTGCTGACGCAACTCGGCGCGGCGCAACAGGAGGTCGTCGTGCAGATGTCCTATGTGATGCTGACCGGGCCCCGCGCGGCGGCGCTTGAGGCGGCCAGGGCCCGGGGCGTGCATATGGTCCTGCAGACCAATTCGCTCGCCTCGACCGATTCCGCGATCGTCCATTACGGCTATGCGCGCGACCGGCGGCGCTTCCTCTACCGCGATGTCGAGCTTTACGAATTGAAGAACGTGCCGCAGAACGCCCGCGGCATGGCCCAGCTCGGCATCGTGCCCGAAAAGACGACGCTCCATCCCAAGACCATGGTCTTCGACCGGCGCCATGTCTTTCTCGGCTCGTTCAATCTCGATCACCGCTCCATTCTCTACAATTCGGAAATCGGCATCCTGATCGACAGCCCGGTTCTGGCCGCCCGGGTTCTCGGCGCGATCGCCTGGGACATCGCGCCGGTCAATAGCTGGCGCGTCACCATGGAGCCGCCGCGTCTGATCTGGCACGATGAAAGCGTCGAGCCGCCGCTGCGCCTCGACAGCGAGCCCAATACGGGCGTGATGGCGCAGATCCTGACCTGGATCGGCTATTTCCTGCCGATCGACCATCTTCTTTGAGGGCTGACAGGCCTTTTCGGCGCGCCTAAGCTCGCCTACATCATAAGCCTGCCCCCACCCGCCCCCTGAAGGGAGGTTCGCCCATGTTCAACCTGCGCAAGAAGACCGAAATGCCGGCCCCGGCCGATGCGCTGCCGGGGCGCGACTTCGAGATCCCGACCGCGACACGCCATTTCGTCAATGGCGCGGCGCTGAAAGGGCCATATCCCGCCGGCCATGAGACCGCGATGTTCGGCCTTGGCTGTTTCTGGGGCGCCGAGCGCAAGTTCTGGGAGGTGCCGGGCGTTTCGGTCACGGCGGCGGGCTACGCGGCCGGCCTCACGCCCAACCCGACCTATGAGGAAGTCTGTTCGGGCCGCACCGGCCACAACGAGGTCGTGCGCGTCGTCTTCGACCCGACAAAGGTCGCCTACGAGGCGCTGCTGAAACTTTTCTGGGAGAGCCACAACCCGACGCAAGGCATGCGCCAGGGCAATGATGTCGGCACGCAATATCGCTCCGGCATCTATGTGACAAGCGAGGCGCAGCGCAAGGCCGCCGAGGCCTCGCGCGCGGCCTATGCGGCCGAGCTTCAAAAGCGCGGCTTCCCCGACATCACCACCGAAATCCTCGACGCGCCGCAATTCTATTTCGCCGAGGACTACCACCAGCAGTACCTCGCGAAAAACCCCGGCGGTTATTGCGGCCTGGGGGGCCTCGGCATTTCCTGTCCGGCCGGCATCACGGCCTGAGCGGTATTCCACGCGTCCCGCCCGCACCCGTCTTTTCCTCCGCGTCCGGCAGCGGCGCGGGCGCCGGCGTCGGGCTGCCGTCGATGAAATAGCTGAACTTCCGCAAGCGCTCGCTCTGCGCGAAGCAGGTGTTGAGGATGACGAGGATCGGCACCGCCAGCACCGCGCCGATCACGCCCCACATCCAGCCCCAGAAAACGATCGAGACGAAGACCACCGCCGCGTTCAGCGTGTGGCGGCGCCCCAGCACCGACGGCGTCACGAATTGCGACTCGACGATGTTCCAGAAAAGATAGATCGCGGGCACGGCCAGCGCCTGGACGAGGCTGTCGAAGGTGATGAAAGCGGCAAAGCCCATCAGCGCCATGCCGGCAAGCGGCCCCGCATAGGGAATGTAGTTGAGGAGCGCGGCCGCCACGCCCCAGAGCAGTGCGTTGGGCAAGCCCAGCGCCCACATCGACAGGCCGACGGCCACGCCGAGCCCGGCATTGATCAGCGTGATCGAGAGCAGATAGGTCGAGATTTCGCGTTCGATGCCGCGCAGGATGCGCCGCGCCTTCTCCTTGTCGGTCAGGCGTTTGGCCGCATGGATGATGCGGTCGCGCAGCATCTCGCCGCTCGCCAGCAGGAAATAGAGCAGCACGATGAAGATCAGGATCGAGGCGCCCTTTTGCGCCGCCACGTCGACGAGCTGCGCCATCAGGCCGGGCTGGCGCATCACGACTTCGGCCGGCGCGCCCGCCTCCCGCCCCAGTTCCTCCATCTCGCGCGAGACGCGGCGCATCGTTTCGACCGGCTCGGCGAGTTCGCTCGACTTGAGTTTGGCGTCCTCGATGGCGGCGGGAATGCGCGTCGCCCATTCGACGGCGGGCTCGGCGAGCATATAGACGGCGCCCGCGAAGGCGCCGGTCAGCGTCGCGACGACGAGGGCGGCCGAGACGGGCTCGGGCAGGAAGCGGAAGGGCGCGGCGCGCAGGAGCGGCATGAAGATGAAGCTCGCGATCACGGCCGCCACGATCGGCGCGACGAGATTCTGCGCCAGCCAGGCCGTGTAGAGCAGCGCCAGCACGGCCATGACCGCCAGCGCGGTTTCGGCCTGCATCGGCAGCGCCCGCGCGCCGCCTTGCATGGCGGTGCCGGCCTCCCGGCTGCGTTGCGGATCCTGTTCCGTCATCCGTCGGTCCCAATCCGCCCCCGGGCGAGCATAGCGCAATTCGCGGCGGCACAGCGCAATTAACGCCGGCGGGTGGCCGGCAATATGGGCTGTGCCTCACGCCAAATTCCCACCCTCCCTCTGTGGGAGGGTCGAAATTTTCTGAGCGTCAGCGAAGTAAATTTCGGGGAGGGGTGAGCGGAGAATCTCGGCGCATAACCAGTAACGCGTTCTCTGCCGATAGCGGAGTCCCCCTCCCCAAACCGCTTGCAGCGGTTTGACCCTCCCACAGGGGGCGATTATCACCTTGACGTAGTAAGGTGCAATACCTAGATTATTGCTCATAGGAGATAGACCCATGAGCAAAGCCGCACTTTCAAATCCGATCTTCCATGACGCCGACAAGGCCCGCGAGTGGCTTGAGGCCCGGCTTTGGAAAGACGGCCCGATTTGCCCGAAATGTGGCACCGTCGATGAAGCCACGCTCATGCAGGGTGCGTCTCACCGTCCCGGCCTCTATCAGTGCAACGCCTGCCGCCAGCCCTTCACGGTCACGGTCGGGACGCTGTACGAGCGTTCCAAGATCCCGCTCAACAAGTGGCTTGCCGCGACGCACCTCATGATGGCGTCAAAGAAGGGCATGAGCGCCCTTGAGATCGGCCGCCTGCTCGGGATCAGCAAGAAGTCCGCTTGGTTCCTCTGCCACCGTATCCGCGAAAGCCTGCGCCCCACGTCGCTTACCCCGATGGGCGGCGAAGGCAAATTCGTTGAAGCTGACGAAACCTATATCGGCGGCAAAGAGACAAACAAGCACCGCTCCAAGCGCAACAGCAAGAACATCGGCGGCATGGGCAAGGAGCCCGTCTTTGCCCTTGTGGAGCGCAAGGGGCAGGTCCGCTCGCAGCACGTCCCCGGCGTCAGCGCCAAGACGTTGCGTCCGATCCTTGTCGCTCAAGTTGACGCCAAGACATTTCTCATGACCGACGATGCAGGCCAGTACCGCCACATGCACAAGGACTTTGCCCACCAGACCGTGAACCACGGCGCGGGTGAGTACGTGCGCGGCGAGGCCCACACAAACACAATCGAGAATTACTTTTCGATCCTGAAACGCGGCATCACCGGCACGTTCCATCACGTCTCGCAGCAGCACTTGAAGCGCTACCTTGCCGAGTTTGACTATCGCTATAACGAGCGCGAAGCCCTTGGCGTCGGCGACGTTGAGCGCTTCGAGAAATCCATTCCCGGCATCGTCGGCAAGCGCCTTACCTATCGGCGGATTAACGGCCAAACAGCCGCATAAGGGCAAGCGCTACCACGGGCCCAAGATGAAGCGTCCACGCTAACCGTTCGGGGGGAACCGATGTCTTCGCACCTCAATGATTTCGATGCCGATGGCGTACAATTCTTTACGTCAGAGGATGGGGAACGAGTCCGATTGATGTTCACTCGCGATGACGGCGAGCACAGGGCAATCGTTCTTTCTCAACGCTCCCTAGCGTCACTAGTTGTGGGCGCTCAAGCCATGTTATCGCCCCAGAGCGCAACGCCGATTGATCAAAACTCACTGCGAGCCGGAACAACCATTCGTGTGAACGGAGTCCAGACCGCCCCTCGTGGGGATGATCTTGCTCTGACATTGCTTGCGGACCTCCCAGAACAAGATCGAGGCGTCATAATTCCGCTGACGCTCTCAAAAAAAGATGCCAAGTCTATGGCGCTACAGTTACGGATTTGGCTTGAGAGTGTCAGATAGAGCCCACCTACTTGGCGGGCTTCTTTTTCGGTTTGCGCTTCGGCTTCGGCGCTTCTTTGTGAATCGGCGGCGTTTTCAGCGCCACGTCGACGGCGCGCTCGAAACGATCCCAAGCGTCGGGCAATTCGTCCACTTCTCGCCCTTTTTTCCCAGTCGCCATGACCAACCAATACGAGCCAAATATGCCAGCGCAGCCTCTTTCTCGCGTGAAGTCCAAGGCCGGAATCAAGTGGGGCCCTGACGCCTTGAAACGCTATCCCGACCTTTGCTGCATCGTGATGGATACTATCAGTCTCGGTTCGCAAATTGAATACAACTGGTCGGTTATAATTGTTGATCTTCTCAGGGCGGAGCCCCGTGCCGGTATGGCGATGTATGAGGCTCTCGCAGGAGGCGAAGCAAGAAGAGCGGCATTGATGGCAGCGTCTCGCGTCAGCCTGCCGAAAAACGACTACCTGCTAGTGCAGGCCGTCGAGAAAGCGCTGGCTCCGACACGGCGAAACAGAAACAACTTCGCGCATCAAATATGGGGCATCTCGGACGAGGTTCCCGACGCATTGATGTTGATCAATCCCGCCGCCCTCCGAGAGTTTGAAGTTGGAGTAGCAACAACCAACTTCGAAATGAGCCGTGGGCGTAAGGCCAAGATGTTCCCCGACCTGGACCGTGCGTCCGTGATGGTCTGGAAAAAACGCGATCTTGAGGAGGCCCGATCTTCTACTATCGACGCGCTTTCGATCCTCGCGACCTTGACCGGCGCGCTGAACCAGAGCTATCCGGTCCCGGGGATAAGCGCGCAAGCACGCCGCCAGATATTACGTTGGCCTCAAGTCGCACAAGCCCTTCAACACTCGAATAAGAAAAAAACTCCTCCAACTCCTCCTCAACCGCGCGGCGCAAGGCGCCCGGCGAAACCGAAATGATCTCCTCTTTGTTGGCGGCTCTCTTTGCCACTTTAGTTTTCCTTGCGGGGTCACCACAAAACGCCGGCCTGTCCATTCCGATCTAGGAATAGCAGGCTGCTACGTCAAGGTGATAATTGCCCCACAGGGGGAGGGTGGGTGTTTGGTTTCAGCGTTTGGCGGGCGGGAGATCCTCACGCGGCTTTCGGAGCGCGTGCCAGATGGTTTCGACGACATCGTCGGTTCGGGCGAGCGCGTCGTTGTTCCAGAAGCGAAGAATCTCATAGCCATCGGCTTCCAGCCATTCCGTTCGCCGCGCATCATGTGCGAGTCCGGCGGGCTCGTTGTGCTGGCCACCATCGACCTCGACCACCAGCCTTCGCTCGAGACAGACGAAGTCCACGACATAGACGCCAAGCGGATGCTGACGACGAAACCGGTAGCCGAGCGCATCGTTGCGCAATCGGCCCCAGAGCCGCCGCTCGGCATCGGTCATGTTCCGGCGCAAATTTCGAGCACGCTGATCCATCATGCGCCTCATTTTAGCGCCTACCCTCCCCCTGTGGGAGGGTCAAACGGCTGCAAGCCGTTTGGGGAGGGGTGCTCCGCTATCGGCGAATGGCGCGTGATCGATTATGCGCTGAAGTTCCTTGCTTACCCCTCCCCGCAATTTGCCTCGCTGACGCTCGACAAATTCCGACCCTCCCACAGGGGGGAGGGTGGAAGAGAAAAACTCCGCCTGCGGATCAAAAATCCGCCAGCGCCTCGCGGCGTTCGTCGGCCTCGGCGCGCATCGCGGCTTTCATCGCCTTTTGCAGCTTCTCGAAGGCGCGGACCTCGATCTGGCGGACGCGCTCGCGGGAAATCCCGTATTCCTGGCTGAGGTCCTCCAGCGTCGCCGGCTCGTCCTTCAGCCGCCGCTCGGTCAGAATATGCATCTCGCGCTCGTTCAGCGTTTCCATCGCGGCCGCCAGCATTTCGCGGCGCTGGTCGAGTTCCTGTTCCTCGCCCAGCATGGTTTCCTGGTCGGCGGTGTCGTCCACCAGCCAGTCCTGCCACTCGCCGCTTTCGGAATCCTGCCGCAAGGGCGCGTTCAGCGAATTGTCCGGGCCCGACATGCGCCGGTTCATCGAAATCACTTCGTCTTCGGTGACGCCGAGGCGCTCGGAAATTTCCTTCACCTGTTCGGGGCGCAGGTCGCCTTCCTCGATCGCCTGGATCTGGCCCTTCACGCGCCGCAGGTTGAAAAAGAGCTTCTTCTGCGCCGCGGTCGTGCCCATTTTCACCAGCGACCAGGAGCGCAGGATATATTCCTGGATCGAGGCGCGGATCCACCACATCGCATAGGTCGCGAGGCGAAAGCCGCGCTCGGGCTCGAAGCGCTTCACCGCCTGCATCAGCCCGACATTGCCTTCCGAAATCACCTCGCCGATCGGGAGCCCGTAGCCGCGATAGCCCATGGCGATCTTGGCGACGAGCCGCAGATGCGAAGTCACCAGCTGGTGGGCTGCCTCCGCGTCTTCGTGTTCGCGCCAGCGCTTGGCCAGCATGTATTCCTGCTGCGGCTCCAGCATCGGGAATTTGCGGATTTCCTGCAGATAGCGCGACAGCGAGCCTTCGGGGTTCGGCGCCGGGGCGAGCCGCGCCACGGCCTTGCCCGGCGCCTTGGCGGCGGCCGGCTTCGCCGCCGTTTTGGCGGGCAGCTTGCCGGCGGGCTTTGTCGCGTCGTCCTCGGCCATGTCGAACCCCTTCATCGTCTGCGGCATCGTCTGCCGCGGCGATCAATCACCTTCTTGACGCGCGCATCGATAT
>NZ_JBBECC010000027.1:0-7601 GCF_040882025.1 Parvibaculum sp. | reverse complement strand
GCTTCCGCGCGCGCGATGATGTCGTCAGCCGCGTCGAACCCGCAATGCTCGATGATCCAGTTCATCACCGTTGCCGGCTCGGCGCAGAGATCTTCATAACGAACCACCAGCACCGCTTCGGCCAGCGCCGGATTGGCCTCGAAACGCGCCGCGAGATGGCCATAGACCTGCGCCCATTGCAGCGCCCAGCCCTCCGCCTCGCGGCCCTCGGCCCAGAGCGCGGCAATCTCGGCCGTCGCCGCCTCGTTGCCGCAGTGAATGGGCACACGGTCGAGCCCGAACTCGAAATGTCCCGCCCGCGCGAGATGGACGCGTGCCTCCGGATGGGCAACCTCGCCCCGGACGAAGAGGCGATGCTGTTTCATCAGCGAGGCGACATGCCAGACCGGATCGCGAACCGGCACGACGAAGCGCGCATCGGGGAAAAGCTTCAGCAGATATTCGAGCCGCGTCGTGTTGTAATTCGCCTTGGCGAGATAACGTGCGCCGCCCCGCACGAAGAGCAGCTTGCGGATATGTGCGCGCAGGAAATCCTCGAATTCGGGATGGGCGGCGTCGCCCGCGAAAGTCTCGTCCCAGACGCGCTTGTGCAGATGCGGAAAGAACGCCATCCAGATCGGCTCCTCGAAAGCTTCGGGACTTTCCGACGTGACATGGATGCCGTCTCCATGCGCGCGCTCGGCCGGGTGCTCGTCCTTGAGGGGCATGTAGTCGACAAGCTTGTTCCAGAGAATGGGCGTGAAAAGCGGCGGAAAGTCGCGATAGCGCTGCGTCGCAACCTGTGGATGCGCGGCGAGCAGTTCCAGCAGGACCGTGCTGCCGCTCCGCGCAAGCCCGCTCACCCACACAGGCGCCGTCACCGGAATATCGTCGACCCGGTCCTCGAAAAGCCGCGTCTCGATCTTCGCCAGCGACTGCATCAGTTTGGGCCGTGCATAAAGAAGCCGGCCCACCGCATCGACCCAGGGGCTGACCGCGAACTTGTCCGCCGGCGCCGATGCAGGTTGGGTCTGCGCACTCATGCGATCCTCCCGACTTTCTTGATGATGAGCGAAAAGGCGACGAGAAACGTGAAAAAGAAAACTTCCCATCCCCTGAGCCAACCCGGCCCGAGCGGCAGGATTTCGCGGCCGGGCAGCGCGACCTCGACACGGTCGACAGGGCCCGCCGCCGGCAGGTAGCCCGACGGATTGCCGATCAGCACATTCCACCACAACCGCTTTTCGATGGCGGGAACCGGCGCGCTGAGCGGCACATCGGAGACGACATCGCCGTCTGGCGCGCGCACGATCACGCGATGACCGTCATTGTCCCGCTGCACGAGGCTGGCCTCATAGCCGTCCGGCTGCGCCCGCGCGGCGGCGGCCTCGCCTGCTTCCGGAAACCGGTAGCCGTAATCGGCATAAAGCCAGACGACCAGCGCCAGCAGCGGAAGCGAGGCCGCGACCGCCGGCGGCAGGGCCAGCCAGAGCCGCTTGCCGGCGGTGCGGAAAACGCGGGCGATCAGCGGCCAGGCGCCGTCGAATTCGCCGTCATAGGCGTTGAGTTCGCGCCGCGCGGCAAGCGCGGCCGCCTCGGTCTCGACGAGTTTGCGCTGCGGCGACAGGAGCTTGTAGAGCCACATCGAAAGCGCGGCGCCGGCAAGCGCCCAGACGACGAGCCGGGCCGCCGCCGGCAGCGGCGAGAGCAGCGCATCGAGCAGCCGGAAGAGCGGCGCGGGCAGATCGAAGAGACCCGTCGTCATGCGCCGCGTCCCTCAGGACGCCGGCGAGGATCTGGCCGCGTTGCGCGCCGCGGCACGCGCCGCCGCATCCTCCTTGCGCCGCCGCATCATGCGGCGGATCGGCCAGCCGACAACGAAGACGGCGGCCGCGCCGACCGCCAGCAGCACGCCGACAAGCGCGCCGATGACGCTGAGGCCTGCACCCGGTCCGACATAGGCCGCGGCCGGGCCGGCAAAACCGGCCACGGACAGGAGGCTCGCCAGGAAGATCGCTCTCTGCTTTTTCATCGTCTGCTCCTTTCGGTCATGACGGATTGAACGAGGGGCCGAGCGCCTGTCCGAAAGACGGATCGATCTCGGCAGGCGTGTAGCGCCGGGCCCAGGCGACGATCGGTATCTTCTTGTTCCCTTCGCCGCCGCGCACCGGATTGATATATTCCCAGACGACTTCGCCTTCGGGCGTCACCTCGAGAAAGCGCCCGGCCTGGGATTCGGTAATCAGCGTGTTGCCATTGCCGAGCCGCGTCGCTTCCGAGCGCAGCACGCTTTTCAGCGGATCCTTCTCGCTCCCCTGATATTGCCAGACGATCTCCATCGTCTCCGGCTTGAACTCGATGACGCGCGAGCCGCCGGGACCGTTGAAGTTGCCGTTGTTGTCGAAGAGCAGAATATTGCCGTTCGCAAGCGGTTCGGCCGAATGCTGGCCGATCCACGGGCCGGTCGTGCCCCAGACGATTTTGCCTTCTTCCGGATCGAGCACCGCGACAAGCTTGATGTTGCGGAACGAGAGCACCAGGTCGCTCTCGCGTGCGACGCTCATCGCCGCACCCGCTTCGGCGCCCACTTCCATGACGGAATTCGTGTGCAGCGGATCCCGCGCCGCCGTCCGCGTCAGCCCGCTATAGAGCCATTTGAAACGCGACTGCGCGACCACGTCGAACAGCGAAAACCGCTTCTTCACCTCGCCGTCCGGCGACAGGATCGTCAGGAAATCCTCAATCAGGGGCGGTTCGATAGCGCCCGGCACATCGGCCGCATCGTGGCGCATCGCATGGGTCAGCAGATAGATCGAACCGTCGGCGCCGACATCGAGGGCGTGATGCGCCCGCTCGTCGAGATAGCTCCACAGAACGTTTGAATCCTTGTCGAACTTCACCAGTCCGAGGCCCCAGGGCGTGTCGCCCGAGCCCTCGTAAAGCGCCAGCAGGTCGCCATTCGGGAACATGTAGGATTTGCGGATATAGACGAGAGGTCCAGGCGCCGGGCGGCCGCCGTCCCCGTCCTCGCGCCAGATCTCTTCCGGTGGCACATACCAGCGATGCACTTCCTTGCCGCTCATGTCGACAAGCATGGCGCTCGCCTCGTGAGATGAGGTGTAGAGCGTGTAGCCGTTCTCGGTCTTGTCGCCGAGATAGGTGACGACGCCCTTGTGCTCCCAGCGCGCGTCGTGCCAGAGATCGGTCTTGAAGGGATCGTTGAACTGTGTGGCCTTGGCATAAAGCGCCAGCGCCGCCTCATGGGCATTTGTGAGGGTCTTGTAGGGCGGCACTTGCGCCAGCACCACATAGGCGCCGAGAAAAAAGGCGAGAAGGGAAATACAGAGAATGAAAATGGCGGGGCCGATCCAGCCGCCGCCCGGTTCGGCCGCCTTTTCGCGCGAACGGCCCTCCGAAGGGCGTGATTCCGCATATTGATAGGTCATTGCTGTACCCGATCTCTATGGCCCGAACCGCCCGTCGCGATGGAAGCCACCGCGTATGGCGAGAAAAAGACAAAAGGGGGGCAATAAATTGTTCTCTGTCGTCCCGCATGGCTGCGTGTGTTTCAACGGCCCGCAACGGGACGAAAACGGGTGCCTTGAACAATCGGCCGCGCCACCCGACACTGGCCGGAACATAAAACGCGGAGGGGCGTCATGGGTCTCGGT
Organism: Parvibaculum sp.; assembly: GCF_040882025.1. Taxonomy (GTDB): domain Bacteria; phylum Pseudomonadota; class Alphaproteobacteria; order Parvibaculales; family Parvibaculaceae; genus Parvibaculum. The sequence goes on along the minus strand of NZ_JBBECC010000027.1, from coordinate 3,951 downwards.
CTCGGCAGATTTCAATACACGAAGGGTCTCCACGATCTTGGGCGAGGCGGCTACGCCTGGCTGCAGCCCGATGGCGGCTGGGGCTGGTCGAATGCCGGCCTGATCGTCGATGACGGCGAGTCATTTCTGGTCGACACGCTGTTCGACGTGCCGCTGACGCGCGAGATGCTTGCCGCCATGCGCAAGGCCGAACCGAAGGCGGCAGCGAAGATCGGTACCGTCGTCAACACCCATCACAATGGCGATCACTGCAACGGCAATGAATGCTGCGCGGGTGCCGAGATCATCGCCCACAAGCTCGCCGTCGAGGCCATGCGCCACGAACCGCCGGCGTTGCTGGCGGGCTTCCTCGACATGGCGCCGGGCCTCGGCGATCTCGGCAAATATGTGACGCAATGTTTCGGCGCCTTCGACTTCAAAGGCGTGACGCAGACCCTCCCGACAACGACCTTCGAAACCGAACTGACGCGCCATGTCGGCTCGAAGGAAATCCGCATCATGCATGTCGGTCCCGCTCACACGCCGGGCGACGCGCTGGTCTATGTGCCGGCCGACAGGACGGTCTTCACCGGCGACATTCTCTTCATCGAGGGCCACCCCATCATGTGGGAAGGCCCGGTCGGCAACTGGATCGATGCCTGCAACAAAATTCTGGCGATGGATGTCGAAACCGTGGTGCCGGGCCACGGACCGATCACCGGCAAGAACGGCGTCAAGGCGGTGCGTGACTATCTCGTCTATGTGCGCGACGAAGCGAAGAAGCGCCACGACGCCGGGCTCTCGGCGCTTGATGCGGCGCTCGACATCGACATGTCGGATTACGACAGCTGGGGCGACGGCGAACGCATCGTCGTCAATGTCGCGACGCTCTACAAGGAATTCTCGGGCGACCACACGCCCAACGATGCGGTGGCGCTGTTCGGCCAGATGACCGAGGTGGCGAAGAGAAAAGGCATACTGAGGGTCTGAACCGCGCTTCCTTGACGTTGCGTCACGTCACGCAGCCGTGATCGGCAGCCGCATGGACAGCCACCCGCGCCGCGCCGATGATCCGCCTCAACAAAACCGGAGGGGACGCCATGCCGACGCTTTACGAACATCCGCTCTCGCCCTATGCGCAGAAGGTGAAAATCGCCGCGCGCGAGAAGGGAATCGACCTCACGCTGAAAACGCCGGACGGCATCGGCGCCGGAACCTCCCGCGGCGAATTCGTCACCGCCAATCCGCGCGCCGAGGTGCCGGCGCTGATCGACGGCGATGTCCAGATATTCGATTCGACCATCATCCTCGAATATCTCGAAGACAAATACCCGGCACCGCCCCTGCTCCCCGCATCGCCGGCAGCCCGCGCAAAAATGCGCATGATCGAGGAGGTCTGCGACACGCATTATGAGGCGATCAACTGGGGCCTCGGCGAAATCGCTTACTTTCGCCGTGCCACCGGCGCGAAAGCCGCCGAGATGCAGGCCCGCGCGGCGGAACAGACCGGACGCATTCATTCATGGCTGACGCGACAGCTTGGGCAAGCCGACTGGCTCAACGGCGAAAGCTTCGGCTGGGGCGACCTCTCGGTGGTGCCCTATGTCAATGGCTCGGCCGGCTTCGGCAACGCGCCCGGCGAAGGTTCACCCCTCGGCCGCTGGCTCGCGCGCGTCAATGCGAGGCCCAGCGTCGCACAGACGGCGAAGGAAGCGCGCGACAGCATCGCCGCCATGGCGCAGGTTGCGAATGTGCTGGAACAGGGCCTCTTCAAGCGCGAATATCGCGACCATCGCCTTGAATGGATGATGAAGTCGGGCGGCGTCGAGATCGTCCTCGACGGCCTGAAGAAAGACAACATACGTTTCAGCCACGACTTCGAATAGGAACGCCCATGCCCGCCGACGCGCAATCGATCATCCTGCATCAATACGACATCTCGCCCTTTTCCGAGAAAGTGCGCGTGGTGCTCGGCATCAAGGGCCTCGACTGGTTCGCCTGCGACGAGCCCGTCATCATGCCGAAGCCCGAACTGGTGGCGCTGACCGGCGGCTACCGCAAGATCCCGGTCATGCAGATCGGCGCCGACATCTATTGCGACACGCAGATCATCATTCGCGAACTGGAGCGCCGCTTCCCGAAACCGTCGGTCTTCGTCGGCGGCGACCGTGGCCTCGGCTGGGGCATGGGCCTCTGGACCGACCGCAGCTTCTTCCTCGCCGCCGTCGCCGTCATCTTCGGCAATGCGCCGGACGCGATGGGCGAGGATTTCAAGGCCGACCGCACCAAACTGATGGGCCGCCCCTTCGACACCGAAGCGATGAAAGCGGGTGCGCCCCTGATGGCCGAACAGTTGCGCGCCAATCTCGGCTGGCTCGAGGAGCAACTGGCCGATGGCCGCAAATTCCTGATGGGCGAGGCGCCGGGCATCGCCGATGCCAATGCTTATTATAACCTCGCCTTCATCCGCTGGATCGTGCCGACGGCAATGAAGAGCGCCGAAGCGATGCCGCATCTTGCCGCCTGGGAAAAGCGCGTGAAGGCGGTCGGTCATGGAAGCCGGCAGGAAATTTCGCGCGACGCAGCGCTCGACATCGCCAAAGCCGCGACGACGACGGAAGCAGTAAAGGCCGATCCCGGCGAGCCCAACGGCTTGAAGCCCGGCGACAAGGTGACGGTGATGGCCGACGATTACGGCCGCGACCCGATTGCCGGCGAACTCGTTTCCTCCTCCGCGCAGCACATCGCGCTGAAGCGCAACGATCCGCGTGTCGGCGAGGTGGTGGTGCATTTCCCGCGCGCGGGCTTCCTCGTCATGCGCGGCTGACATGACACCCGAGCTCGGTACGATCGAAGGTTTCTACGGACGGCCGTGGAGCGCGGAAGAGCGCGCCGCGAACATTGCCTTCCTCGCGCAGCATGGCTATGGCTTCTATCTCTACGCGCCGAAAGCCGACACCTTCCTGCGCCGCCGCTGGGCCGAGCCGCACCCGACAGAAATGGCCGACGATCTCGCCCGCCTCGCCGCGCAATGCCGCGCCGCGGGCGTGCGCTTCGGCGTCGGCCTCAGCCCCTATGAGCTATATCTGAATTTCGATGCCTCAGCCCGCGCGGCGCTGGCGGAAAAGCTTGCCTTTCTCGACGGCATTGGCTGCGTCGATCTCGCGATCCTTTTCGACGACATGCGCGGCGACATTGAAGGGCTGGCCGACAAGCAGATCGAGATTGTCGACTGGATCGCCGCGCGCAGCGGTGCGACCCGCCTCATCACCTGCCCGAGCTATTACACCGACGATCCGATCCTCGATCGCGTTTTCGGCCAGCGCCCGCCCGGCTATCTCGAAGCGCTCGGCGCGGGGCTCGATCCGGCTGTTGAAATTTTCTGGACAGGCCCGCGTGTCTGCTCGAAGGAACTGACGGCGGAACATCTGGCGCGCGTCGCCGAAACGCTGCGCCGCAAGCCCTTCATCTGGGACAACTACCCGGTGAATGACGGCCAACGCATGGCGCCCTTCCTGCATCTGCGCGCCTTCACCGGCCGCACGGGCGAGATCGGCGCGGAGATAGCGGCGCATGGCGTCAACCCCGCGTCGCAGGCGATGCTGAGCCGCATTCCGATGCTGACACTCGAAATGCTCTACCGGGACGCCGCCTACGATCCAGACAGCGCCTTCCACGCCGCCGCCGAAGCGATTGCCGGTGCGCCACTCGCACGCCTGATCGAGGAAGACCTCGCCGCCTTCCAGGATGTCGGCCTCGACGCATTGCCGGAAAAGGAACAGGCGGCGCTACGTGCCCGCTATGCCGCCTTCGATCACCCTTGCGCCCGCGAGATCGCCCTCTGGCTCGACGGCCATTGGCGCATCACCGACGAAATCGTCCAGACGCAGTAGCAGTAGCCGTCCGGTATGCCCCTTTCTTCCCACCCTCCCCCTGTGGGAGGGTCAAACGGTCGAAGACCGTTTGGGGAGG
>NZ_JBBECC010000026.1:5913-7721 GCF_040882025.1 Parvibaculum sp. | reverse complement strand
CGCGCGTGATCTTCACGTCGCCGATCTGCCAGTTCGCCATGAGGTGCCTCCCGAGTCCTTGATGAATAGAGTGAAGTAGGAAGATGGACGGTGAGATGCAAGGGCATCAGCCGTTGGACCCGGGATTTCGGAGGTCGATCTCTTTCGGTTCTGCCACGATGTACGGCGCGACGGTGTTGTCGTCTGAAGTCAGCAGATCGATCAGCGCCGGATGAATGAAAAGCTTTTCGCGGCCCGATCTTGCTTCGACGAGAATGCCGGCATCGGACAGCCTCTTCAGATAGGCCGATGCGGTTTGCCGTTGTGCCAGACCCGCGTCCACAAGGTCCTGAATGCGGCAATAAGGTTGCTGGAATATTTGTTCGATGAGTTCGTGAGAATAAATTTGCGGCGCATGCTCTCTTACGTGACGGGTTGCTGTTTGCATCAAGGCACGTATGGCGCGAATTTTGGCAATCATCCAGGCAGATGTAGAAGTGATGCCGTTGAGTATGTAGAGGATCCAGCTTTCCCAACTGCCGGTTTCCGTGACGCTTTGCAAGAGGTTGTAGTAGTCGCCCTTGCTGAGGATGATGTAACGGCTCAAATAAAGGATGGGCAAATCGAGAAGTTTCTTTTCGATAAGGTAGAGCACATTCAGCACACGCCCGGTTCTGCCGTTTCCATCCGTAAGCGGATGAATGGCCTCAAACTGATAGTGCATGATCGCCATCCGCACGAGAGGATCGAGTCCATCCCGGTCGTTGTGGATGAAGACTTCCCAGTTCGTCAGCAGTTCGCGCAGCGTTGCCTCGCCTGCCGGTGGCGTGTAGACGATCTCGCCGGATGCGTCTTTCTGGAGTGCTGTGCCCGGCACCCTGCGGATTTCCATCTGAACACCCTTGATGGTGCTGCAGATGTCCAGTGCGGTGGCGATCGAGAGGGGGCGGTTGGCCAGGCCCGCGAATCCTTTGTGAAGGGCGCGCCGGTAGCGCAGGGCTTCGCGGGTTGCCGGATCGGCCTGATTTTCGCGGCCGGCCTGTGCAAAGCGGAACAGGCGGTCCGTTGTCGTGATGACGTTCTCGATTTCGGAGCTGGCTTGCGCTTCGAGTGTCGGTATCGTGCTGATCAGGATGGCTTGGTTAGGGATGAGTTCGGCGGCCTGCTTCAACGCTGCAAGCGCCGCTCGCGCCTCGACGCAGGCTTTCAGGACAGACCGCGTTTCCACATCAGCCTTCGGCGGCAACCGGGGCAGGTCATTATATGGCCTGTCCGGGTGCCAGCTTGTCATATGTCGATAAATTCCGATTTCATCGACATATTGAGGCGATATGTTCAGCCAGTCAACATATCCAAAAAACATGTCGATCGACGCGCACTAAATCGACATATTCACCATATTTAGTGGTCTGATGGTTCATCACCCGCTCTATTCTGTAGGCCTACTCCGCCTTGTTCTGCCGGTTGTCGACGAGATCGGTCACCACGCCCGGATCGGCCAGTGTCGAGGTGTCGCCGAGATTGGAGAAATCGTCTTCCGCGATCTTCCGCAAAATTCGCCGCATGATCTTGCCGGAACGCGTCTTGGGCAGGCCGGGCGCGAACTGGATGAGGTCCGGCGAGGCGATCGGGCCGATCTCTTTCCGCACCCATTGCACCAGCTCCTTGCGCAGCGCGTCGGAGGAAGGCTCGCCGGCGTTCAGCGTCACATAGGCATAGATGCCCTGGCCCTTGATGTCGTGCGGATAGCCGACCACGGCGGCCTCGGCGACTTTCGGATGCGCGACCAGCGCGCTTTCGACTTCGGCCGTGCCCATGCGGTGGCCCGA
>NZ_JBBECC010000026.1:0-5813 GCF_040882025.1 Parvibaculum sp. | reverse complement strand
TAGCCGCCGGTCGTGTGCAGCACGCCTTTCGGCTTTCCGGTGCTGCCGCTCGTATAGAGAATAAAGAGCGGGTCTTCGGCGCCCATTTCCTCGGGCTTGCATTCGGCGGGAACTTTTGCCGCTTCTTCCGCATACCAGACGTCGCGGCCCGCTTTCATCTCGACCTTGCCGCCGGTGTGTTTGACCACGATCACGCTTTCGACGTCGGGGCATTTCTTCAGCGCCTCGTCGGTATTGGCCTTGAGCGGAATTTTCCGTCCGCCGCGCACGCCTTCATCGGCCGTGATGACGCAGTTGGAGGCGCAATCGACGATGCGGCCGGCCAGCGCGTCGGGCGAGAAGCCGCCAAAGACCACCGAATGCACCGCGCCGATGCGCGCGCAGGCGAGCATCGCGTAAGCCGCTTCCGGGATCATCGGCATGTAGATCGTGACGCGGTCGCCCTTCTTCACGCCCCGCACCTTCATCACATTGGCGAAGCGGCAGACCTCTTCATGCAGTTCGCGATAGGTGATCTTCTTGTGGTCGGCCGGGTTGTCGCCTTCCCAGATGATCGCCACCTGGTCGGCGCGCCTTGCCAGATGCCGGTCGATGCAGTTGACGCTGGCGTTGAGCGTCCCGTCCTCGAACCATTTGATCGAGACGTTGTGCGTGTCGAAGCGCGTGTTCTTGATTTTGGTGTAGGGCTTGATCCAGTCGATGCGCTTGCCCTCCTCGCGCCAGAAACCTTCCGGATCGTTGACGCTCGCCTCGTACATCTCGCGATATTTCGCATCGTCGATCAGCGCGCGCTTCCGCCATTCGGCCGGCACGGGAAAAAGTTCATCGGACATGGGAGGCCTCCTCGAAGACGCGTTTCTCGTTGCAGGCATTATGTCGGGCGCGGGGTGAGGGGACAAGGCGGGGGGCGCTGCAAACACGGCCTTGCGCTTGAGATTGGCGTCCACGCTTTGTCAAAAACTCGGTGTCACCCCGGCGCCGTCCCGGTGAAAGCCGGGCACGACAGTATCCACGGACAGTCCATCGCAAGATGAAGATTTTGCACGCGGAGGCGCGGAGCCGCGGAGAAGGGAAGCAGGCAAGAAAATTTCAAGCAGAGGAACAGGAAATGTTTCCTGGCGCTTCGCGCCGAAGGCGCAATAAATTTTCTCTTCTCCGCGGCTCCGCGCCTCCGCGTGAACCCTTCTTCTTCCCTTCACCTCACCGTTTGCCGCTGCCACCCATGGGCCCCGGCTCTTGCCCCAGCGAAAGCCGGGATCACCGGGGATGACACCTTTGTTTTGGTTGTGCGAAAGGCCCGCCGCCTCACCCCTTCACCGCATCTCCCGCAAGCGCCGCGATCTCCGTCTCGCTCATTCCCGCCTCGCGCAAGACTTCCGCCGTCTGCTCGCCGAGCTTCGGCGGGTGGCGGCGAATGCTCGAAGGCGAGACCGAAAACCTGACCGGCGGCTTCAGCGCGAAATAGCCGCCGGCATCGGGGTGTTCGTAGCGGCCGAAAAAGCCGACGGCTTCCAGATGCGGATCGGATTTCAGATCGTCGAGCCGGTTCATCTTGACGACCGGAATCGACAGCGGCTTCAACAGGGCCAGCCATTCATCGGTCGTCTTTGTCTCGGTCAATTCCTCGATCATCGCGTAAAGCTCGCGGATGTTCTGCGTGCGGGCGCGATAGGTGTTGAAGCGCGGATCGTCGGTATAGACGCCCGGCTTGCCCGCCACTTCGAAAAACTGCTGCCACTGCTTGTCGGAATAGGGCAGCAGGCCGATATGGCCGTCGCGCGTCTTGTAGGGCCGCCGGTCGGGATTGGTGATGCGGCCATAGGTCCAGCCGCCGGTCGGCGGATCGTAAACCTGGTCGTAGAAATGTTCGGCGAGCACGAAGGAGGTCACCGCTTCGAGCATCGGCACTTCGACGAATTGCCCCTCGCCCGTGCGTTCCTTGTGGAAAAGCGCGGCGGTCACCGCCGAGACCATGAAGAGCCCCGACACCTTGTCGGCCATGATGGTCGGGATATAGCGGGGCTTCGGGTCGCCATCCATGCGGCCGAGCAGGTCGGCGGCGCCCGAGCCCGCCTGAATAAGATCGTCATAGGCCGGCAAACCGGCATAGGGCCCGTCCGAGCCATAGCCCGCCGCATGCACGAAGATGATGTCGGGCTTCACCGCCTTGATGTCTTCATACGAGAGCCCCAGCTTCTTCATCGCCGCATAGCGGATGTTGGAGGCGATGACATCGGCGGTCGCGACGATCTTCAACAGCGCTTCGCGGCCTTCCTTGGTCGCGAGGTCGAGCAGCACCGAACGCTTGTTGCGGTTGATGGTCATGAAGATCGGGCCGAGATCGGGCGAGGCGCCTTCCGGCAGATGGCCCGGCCAGCGCATGATGTCGCCGCCCGAACCGCCGCCGCCGGTCGGCGAGGGCGCTTCGACCTTGATCACATCGGCGCCCATGTCGCCCAGGATCTGCGTCGCATAGGCGCCGAAAACGACGGCGGTGAGATCGACGATGCGCACGCCCTTCAAAGGGCCCTTGTTCTCGGTTTCGAGTTCTTTTTTCTGGCTCAATTCTTTTTTGCTTCCTGCTTTCCAGTGCGCTACCTGCCGATTGTTCGGCTTAAATGTTTCTTCAATTCTTTCGCGCTCGGCATTTTGTTCTGTTGTTCAGGAGTCCGGAATGGATGCCCTTCCCATTTCGCGTAAGCGGAGTGAGCGATCGCAGGACTAATTCGGACTTTCCATGAGTCTGGATCGATGGAGATGAGGTGTGAATCGAACAAACGATGCAGGTCGATACGGAGCAATATACCGTTGTCGATGCGATCTGATCGAAGACCGGCATAGTTGACAATGTGCGATGCTTCGAGTGCCGTTCTAACATCACAATTGGTGATCGCACATCGATGCCGGTAGGCATCAAGGATCATCCTTCGAAAAGCCGGTTGCCCAGATCTGACGGGTATTCTGCGATCGGCAAACTGTCGATGGTCGTCGGTCGGAATATCTTCGCTATTACTCTTGCCCTGCGGACGGCTTAGGCGGCTCTTCGAGAAGACCGCAAGCACCTCATTGTAGAGTTCTTCGTTCAACGGGAAGATACTTGCTGGTTTGGGAAAGCCCGCTTCCGCGAAAACGGGCAGCGTTGAAAAGACGGCGTCATTCTTGATCTGCGAGGTGGGTAGCAGAAGCGACAGATGAGTAATCGGCGCGACGATCACTCGGTGGTCAATTGATTTAAATTGACCCACATCAGAAATATATTCGAGCTCTTCAGGGGGCATCTCTCTGTCTTCGGCAGCTTCCACGACCTCAACAATTCCGTAGACGCCACCACTAGGTCCGGTCTCAAGAAGACAGGCTTTATCGCCGATTGAAATCGGTCCATACGGTTTCGATCTGCGCCAGACGTTCCACGACAAACGTCCTAGGTCAACTAGAGCGTCATGTGCGCGATAGTGCGCGCTATTCGTGCGAAAAAGCCAATATGACATTTCGCGCCTCGTTCTCTGCTTTCATGTCCGCCACTCATAAAGAATGTCCGGCAGCCCTTCTTCATTGTCGGCGCCGCCGGTGCGGCGCCGCTCGGTCAATCCGTGCCGCTCATAGAAGCGGCGGGCGCCGAGATTGGCCTGAAACGTCCAGAGGGAAAAGCCCTCGGGCAGTCTTTCCCGGACCCTGGCGAGAAGAGCCGAGCCTGCCCCTGCGTTCTGCGCCTGCGGATCGACATAAAGATGATGCAGCCAGCCTGGCTCAAGCGCCGCGAAACCCAGCACCGCGCCGTCGCGCGTCGCCAGCCAGACCTCGCTGCGCTTCACCACGCGGCGAATGAAGAGACGCGTATCGGCATCGCTGTGCAGTCGCGGCAGATAGGTCATGCCCGCCCGCGCCGCGATGAACACCCGCGCCACGTCCGGCCAGTCATCGTCATCTGCGCGGCGGATTTGCATGGGGGTCAATGTAGCGCGGTTTTCCAAATGTCGTCATTGCGAGTGAAGCGAAGCAATCCATTCCTTTACCGTTTCGACGCAGAAAAGATTTTGCACGCAGAGGCGCAGAGACGCAGAGGGGAATGCAAGCGTGGCCGATTCCCGTTTCCAGTCGGCTGATTGCCCTTGCCGGGCAAAGCCCGGCAGAAAGGAAGCGGCGCTTGCGAGCGTCTGATGACTTCGCTCCGCATCATGACACCTCTGCGTCTCTGCGCCTCTGCGTGCACATCTCTTCCTGCCGCCCTCACCCCCGGGGCTTCCGATAGACCGAAACATGCATCTCGCTTTTCGCCGTGAACGCCGAGCGGTCCCAGCCGCCCCAGCGGTTCTCGCGTTCGAGCCCCGCCAGTTTTGCCATCAGGTCTATTTCGGCGGGCCAGGCATAGCGCATCGGCAGCGGCGTCAGCCGCGTGCCGTCGGGCGTCATGCGGATATATTGATACTCGATCACCTGCGTCACCGGATCGTGGATCGCGGCTTCCAGCGTCAGCGAGCCGAAATCGAGATGCACCGGCTTCAGGCTGCGGTGGTCGCGAAACTGCGCGACATCGGGCACGAAGGCCTCGACCAGAAAGGCGCCGCCGGGCTTCAGATGCTTCGCGACATTGGCAAAGCAGCGCAGTTGCGCGTCCTGGCTGGTCAGGTTGAACAGCGTGTTGAAGGTCAGAAAGACGAAATCGAAACTTCCCTCCACCGGCACATCCGCCATGTCGCCGATGACGACGGGAATGCTTTCGCCGCCCGGCTTCGCGCGCAGCTTCGCCACCATTTCGGGCGAGGCCTCGACGCCCTCGATGGCGAGCCCGCGTTCGGCGAGCGGCAGCGCGACGCGGCCGGTGCCGATCGCAAGTTCGAGCACGCGCCCGCCGCCCGCCAGTTCCGCCAGCAGCGCGACCGCCGCCTCCGTCGTGCCGGGGTCGTGCAGCGCGTCGTAGTCGTCGGCGTTTAGTTCACCGAATGTCCCGGGACCGTAGTCTTTCATCATTCCCTCCCGCCCTTCGTCGTTGGCGCGGGCGATTTTAGTCCACAAAAGCGTCTTGTGTGCGAAACGATCCGGACTTTTCGTATCAGCGGGCAAGGAAGGATTTTTCACGCAGAGGCGCAGAGACGCAGAGGTGTCGCGATGCGGGGCAAAGGCATTGGACACTCGCAAGCGCTGCTTCCTTCCTGCCGGGCTTTGCCCGGCAGGAACAATCAGGCCGACAGGAAACGGGAATCGGCCACGCTTTCATTCCGCTCTGCGTCTCTGCGCCTCTGCGTGAGTCCTTTCCTTTTCTACCCCAACCCCTTCACCAGCAGCACCGAGCCTTGCGTCGCCGCCTCGCGCTCCACCGAGATTGCGCGGTATTCCGGCGAGAAGGCCCAGCGGCGCCAACTCGCTTCGTCGGGAAACTCGATCAGCACCAGTTTCGTGCCGTTCCATGTTCCTTCCACGACCTCCGGATTTTCTTCGGCCGCGAGCACGCGCCCGTTGTGGCCCTTCATCGTTTCCGCAAAGCGTGCGGCATAGGCCTCGTAACGCGCCCGGTCATGGATCGTGAATTGCGCCAGTGCATAAACGGTCATCGCGGTGCTCCTTCGCATGTCCTTTCGCAAGATGCTGCGGCCTCCCGCGCGGTGCGGGAAGCCCGCGAATGCGCGAAGGGATTTGCGGGCAAGAGGCAATCGGCGTTTCGCAAGCAGATATAGAATAGAGTCGTCATGGCCCGGCTCGTCCGGGCCATCCACGTCTTTCTTCCGGTGCTTGCCGCCAAGACGTGGATGGCCCGCCTAAAGCCACTGCTGTCCGGCTAAGCGGTTTCGATTGCAAGAACGTTGCATTTCCCCAAC
>NZ_JBBECC010000025.1:0-1342 GCF_040882025.1 Parvibaculum sp. | reverse complement strand
CCATTCCCCACCCCTCCCTTCCTGTCCCGGCGAAAACCGGGCCCCATTGAGGCGGGCGGGGCGCTGAGCGGCCAGGCACCAAAAGCAAAAGGCCGCCTCCTTTCGGAAGCGGCCCTTGTCCAGGTCAGCTGTTTCCAGCTTACTTCTTGATTTCCGACACGACGCCGGCGCCGACGGTGCGGCCGCCTTCGCGGATGGCGAAGCGCAGGCCCTTGTCCATGGCGACCGGGTGGATCAGCTCGACATCCATTTTCACGTTATCGCCCGGCAGCACCATTTCCTTGTCGGCCGGCAGTTTCACGATGCCGGTGACGTCGGTGGTGCGGAAGTAGAATTGCGGGCGGTAGTTGGTGAAGAACGGCGTGTGACGGCCGCCTTCTTCCTTGGTGAGGATATAGGCCTCGGCTTCGAACGTCGTGTGCGGCATGATCGAGCCCGGCTTGCAAAGCACCTGGCCGCGCTCAACGCCTTCGCGCTCAACGCCGCGCAGCAGCGCGCCGATATTGTCGCCGGCCTGGCCCTGGTCGAGCAGCTTGCGGAACATCTCGACGCCCGTACAGGTCGTCTTGACGGTCGGACGGATGCCGACGATCTCGATCTCTTCGCCGACCTTGACGATGCCCTGTTCGACCCGGCCGGTCACAACCGTGCCGCGGCCCGAGATCGAGAACACGTCTTCGACCGGCATCAGGAACGGCTTGTCCAGCGCGCGCTCAGGCGTCGGGATGTAGGTATCAACGGCTTCCATCAGCGCAAGAATGGCTTTCTCGCCGATTTCCGGATCGCGCCCTTCAACGGCGGCCAGGGCAGACCCCTTGATGATCGGGATCTCGTCGCCCGGGAAGCTGTAGGACGAGAGCAGGTCGCGTACTTCCATCTCGACAAGCTCGAGCAGCTCGGCGTCGTCGACCATGTCGACCTTGTTGAGGAACACAACCAAGGCAGGCACGCCGACCTGGCGGGCAAGCAGGATGTGCTCGCGGGTCTGCGGCATCGGGCCGTCAGCGGCGGAGCATACCAGGATGCCGCCGTCCATCTGCGCGGCGCCGGTGATCATGTTCTTCACATAGTCGGCGTGGCCGGGGCAGTCGACGTGCGCATAGTGACGGTTGGCCGTCTCGTACTCGACGTGCGCCGTGTTGATCGTGATGCCGCGCGCCTTCTCTTCCGGCGCTGCGTCGATGTCGGCATAGGCTTTCGCCGTCGCACCGCCGGATTTCGCCAGGATGATCGTGATCGCTGCCGTCAGCGTCGTCTTGCCATGGTCAACGTGGCCAATCGTGCCAATGTTGACGTGCGGCTTCGTACGCTCAAACTTTGCCTTGCCCATAGGGCCTCTCCT
>NZ_JBBECC010000024.1:5811-7798 GCF_040882025.1 Parvibaculum sp. | reverse complement strand
GGGGGTAAGGGGGGGGGGGGGATGGCGGCGGAGAATGTCGTCGCCCGCCGCTTCGCTCAGGCGGCAGCGCCGTGTTGGCTTTGCGCGGAGGCCGGGAAGTAGACGGTGACGGTCGTGCCCTTGCCGAGGCGGCTTTCGACTTCAAGGCGGCCGCCATGCAGTTCGATGAAGGATTTGGTCAGCGCCAGGCCAAGGCCCGTGCCCTCATGGGTGCGGGCCAGCGCGCCCTCGGCGCGGACAAAGGGTTCGACGACGCGGGCGATATCGTTCGGCGCGATGCCGATGCCGGTGTCGGCGACCGACAGCGCGATCTCGCCGGCGCGGGTGCGCCGCGCCGTCAGTTCGATGCGGCCGCCTTCGGGCGTGAATTTCAGCGCGTTCGACAGCAGGTTGAGGAGCACCTGTTTGGCAAGCCGCGGATCGGCATGGACGGTGCGCGCGCCCTTGCGGATCGCCACCGAGAAATGCTGCCGCTTTTCGCGGATACGGCCGCCGACGATCACCTTGCAGGCATCGACGAGCCGGGCGACCGAAAGTTCCTCGGGCTCGAAGTCGATCTTGCCGGCCTCGACGCGCGCGACGTCCATGATGTCGCTCAGCACATCGAGGAGATGGCGGCCGCTTTTCAGGATGTCGGCGACATATTCGCGGTATTTCGGCACGCCGAGCGGGCCGAAGACCTCGCGCTGCATCATCTCGGAAAAGCCGAGGATCGCATTCAGCGGCGTGCGCAGCTCGTGGCTCATATTGGCCAGGAATTCCGACTTGGCGCGGTTGGCGACAACGGCTTCGTCGCGCGCCGCGATGACGGCCAGTTCGGTCAGCTTGCGCTCGGTGATGTCCTGGGTGGTGCCGCGCGATACCAGCGGGTTGCCTTCGGCGTCGAATTCGGTGGCGCAACGCTCCTCGACCCATTTGACGGTGCCATCGGCCATGCGCAGGCGATGGGTGACGACGTAAGGCGCATGATCGGCCAGCGATCTGGTGTAGGCGTCATCGAGCATGTGGCGGTCGTCGGGATGGATTGCCGCCAGAAGGTCGTCGTAGCTGGGGCCCGCGCTTTCCCTGTCGACGCCGAATATGTCGTAGAGTTCATCGGTCCAGAGCAGTTCGAACGTCCTCAAATCGAGTTCCCAATGACCGAATTTCGCCATGCGCTGGGCGTCGATCAGACGCGCTTCGCTCTGGCGCAGGGTTTCGAGGGCGACGCTGTAGTCGGTGACGTCCTGCGCCACGCCGGCCAGAAGGAGCGGCGCACCGTTGTCGTCCATGATGCAGCCGCCCAGCGCCCGGACGTGCAGAAACCCGCCCTCGACGGCGCGAAGACGAAACTCATGCGTAAGGCTCTCGGCCCCGGTTTCGACAACCCGCGCCAGGACCCCGGTCAGAGCGTCGCGATCGTCCGTGTGAACATGGTCGAGGAATTGTTCCATCGTGATTTCACGCTCGCCGGCGTCGAAGCCGAAAAGCGTGCCGGTTTCCGTGTGCCAGGTCATCCGCCCGGTCGGCAGGTGGACGTCCCAGACGGCCATGCGCGCGGATTTTTGCGCCAGGCGCAGCCGGCGGTCGGCGCTTTCGTGCGCCTCCTCGGCCGCCACGCGTTCGGTGACGTCGCGGGCCTTGATGACAACGCCGCCGATGGCCGGGCGATCGAGGCAATTGGTGCCGGTCAGATGGAGGATGCGCGGGGTGCCGTCCTTGTGCAGAAAGCGCGCTTCGAGTTCAGTGTGTTTGCCGGGTTCGGCAAGGATCGAGAGAAATTCAGCCTCGACGCGCGGCCGGTCGTCGGGATGGGTGAAGTCCAGTGCGTTGGTGCCACTCAGGTCGTCGTCGCCATAGCCAAGAATGTCCTTGGTGAAGGGGCTCTCGAAAAGGATGGCGCCGTCGGGACCGAGCACCGTTGCGATGTCGGTTCCGAACTCGACCAGCGCACGCAGAATCGCCTCGCTGCTGCGCAAGCTCTCGTCGCGCTGCCGGCGTTCGGTGA
>NZ_JBBECC010000024.1:3281-5711 GCF_040882025.1 Parvibaculum sp. | reverse complement strand
CGCAGAATCGCCTCGCTGCTGCGCAAGCTCTCGTCGCGCTGCCGGCGTTCGGTGACGTCGCGCGCGATGACGAGAAACATCGGGATGCCGCCGCTGCCGATTTCCTCGACAACGATTTCGAAGAAGCGTTCTTCGCCGTTCTTGTGACGGGCAAGGACCTCGCGGGCGCCCTTGCCGACAAAGACATGTTCCGATTGCGCGGCGTAGCTGGCGATGACGGTTTCGATGTCGCTTCGCTGCTCGTCGACCAGCAACATGGTCAGGGGCAGGCCGCGCACCTCGTCGGGGGTGTAGCCGAGTATCCGTTCCAGCGCCGGATTGGCCGCCTCGATGCGGCTGTGGGCGTCGAAAATCAGGATGACATCGCCCGCCGCCTCGAAAAGGCGCACAAACATCGAGCGGGCGGCGTCGTTCGACAGCGACGGGGGGAGCGTGGCCCCCCGCCATGTCCTGACATACGCATCGTCATTGCCGTCGATGTCCATCTCTGAAACGCACTCTGTACTGTGGTCCCGCTCTCCCGGCGCCGCCATCCGCGCCGAACGCTGTCCGGCGGATCAGAATAGGGCCCGGGGGTAAAGAAACTGTCCGTTTCAGTCAGCGGCGGGCGCGGACAAGCCGCCTGCCCGTGTGCATCGGGTTCCACATTTTGTCGCCCCGCCACCCTGCAAGGCGGCTGCGTCAATTTGATCGGCCCCGGACCGAATTAGGGTATTGACCCTAGATTTTCCGGTCCCAAGATAGGCACAGTGACATTCGGCGACATATGAGAAGCGCCGCCAGGAAAGAAAGACCGGGAAATGACGGGGACGGACACACTGACAAGGCCGCAGACGGCGGCGCCAAAGGGCGAAGCCATGGCCGAACATTACGATGTGCTGATCGCGGGGGCGGGGATTTCGGGGATCGGGGCCGCCTACCACCTGAAGGAGCAGAGCCCCGACAAGCGCTTCGTCATTCTGGAAGGGCTCGACAGTTTCGGCGGCACCTGGCACATGCACCGCTATCCGGGCATCCGCTCCGACAGCGACCTGTTCACCTTCGGCTACCGCTTCAAGCCCTGGACCGGGGCGCCGATCGCCTCGGCCGACGAAATCCTCAAATATATGGGCGAGGCGATCGAGGAGAACGATCTCGCGCGCCATATCCGCTATCGCCACCGGATCGTTTCGGCGCGCTGGTCGAGCGCCGACAATCTGTGGACCATCGACGCGTTGCGCGGCGACAGCGGCGAGACGGCGCGCTTCACGGCGAATTTCCTCTGGATGTGCCAGGGCTATTATCGCCACGCCGAAGGCTATACGCCCGAATGGCCGGATATGGACAAGTTCCGTGGACGGATCGTCCATCCGCAGACCTGGCCCGAAGACCTCGACTACAAGGGCAAGCATGTGCTGGTGATCGGTTCGGGCGCGACAGCGGCGACGCTGGTGCCGGCGATCGCGGGCGACTGTTCCCATGTGACGCTGCTGCAGCGTTCGCCGACCTATTTCATTCCGGGGCGCAACGAGAATGTGCTCGCCGACCAGCTCCGCAAGCTCGGCGTCGACGAGGCCTGGATCCACGAAATCACGCGGCGGCAGATTCTGTTCGATCAGGCCGAGTTCACGCGGCGCTCCTTCGAGGAGCCGGAAGCCGTGCGCGAGGAATTGCTGGCGGCCGTCGGCCTGTTCCTGCCGGAGGAAACGGTGAAGGAACATTTCACGCCGCGCTACCGGCCGTGGCGCCAGCGCATCGCCTTCGTGCCCGACGGCGATATTTTCGAGGGCATCAAGGCGGGCAAGGCTACCGTCGTCACCGACGAGATCGAGCGCTTCACCGAGAAAGGCATTCTGCTGAAATCGGGCAAGGAACTCGAGGCCGACATCATCGTGACGGCAACGGGGTTCAACCTCTCGGTGCTGGGCGACATCCAGTTCGAAGTCGACGGCAAGAAGCTCGACTTCGCCGACACCGTCACCTATCGCGGCATGATGTTCACGGGCGTCCCGAACCTCGTCTGGGTGTTCGGCTATTTCCGCGCGAGCTGGACCTTGCGCGTCGACATTCTCGGCGATTTCGTTTCGCGGCTTTTGAACCATATGAGCAAGCGGCAGGCTAAAGCCGTGACCGTTCAGCGCCGGCCCGAAGACAAGGACATGGAACTCAAGCCCTGGATCGATCCGGAAAACTTCAATCCGGGTTACCTGATGCGCTCGATGCATCTGATGCCCAAGCGCGGCAACAAGCCCGAATGGGAGCACACACAGGACTACTGGACCGAAAAGGACGAGCTGCCGAAGATCGATCTCGACGGGCCGGAATTCGTCTACAAGTGAAGCTGCTGGAGCAGTTTCGCTTTTCTTCGAATCGCGAAACTGCTCCAGGTTTTTTGTTTTGTCGCGTTTCCGGACGGCGAACCGGCTTCCACTTCGCCTGGAAACGCTCTAG
>NZ_JBBECC010000024.1:0-3271 GCF_040882025.1 Parvibaculum sp. | reverse complement strand
GGGGCCGTATTTCGTCTACAAGTATGTGCGGGGCGCCGCGCGTGCGGGGTTTCGCGCGGCGCCGCTTCCCCCTATGATCGCGGCGTTTTCACCGTCCGCGACCAGGAGGCGCGCGCCCTGCCCGATTTCTTCTCATTGCCGTTTGGTTTGGAATCTCCGGCGCGTGGCCGCGCGGGGGTCGTTGGATTCAACGGATTCAAATTTTTCCTTACCCATTGTCGTCATGGCCCGCTTTATGCGGGCCATCCACGTCTTTGCGGCACTGACCGGCAGAAAAGAAAGACGTGGATGACCCGGACAAGCCGGGTCATGACGGCAATGGGCGATGCAGAACGCCGCAGCGGCGGGACCCGCGCATGAGGGCTGAGGCGACAGAGGCGGAACTTGCCGCCGCGGGCGGGCTGCTGACGGTCGATCTCGATGCGGTGGCGGCGAACTGGCGCGCGGTTCGGGCAGCGGCGCCGGGGGCGGAGGCCGCGGCCGTCGTCAAGGCCGATGCCTATGGGCTCGGCATGGCGGCGGTGGCGCGCCGGCTCGCCGGAGAAGGCTGCGGCAGCTTCTTCGTCGCCGATGCCAACGAAGGCGCAACGCTGCGTACCCTGCTGCCGGGCATCGCGATTTATGTGCTGAACGGGCTCTTTCCCGGCACGGGCGCGCTTTACCGCAAAGCGGGGCTCACGCCCTGCCTTGCCTCGATGGCCGAGCTCGCCGAATGGCGCGACGAAGCCCGGTGCGCCGGCGAGACCCTTCCCGCCGTGCTGCATTTCGATACCGGCATCAACCGGCTGGGCATGAGCGCGCAAGACGCTGCCGCCATCGCCGAAGACGGGGCGCTCAGCGACGGCGTCGATGTGCGGCTGATCATGAGCCATCTCGCCTGCGCCGACGATGCCGCGAGCCCGAAGAACGGCGAACAGCTTGGCCGCTTCCGCGCGCTGCTCGAGGCGCTCGGCCCGCGCTTTCCGGGCGCACGCGCGAGCCTCGCCAATTCGCCGGGGGTCTTTCTCGGGCCCGATTATCATTTCGACCTGGTCAGGCCGGGCGTCGGGCTTTATGGCGGCAATCCGCTTTCGGGCCGGGCCAATCCGTTCCGGCCGGCCGTCACGGTCGAGGCGCGGGTGATCGCGCTCAGGACGCTCACGGCGGGCGAGACGGTCGGCTATGGCGCGGCGTGGGCCGCAAAGGGGCCCGCCCGCATCGCGGTCCTCTCGGCCGGCTATGCCGACGGCTATTTCCGGGCGCTGGGGCGGGCATCGGCGCCCGAAAGCGGCGCGGGGTCCCAAGAAAAGGGCGGACAGGCGCATATTGCCGGGTACACTGTGCCCGTCGCGGGGCGAGTCTCGATGGACATGCTGGCGCTCGATGTCAGCGCCGTTCCCGAAGGGCTCATCCGGCGCGGCGACATGGCCGAACTGATCGGCCCCACTATAAGCGTGGACGATGTCGGCCTCAGGGCCGGGACCATCGGCTACGAGATTCTCACCAGCCTCGGGCGGCGATACATAAGGCGCTATGTATCCAAAGCCCACGGCACGCGCGACGAGCCCGGGGGGCAGGTTTGACTTTCTTCACGATTATCGGCCGGGTCGTGCTGGCGCTGCTCGGCGAGATCGGGCGGCTGTCGCTGTTCATCTGGCACTCGGTCACGCATATCGTGCGGCCGCCCTTCTTCTGGCGGCTGATCGCGCAGCAGACGATGCGGATCGGCTATTTCTCGCTGCCGGTGGTGGCGCTGACCGCCTTCTTCACCGGCGGCGCGCTGGCCCTGCAGATCTATTACGGCGGCAACGAGTTCAACTCGGAATCGATCGTCGCCTCGATCGTGGCGCTCGGCATCACGCGCGAGCTCGGCCCCGTGCTCGGCGGGCTGATGGTGGCGGGGCGCGTTTCGGCGGCGATCGCGGCCGAGCTCGGCACGATGCGCGTCACCGAACAGATCGACGCGCTGACGACGCTGTCGACCAATCCTTACAAATATCTCGTCGTGCCGCGGGTCGTCGCCGCCGTCGTGACGCTGCCGATCCTCGTTTTCGTCGCCGATATTATCGGCATCATGGGCGGCTTCATCGTCGGCACCTCGTCGCTCGAATTCAATGCCGGCGTCTATATCAAGAACACGGCCGACTTTCTGAAATTCGACGATGTGATGTCGGGCCTGATCAAGGCGGGCGTGTTCGGCTTCATCATCGCGATCATGGGCTGCTTTCACGGCTTCCATTCGAAAGGCGGCGCGCAGGGCGTCGGCCGGGCAACGACGAACGCGGTCGTCAGCGCCTCCATTCTCATCCTCGCGGCGAATTACGTGATGACGTCGCTTCTGTTCGCGAATTGAGGGCCGGCCGATGAGCGACGCCAAGATCGAACTCAGAAACGTCCACAAGCGCTTCGGCAAGAAGGTGGTGCTCGACGGCATCGATCTCACCGTGCCGAAAGGCGAATCCCTCGTCGTCATCGGCGGCTCGGGCACCGGCAAGTCGGTGATGATCAAATGTGTGCTCGGCATCATCCGGCCCGACCGCGGCGAGATTTTCGTCGACGGCAAGAACGTGCTGAAGATGGATACGGGCGAGCGCGAAAAGGTGCTGCGCAAGTTCGGGATGCTCTTCCAGGGCGCGGCGCTTTTCGACAGTCTCAGCGTCTGGGAGAATGTCGCCTTCGGCCTGATCCAGGGCCGGCAGATGAAGCGCAAGGCGGCAAAGGAAGTGGCGCTCGAAAAGCTCGCCAAGGTCGGCCTCGGGCCGGAAGTCGGCGAACTTTATCCGGCCGAGCTTTCAGGCGGCATGCAGAAGCGCGTGGGCCTTGCCCGCGCCATCGCCGCCGATCCCGAGATCATCTTTTTCGACGAACCGACGACCGGGCTCGACCCGATCACGGCCGATGTCATCAACGAGCTGATCGTCGACCGCGTCAAGGAGCTCGGCGCGACGACGCTGTCGATCACGCATGACATGTCGAGCGTCAGGAAGATCGCCGACCGGGTGGCGATGATCCACAAGGGCAAGATCATCTGGGACGGCCCGCGATCCGAGATCGACCAGAGCGGCAATGACTATGTCGACCAGTTCATTCACGGCCGCGCCGAAGGGCCGATCCAGATGGATGTGCTGAAGCCGTAGGTTTGGGTGTATTGCCCTTTCCCTCTGCCGTCATGACCCGCTTTATGCGGGTCATCCACGTCTTGATGGCACGTATTGAAGGCAAAGACGTGGATGGCCCGGACAAGCCGGGCCATGACGGTTTTGTCTAGAGGTAAGATAACGACACATGGCCA
>NZ_JBBECC010000023.1:0-1350 GCF_040882025.1 Parvibaculum sp. | reverse complement strand
GCCGAAAGCGCCAGACCGATTTCATCCTTGTGGGCGCTGTCCGTCATGCGGCGGATGGCGGCGAATTTCGCGAAGGCTTCGGAGGCGGCCGCCGCATAGCCCACCGCGTCGCGTGCGCCCTGCCCCGCATAGACAACGAAAAAGACCGCGTCGAGACCGCCGTCGCGCATGCGCGGCAGATCGACCTGTACGGGCCACGCATTGCTCTTGCCGGGATCATAGATGTCGGTACCAAAACTCGTCGGGATATCGACATGGGTGTCGATGGCGATGACCGACGCGTGAATGCGCGCCGCCGTCTCTGCAATCGTCGGCGGCGGCGCATCGGAGATGAAGACCGGACGCAGTGTCCAGATCGCGCCGATGACAAGCGCAATCGCCGCCGCCACGATCGCGTATCGCGTCCAGTTGATGCGTGCCCGCCGTGCCATCGCTATCTCCGCGCCTCGATCGCGTCCCAGACGAGGCCCGCCAGATTGGCGTTGTCGAAGCGGTCGATTTCCTGAATGCCGGTCGGCGAGGTGACGTTGATCTCGGTCAGCCAGTCGCCGATCACGTCGATGCCGACGAAGATCAGCCCGCGCGCCTTCAATTCCGGTCCGATCGTCTCGCAGATTTCGCGTTCGCGCGCCGTCAGCGACCATTTCTCGGGGCGTCCGCCGACATGCATGTTGGAGCGTGATTCGCCCTCGGCTGGAACGCGGTTGATCGCACCGACGGGCACGCCGTCGACCAGGATGATGCGCTTGTCGCCCTGCCGCACTTCGGGCAGGTATTTCTGCACGATGACCGGCTCGCGGTTCATCTGACCGAAAATCTCCAGCAGCGAGTTGAGGTTCTCGTCGCCCTCACGAATGTGGAAAACGCCGATGCCGCCATTGCCGAAAAGCGGCTTGACGATGATGTCGGAGAACTCGCGGCGGAAGGCCCGGATTTCTTCCGGGTCGCGACTGATCAGCGTCGGCGGCAGCAGGCCCTTGAAGCGCACCGAAAAAAGCTTTTCCGGCGCGTTGCGCACCTCGGCCGGGTTGTTCACCACCAGCGTTTCGGGATGCACCGTTTCGAGAATATGGGTCGCCGTGATGTAGCTCATGTCGAAAGGCGGGTCCTGACGCATCAACACCACATCGAGATCGACGAGAAAGGTTTTTTCGAGACTGCCCAGGGTCGAGTGGTTGCCGACCTCGCGCCGCAACGTCATCGGCCGCATCCGCGCATAGGCGCGGCCGTCGCGCATCGAAAGGTCCTTGGGCTCGTAGTAGAAAAGCTTGTGGCCGCGGCGCTGCGCCTCCAGCCCCAATGCGAAAGTCGAATCGGCATTGATGTTGATCTGGTGGACCGGGTCCATCT
>NZ_JBBECC010000022.1:0-1356 GCF_040882025.1 Parvibaculum sp. | reverse complement strand
GAGCCGTCCCCAAGCAACGGCGCAGGAGCGCTACGTTTCGCAGAGGAATCCCCTGAGGGAGGGTCGACAAAATTCGAGCGCAAGCGAGACAAATTTCGGGGAGGGGTCGCGGCGGTGGCGGCAAATGACGCGCGATCGATTATGCGCCGAGGTTCCACGCTTACCCCTCCCCAAACGGCCTCCGGCCGTTTGACCCTCCCACAGGGGGAGGGTGGGATTGCTCCGTTGACGGATCATATCACCACGTATCGATAAACCCCCTGCCCTTGCGCTCGCGCAGGGGGCCGGCCGATTTCAACCCGCGCACGAGCCATGCCCTTGTGTCCTTCGGGTCGATGACGGCGTCGATTTCGAGGAAGGAGGCCATGTTGATGGCCTTGCCGTTTTCGTAATATCTCGCGACCATTTTCCGGTAGAAGGCGTCGCGCTCGGCGTCGTCCTCGATCGCTTCCATTTCGCGGCGGTAGCCGAGGCGGACCGCGCCTTCGAGGCCCATGCCGCCGAATTCGCCGGTCGGCCAGGAGACGATGAAGAAAGGCGCGTGGAAGGAACCGGCGGCCATGCCCTGGGCGCCGAGGCCGTAGCCCTTTCTGAGCACCACGGTGAAGAAGGGGACGCGCAGGCTCGCGCCCGTCACGAACATGCGGGAGACATGGCGCACCTGGGCGCGCTCCTCGATTTCGGGGCCGACCATGAAGCCCGGCGTGTCGCAGAGCGAGAGCATGGGCAGACCGAAGGCGTCGCAGAGCTGCATGAAGCGGGCGGCCTTGTCGCCCGCTTCGGCGTCGATGGCGCCGCCGAGATGCATCGGGTTGTTGGCGATCAGGCCCATCGGCCGGCCCTCGATGCGGATGAAGCAGGTGAGGATGCCGATGCCGAATTGGGGCCGGAGTTCCAGCACCGAGCCTTGATCCGCCAATGCGTCGATGACGGTGCGGATGTCATAGGCGCGGAGGCGGTTTTCGGGGATCAGGCGGCGGAGATCGCGCTGGTCGGCGGCGTCCCATGCGGGGAGCGGGCCTTGGAAGTAGGAGAGGTATTTCTTTGCCGCGGCGACGGCCGCCGCCTCGTTCTCGACCGCGATGTCGACGACGCCGTTGGCCGTCTGCACATTTATGGGGCCGATGTCTTCAGGCGCATAGACGCCCAAGCCCCCGCCCTCGATCATGGCCGGACCGCCCATGCCGATGTTGCTGTCTTTCGTGGCGATGATGACATCCGAGCAGCCGACCAGCGCGGCGTTGCCGGCAAAGCAGCGGCCGGAGACGACCGAGATCAGCGGCACCTCGCCCGAGAGCCTGGCGAATTTGACGAAGCTCGGCGTGTCGAGGCCGGCGACGCCGGCGACATCGGTGT
>NZ_JBBECC010000021.1:0-7910 GCF_040882025.1 Parvibaculum sp. | reverse complement strand
GCGGAAGCCGGGCGCTTGCGCAGCGCGAGCTTGTAAATATCGGCCGCCCCCGGATGGTCCTTGTAGGCGGCCAGCCAGTCGCGCAATTCGGCATAGCGCGTGGTGTAGTGCCGGCCCATATATTTGACGTGAAGGACATGGCCCGTCAGCCGGCGGTCCTGCAACTGCGCGGCGAGCTTGTCGGCCTCCGCGAAGCGGCCGCGCTCGGTGGCGGCGAAAATCTGCCGGTAAAGTTCGCGGTCGGCGCCGGTCAGGATTTCCGGGCTCCAGATGCGCGCCTGCGGCACCGCCGGGGCCTCGGCATGAGCCGGGAAGGCCAGGGCCAGGGCGAACAAAAGCGCCGCGAGTCCGGCCGCCGCATATCCGGCCATTCTGGCCGAACGCACAAACCGTTCCCGCCGCGTCGCCGCGATTTCGATGAAAACCCCCCGATGGCTCATGGCGGCCATCTTGGCGGGCCGAACCCCGGCCGGCAAGCGCGCTGTGCCGGAATGGAACGGGAACGGCCGGCAAAAAGAGCCGCAGCGTTAACGGGCGGGGAGCGCGTCGAGCCGCGCCTTCAGCGACTGAAGATCCCGCCATGCCAATCTTTTTTGGGCCGGCTGGCGCAGCAGATAGGCCGGATGGAGCGTCGGCAGCGCCGGAATCTCGCGTCCGCCCGAATTGTACGCCGACCACTTGCCCCTGAGCCGCGTGATGCCGGTGTCGGTGCGCAGGAGCTGCTTGGCCGAGACACCGCCCAGAAGCAGCAATATGTCGGGCGCGACCAGTTCGATATGGCGTTCGACGAAAGGCATGCAGACGGCGTGTTCGGCCGGCGTCGGCGTGCGGTTGCCGGGCGGCCGCCAGGGCAGCGTGTTGACGATATAGACGGATGTGCGGTCGAGTCCGATTGCCGCCAGCATCCGGTCGAGCAACTGGCCGGCGCGGCCGACAAAAGGCACGCCCTGCAGATCCTCGTCGCGGCCCGGCGCCTCGCCGACCAGCATGATCCGCGCTTTCGGATTGCCGTCGGCGAAAACGAGATTCTTCGCCGTGTAGCGCAGCGGGCAGCCCTCGAATGCCGCGAGCGCGGCGCGCAATTCGTCAAGCGTGGTGCAGGCGGCGGCGATTTCGCGCGCACCTTCCGCCGCGCGCACATCGTCGAGCGGCATCGCGGGGGGCGTTGCGGCGCGGGGCGCGGCCGGCGCCGGCGTCCCGCGCGGATCGGCGCGCGGTGCGGCTGACGCAGCGGGCACCGCCACAGGCGTCGCGGCCGCTTCGGCGAGCGCATAGCGGTCGACCGGCGCGTCGGCCAGCGCCTCAGTGACCCCCGCCTCGACATGGAAGGCAAGCAGCGCCGCCGCCTCGTCGGGCGTGAGAGGTTCGGATGATGGGCCGGATCGGTTCATGGATCGCCTTGCGAGGATCGGGCTTCTGTTTGACGCTCTCGGGGAGCCCCTTACACTCAACCGGTGCGGCGGACGCGTTGAGAATAACATGCAAGTGGGCCGCTGCGCGCTATTGGCCCCAATATATTGACCAAAGGGGCCATCCGCACCATAACGGACCCGATTTTGAAGAGGCCGAGGCGCGGCAGGCGGCGCCGAAGGCCAGACGGAAAGAGGCGGCGAGGAGAGGCTGAATGAGCGAGCAGGCGGTCGAACGCGAATATATGGAATATGACGTCGTGGTTGTCGGCGGCGGCCCGGCGGGCCTTTCGGCGGCGATCCGGCTGCGTCAGCTCGCCGCGTCGGAAGATTTCGACCTGTCGGTCTGCGTGATCGAGAAGGGCTCCGAAGTCGGTGCGCATATTCTCTCGGGCGCGGTGATCGATCCGATCGGCCTCGACACGCTGTTTCCGGACTGGCGCAACATGGACGCGCCGGTCGATACGGAAGTCACGGCCGACCATTTCATCTATCTCGGACCGGCGGGGGGCTTGCGCATCCCGAACATTCTCTTCCCCCCGCTGATGAACAATCACGGCAACTACATCGTCAGCCTCGGCAATGTCTGCCGCTGGCTTGCCGAACAGGCCGAAGGGCTTGGCGTCGAAATCTATCCGGGCTTTGCCGCCGCCCAGGTGCTTTACGGCGAAGACGGAGCGGTGCGCGGCGTCGTCACCGGCGACATGGGCGTGGCGAAGGACGGCTCGCACAAGGACAGCTACACGCCGGGCATCGAGCTGCGCGGCAAGTACACCTTCTTTGCCGAAGGCGTGCGCGGTTCGCTGTCGAAGGAGCTGATCCGCAAGTTCAAGCTCGACGAGGGCCGCGAGCCGCAGAAATTCGGCATCGGCCTCAAGGAGCTCTGGCAGGTCGATCCGTCGAAGCACCGCAAGGGCCTGGTGCAGCACACGCTGGGCTGGCCGCTCGACAATTCGACGGGCGGCGGTTCCTTCCTTTATCACTTCGGCGACAATCTGGTGTCGGTCGGTTTCGTCGTTCACCTGAATTACAGCAATCCTTATCTCTCGCCCTTCGACGAGTTCCAGCGCTTCAAGCATCATCCTTCGATCGTGGGCACTTTCGAAGGCGGCAAGCGCATCGCCTATGGCGCGCGCGCGATCACCGAAGGCGGTTTGCAGTCGGTGCCGAAGCTGACCTTCCCGGGCGGCGCACTGATCGGCTGCTCGGCCGGCTTCGTCAATGTGCCGCGCATCAAGGGCAGCCACAATGCGATGCTGACCGGCATCATGGGCGCCGAAGCCGCCTTCGAGGCGGTGCGCGACGGCAGGCAGGGCGACGAACTGACCGCCTATACGGAGGCTTACGAAAAGAGCCCGGTTTACAAGGACCTGAAGCGCGTACGCAACGTAAAGCCGCTGCTGTCGCGCTTCGGCACCTTCCTCGGCACCGGCTTCGGCGCGCTCGATATGTGGATGAACAATCTCGGTCTCGGCCTGCCTTTCACGCTGAAACACAAGAAGCCCGACTATGCGACGCTGAAGAAAGCGAGCGAATGCAAGCCGATCGCCTATCCAAAACCCGATGGCAGGATTTCATTCGACAAGTTGTCTTCGGTGTTCATTTCGGCGACCAATCACGAGGAAGACCAGCCGGTTCATCTGACGCTGAAGGACCCGGCAATCCCGATCGCCTACAATCTGCCGAATTACGACGAGCCGGCGCAGCGCTATTGCCCGGCCGGCGTCTATGAAGTGGTGCGCGACGCGGACGGCGCCAATCCGCGCTTCCAGATCAACGCGCAGAACTGCGTTCACTGCAAAACCTGCGACATCAAGGATCCCGCTCAGAACATCAACTGGGTGGTGCCGGAAGGCGCGGGCGGGCCGAATTACCCGAATATGTGAGAGATCGGCGCCCGGCATGCCTGTTTCCGGCGCGTGCGCTCCTGTAGGCTTGTGACGGTCGCCGTGCCGGCGGCCGTACAAGACAGTATCGGAGGCAAGGCCCCCATCATGGCCGCTACAAGTACCGCGCCCACCGGCGCAATTTTCCTTCCGCACGCGTTGAAGCGTGTCGCGCTTGTCGCGGTGCTGGCGCTGCTGGGCGGCTGTGCGGGGCTCGGCACGTTCGGCGGCCTCGGTGCAAAGCGCGGCGAGACGCCCTATGGCGCCTATCTGGCGGGCCGTCATGCGGCCTCGGTCAACGATCCGCAGAAAGCCGCCGCGTTCTACGACGCGGCTCTGCGCGGCGAGCCAAACGATCCGCTGATCCTCGATCGCGCCTTCATGGCGGCGTTGACCGCCGGCGACATCGACCGCGCCGTCGGGCTGGCCGAGCGCCTGGTGGCGATCGAACCCGGTCAGCGCATGGCGCGGCTGACGCTGGCGCTGGCGGAGATGAAGAGTGGCGATTTTGCCGGTGCGCGCGAGCAGATTTCGGCCTCGGCGCCAGGGCCTTTCACCGCGCTTGTCGGTACGCTGACATCCGCCTGGGCGGCGGCCGGTGAAAGCGACAAGGAATTGATGCTCGAAAAGATTGGCGCTTTCGAAGGGCGCACGGCCTTCGCGCTTTTCCGTTCCTATCATCAGGGTCTGATGCTGGATCTGCTGGGTGACGCGGCCGGTGCCGACGAAGCCTATGCGGAGGCGATGAACGCCAGCGGCGGCTCGAGCGTGCGCGTCGTCGAGGCTTATGCGAGCTTCCTGCAACGCGAGGGTCGCGTCGACGAAGCGCGTTTGGCGCTGGAGGGGTTCC
This sequence comes from Parvibaculum sp., assembly GCF_040882025.1. GTDB lineage: Bacteria > Pseudomonadota > Alphaproteobacteria > Parvibaculales > Parvibaculaceae > Parvibaculum. The sequence goes on along the minus strand of NZ_JBBECC010000021.1, from coordinate 3,765 downwards.
TTGCTTTTGCACCCGACCATCCGCTTGTGCTTGATCATCTCGCGCGTCTGTCCAGGGGCGAGGCGCTGCCGGTTCAGGTGCGCAGCGCCGCCGACGGCGCAGCAGAGGCTCTTTACGGTCTTGGAAGTGCATTGATGCAGGACGCATCGAGCGATCTGTCGGAAGTCTATCTGCATCTTGCGCTCTATCTGCGTCCGGACTTCGACATAGCCCGATCGCTGCTTGCGGGCACCTATGAGGCCCGCGGACGCTGGGACGAGGCCATTGCGGCTTACGGCAAGATCGGCCGCGCCTCGCCGCTCTACATGAACGCCCGCATCCAGACCGCCATGGCGCTCAACCGGCTGAACCGCGAAGACGAGGCGATCGCGACGCTGCGGCGTCTCGCCCGCGACAAACCCGAAAGCATCGATCCGCTGGTTGCCATCGGCGACATTTATCGCGCGAAGGAAAATTACGCCGAGGCGATCGTTCAATACGAGCGCGCCATCGTGCTTTCGGGCGCACCGTCCGAGCGCGACTGGACGCTCTACTATGCGCGTGGCATCTGCTTCGAGCGTCTCGGCGAGTGGGACAAGGCCGAAAACGACTTGAAGCTGGCGCTGAAGCTTTCCGACGACCACCCGCTGGTGCTGAACTATCTCGGCTATTCCTGGATCGAACAGCATCGCCATCTCGACGAAGCGCTGGCGATGATCGAGAAGGCGGTAGAGCGGCGGCCGAACGACGGCTTCATCGTCGACAGTCTCGGTTGGGCCCGCTACCGGCTGGGCGAGTATGCCCTCGCCGTCAAATATCTCGAGCGCGCGGTCGAGCTGCAGCCCGACGATCCGACGATCAACGAACATCTGGGCGACGCGTTGTGGAAGGTCGGCCGCAAGATCGAGGCCCGCTTTCAGTGGAATCACGCCTTGGTCATGGACCCCGAAGAAAAGCGGGTCAGACTGCTGCGCACCAAGCTCGATTTCGGCCTTGAAGCGGCCGAGGGCGCCGAGCGCGAGGCAGCCGGAATAGGCGCGGCGGAGCTTTGACGCGGTGGCCGGCGCGGACATCCGCCAGGTTGTTGAAGAGGCGCCTGCCAAGATCAATTTGAGCCTGCGGGTCATGGGCCGGCGCACCGATGGCTACCACGAATTGCAGAGCCTCGTCGTTTTTGCGCATTGCGGCGACCGCGTCATGGCCGAGCCGGCGGATGAGCTGACACTGGTAATGCGGGGCCCCTTCGCGGCGGCGCTCGCTGGCGATCCCGACAATCTGGTGCTGCATGCGGCGCGTCTGTTGCGCGAGCGGACGGGGGTAAAGGCGGGCGCCCGCCTGGCACTCGAGAAGAACTTGCCGGTTGCCTCCGGCATCGGCGGCGGTTCAGCCGACGCGGCGGCAACCTTGCGCGCATTGGTGCGGCTTTGGGGAACCGATCCCGGCGCGGCCGCGCTCAGGGAAATGGCCCTGTCGCTCGGTGCCGATGTGCCGGTTTGCCTCGATGCGCGTCCTGCCATGATGAGCGGCATCGGAGAGAAAATCGTCCGGCTCGCGACGCTGCCGCGCTTTCATTTGGTGCTGGTCAATCCGGGCATCGCGCTCTCGACTGCCGAAGTGTTCCGGGGGCTTTCCGCTCCGTTACTTGAAGGCATGCCGGTGGCGCCGACCGTCCCCACTTTTGCCACGCTTGACGAGCTGGCGGCATGGCTTGTCGGCGCGGCGAACGATCTCGAAGCGCCCGCAAGGCGTCTCGCGCCGGAGGTGGGCACGGTTCTGGCGGCGCTCGAGGCAAGCGGAGAGTGTCGTCTTGCCCGCATGTCCGGTTCGGGCACAACCTGTTTCGGGGTCTACGCGCGGGAAATGGCGGCGCGCGCTGCGGCCGCCACGATCGCGCAAGCGCATCCCGACTGGTGGACAGTCGCCTGCGGCGTCAGTGATTGCGGTTGATGCAGAACTCGACGAGCTCGGTGAGCGCCTGCCGGTAGTCGCTCTCGGGAAAGATCGCCAGCGCATCGATGGCGATGGCGCCGTAGTGACGGGCCCGGAGGATCGTATCGGTCAGCGCGTCGTGCTTCTGCATCAGTTCGATCGCCTGTTCGAGATCGCCCTCGCGCCGCTCTCCGTCCTGCAGTGTGCGCTGCCAGAAGGCGCGTTCCTGCGCCGAGCCGCGGCGAAAGGCGAGGACGACCGGCAACGTGATCTTGCCTTCGCGGAAATCGTCGCCGACATTCTTGCCGAGCGCCGCCGCGCGGCCACCATAGTCGAGCGCGTCGTCGACAAGCTGGAAGGCGATGCCGAGATTGCGGCCGTAGGATTCGAGCGCGGCCGCCTCGCTGCCGTTGCGGCCCGAGATGACCGCGCCGATTTCGGTGGCGGCGGCGAAAAGCGCGGCCGTCTTCGCCTGGATGACGCGCAGATAGGCATCCTCGGTGGTGCCGGTGTCCTTGGCGGCAGCAAGCTGCATCACCTCGCCCTCGGCGATGACGGAAGCGGCGTCGGCGATGATTTCGAGCGCCCGCAGCGACTTCGTCTCGACCATCAGCTTGAAGGCGCGGCCGAGCAGGAAATCGCCGACAAGGACGCTTGCCTGATTGCCCCAGAGCATGCGCGCGGTCTTCGTGCCGCGCCGCATATCGCTCTCGTCCACCACGTCGTCGTGGAGGAGCGTGGCCGTGTGCAGGAATTCGACGGTGGCGGCGAGCTTGATGTGATCGGCGCCGTTATAGCCGCACATCCGGGAGGAGGCGATGGTGAGCATGGGTCTCAGACGCTTGCCGCCCGAATTGATGAGATGGCTGGCGAGTTCGGGAACCATCGGCACCTCGGAAGCCATCCGTTCACGGATGAATTCATTGACGGCCTCCATATCCCGGGCCACCAGCGCCTGAAGCTGCGCCACGGCATTCTGACCGCGCCCGCGCTCTTCCTCGAGGGGAACAACAACGCCCAATATCCGCTCCTCAAATTTCGCTGCGCGGGCTCAATCTCCAGGCCCTGCATGTGATATGCTGTCGCAAGAGCGAGCATAGGTTGGCGGGTGCGGAGCGGCAAGGGCCGGAGGCCATTTGTCGCAACGCGACGGGCGCGAAACGGAGGCGGCATGAAGGAACTGATCAGAACGGGAGATCCGGTCTTCATCTCCTATCTGACGCACCGTCTCTCCGAGGCTGGTATCGAAAGTTTCGGCATGGATGCCCACATGCAGCGCTCGCTTGGCATCCTTCCTCAGCGTATCATGGTGGTTGACGAGGACTATGACGAGGCACAGCGGATTCTCGACCAAGTGAGGCGCGAAGGATGAGCAGCAGCGCGACAGACGATATTGCGCCGAGCACCACCGATGACGGTTTTCTCGGTAACCGGCTGAAATTGCTGCAGCCGGAAAAGGGTTATCGCGCCGGGCTCGATGCGGTGCTGCTGGCGGCCTCGGTGCCGGCGCGGGAAGGCGAGCGCGCGCTGGAAGCGGGTGCCGGCGTTGGTGTGGCAAGCCTCTGCCTTGCGGCGCGTGTGCCCGGCCTCGAAGTGGCGGGGCTCGAACTGCAGCCGGATCTCGTGCGCCTCGCCGAACGCAACATCGAACGCAACGGCTTGAGCGGGCGCGTATCGATCCTCGAAGGCGATATCGGTCTCTCGCCGCGCGATCTTGCAGCACTGGGGCTCGAGCCCAACAGCTTTCATCATGTTTTCGCCAATCCGCCTTTTCACGATCCGGCGACAAGCCCGGCGCCGCCCGACGCCGGCAAGGCGCAGGCGCATTTGACGCTCCGCTCCGACCTCGACGACTGG
>NZ_JBBECC010000020.1:0-45198 GCF_040882025.1 Parvibaculum sp. | reverse complement strand
CCGGGGCGGCCCTCCGCTTGCGCTCCGGGCGTTCGGCGCTCGAAAAGGTCCACCGGACCTTTTCGTTTGCTGACGCAAACCGCGCCTCACCCCCGAAAATAAACTTATCTCCCCCCACCAAACAGCCCCCATATTAGGTTCACTCGCTCCACCGAAGGGCGCGTCCGGACTGGCCGAATGCGTGGAGAGGGGGTTGCGGTCCAGCGGTTTGTGGTGCCAGACCACATACCCCGGGAGGTCCGATGAGTGAGCCGGGCATTACGACCCGGGGACGCCACCGCCGATAAAAGCGGCTGGAGGTCTTGGCTGGTTGATCGGACCATAAATCCGCGGCGCGCGGGGCGGAACGAAGCCGCCCCCACATGTCACATGCACATGTGCGGCCGAGTTCGTCATACGCCCCGCGCATCCTTCACCCTTGAAGGTCGCTCGTGTTTCGCGTGCCGAACCCCCGGAAGCGTCGCTTTGCGGGGCTTTCGGTGTGCGCGGAAGGATTCAGACGGGGGCCCGTTTCCCGCCATGCTTCTCCAACGCGGCGAAAATATCGACGGGACGAAAGGGCTTGGCGATGTGAGCATCCATGCCGGCCTCGAAACAGGCTTCGCGGTGATGAGCCATCGCGTTCGCGGTGAGGCCGAGGATCGGTCCCTTGTAACCAAGCCGCCGCATCTCGCGCGTCGCGGTCAATCCGTCCATCACCGGCATCATTACATCCATGAAGACGATGTCGAATGTCCGATCCTTCACGGCGTCAAGCGCCTGGGCGCCATCGAAAGCATAAGCGGGCTCGATGCCGGCAATCGACAGGACCGAGCCGATTACCTTGCGATTGACCGCATTGTCCTCGACGACAAGCACCGTGAGCGGGCCTGCCTCTCCCGCGACGGATGCTTCCGGCTCCTCACGCATGGGCGGCGGCGCCTCCGCGGGCGCATGGCCCTGAACGAGCGGCAATCGGACGCTGAAGACAGAGCCCCGCCCCGGCTCGCTCCCGACGTCGATCTGGCCGCCCATCGCATCCACGAGACGCGAAACGATGGCGAGGCCGAGCCCGGTGCCATCCATCCGCTGCGCGTCCTCATCATTCGCCTGCTCGAACTCCTTGAAGATGAGGCCGATCTTGTCCGCCGGAATACCGCGCCCGGTGTCGCGCACATGCAGGATGAGATCGAGCCCGCTATCGGTCGAGCGCGTTTCCGCCGCAAGCGAAACCTCGCCCGTATCGGTGAACTTCACCGCGTTGCCGATGAGGTTGAACAGAATCTGCGAGATGCGGTCAGGGTCGCCTTTGAGCCAGACACGCGTCGACAGCGGCAGCACGGCATTGAAGGCGAGGCCCTTCACCTGCGTGCGCGCCGCCATCATGTCGCAGACATTGCGCAGAAGCGTCTCGGCATAAAAGTCCTTTTTCGCGATCTCGACCCTGCCCGCCTCGAGCTTGGCCATGTCGAGAACATCGTTGATGATGGAGAGCAGCATTTCGGCGGAGGTGCGCGCGGTGCTGATGAGCGAGAGCTGGTCACCGCTGACGCCGCTTTGTTCCAGCATGTCGAGCATGCCCATCACACCGGTCATCGGCGTGCGGATTTCGTGGCTCATGGACGCGAGGAAGGAGTCCTTTGCCGCACTGGCGTGTTTCGCTGCGTCGCGGGCGGCGACAAGTTCGGCAGCAGTCCGCTTCTGCGCGGTAATATCCTGGATCTGCGAGACGAAATAGAGCGGCTCGCCGGTGTCCGTGCGCAGGATGGCGACCGCAAGGTGGCCCCAGATGACCTCGCCGTCGCGGCGGAGGTAGCGCTTTTCCATCTGGTAGGTATTGCGCCGGCCTTCGATGCATTCGTGAAGGAAATCGAGGTCGGTCTCCAGATCGTCCGGATGCGTGATGTCCTGGAAGGTGAGCTTGAGGAGTTCTTCCTCGCTGTATTGCAGCATGTCGCAGATGGCATCGTTGACCTGGAGCCAGCCGCCGTCGAGACCGACAAGCGCGATCCCGTGCGCGGCGCCCTTGAGCGCCATGCGAAAGCGCAGATCGCCCTCGGCATTCGACACTTCGCTCGAGCAATCCTGCATCAGCCCGCGCAGCGTCGTTCCGTCGCGTTCCGTGCAGAGGATGCGCACGCGGACCGGGTTGCCGGGCAGCGCGAAGTCCTCCGTCACGGTGCTGCCCACGCCGCATTCTTCCAGCCAGCCGCGCAGCTTCGTCCGGCGCGGCGACTGCACGTCGTTCGCCAGGCTGAAACGGCGCGCGATATTGCGCGCGTCGAAGGTCGGCGAATGAAGTTCGAGATGCTGCGTGACGAGATCGTAGGACCAGCGGCCGAGGCCGAATGCCTCGACGACAATACCCATCGGCCCGTCCGGCGCGTCGCCATCGGGCTGGTGTCCGGCGGTGAGGTCCGGTTTGGGCGGGCGCATTGGCATTCCGATAGTTGTCCGAAACCGGTCGGATGGCTTTGTTTCCTCAGCCACTATTAACGCCATAGCGTTAACCTGATCTTGCGATTGGAAGGCGCAACCCGATTTCGGTGTCGAATCGGGCCTCAATTTGCCGGCCACTGGATAAAACGTCCGTCTCTCCATAGAATTTCCAAACCCTGCGGCGGCGGTTCTCCTGTCGCAATCCGGACAAGATCAGGCACTAGACAGTCTGACCAGCGGGGCTCATGAATTTCGATACCCGAACCATTCGGGCCACGGAGAGGAACCGGACGATGAAAAAGATCGGAACTTTCTTGTCAGCGCTGTCGCTGCTGGCGTTTTCGGCCGCTGCGGCCGCGGAAGCCGAGGCCGCCGACGTCTATGAGACGCTGAAAGGCGATCCGCAATTTTCGACGCTCACACGGATAATCGAAGCCAACGATCTCAAGTTTCGCTACACGCAAGGCACGATCACCGTTTTCGCGCCGACCGATGCGGCGCTTGCCGCGCAGCCGGGCGGCGTCGACGACATGCTGACGGGCGACAATCCGAGCGGCAAGGAAAACGCCCGCGCGCTGCTGCTCTACCAGATCGTCAGCGGGCGCCATACGCCCGAAACGCTCAGCGGCAAGATGACGGAAGCGACAACCCTGCAGCGCGGCAAGGTCAGCATCGACGGCACGCGCGATCCGATCCGCTATGGCGGCGAATTCGGCGCCAATGTCGCGGGCGCGGCGATTACCGCATCGAACGGCAACATCATCCCCGTCGACGCATTGCCGATCCCGGTTTTCGAGGAAACGACGCCGGCCCAACCCGAGTAAGCGCCGCGCGTCAGACGTTGAAATCGTTGGACAATTGTTCCTTGATCTCGCGCGGCGTCAGCTCGGTATAGTCCCTAGCCCGCTCGCCGATAAGGCGCGCCCTGGTTTCGGGCGCCAGGGCCGTGCGCAGATCGCCCAGCATTTCGGGCGGGGCGACGACGATCAGCTTGTCGAAAGCATCCTCGCGCGTTTTCACAAGCAGGGTTTCGGCGACGGCCTTGGCAAAATCACGCTTTGCCTGACGGTGCATATCCGTCGGCGGCTCATAGGCCGAGCGGCGCGCGCCGACACTTTCATGGACACGGCCGGGGCGCTCCGTTCCCTGTTCGCGGGTCGGCGGATTGGGAACCACCAAGTCGGGCAGTGCCGAAACAAGGTCTTCGTTGCGTTTTTCGCTGGCGAGAAAGCGGGCTTTCTGCCCGTCGGCGACGAGAATCCAGATCCGTGCGGGACGCATGGCCTTCCTCCTTCGCAGGTGGAAGCCGATCCTAGCAGCAATGCCGCAGCAACGTCACTGCGGCGGAGGCGCGCGGCAACGCTCAGCCTTCCTTCTTCTTCTCCAACGGCGGCACCACCCGGATGTGGAGCTCCTTGAGCTGCTTCGGTTCGACTTCCGAAGGCGCCTGCATCAGCAAGTCCTGCGCCTGCTGGTTCATCGGGAACATGGTCACTTCGCGCAAGTTTTCGACGCCGGCCAGCAACATCACCATGCGGTCGATGCCGGGCGCGAGACCGCCATGCGGCGGCGCGCCATATTTGAACGCATTCAGCATTCCGCCGAATTTCGTTTCGACCACCGACTTCTCGTAACCCGCGATGCCGAAGGCCTTGTACATGACGTCCGGTTTGTGATTGCGGATGGCGCCCGAGGACAGTTCGACGCCGTTGCAGACGATGTCGTACTGGAAAGCCGTAATACCGAGAATTTCGTCGGTGTCGCTCTCGCCCAGCGTCAGAAACCTGTCGAGGGGGTAGTTCGGCATCGAAAACGGATTGTGCGAGAAATCGATCTTCTTCTCGTCCTCGTTCCACTCGAACATCGGGAAATCGACGATCCAGCAGAATTTGAAGACGCCTTCTTCGGTCAGACCAAGCTCGGCGCCGACCCGCGTGCGCGCCGCGCCCGCGAAGCAAGTGAAAATAGCCGGCACGCCCGCGACAAAAAAGACGGCATCGCCTGCCTTCAAACCAAGCTGCGTGCGGATCTCCTCGGTGCGCTCCGGACCGATATTCTTGGCGACCGGTCCTGCCCCTTCGAGTATGCCCGCTTCCTCGCGGAAGAAGATGTAACCGAGGCCCGGCTGTCCCTCGCCCTGCGCCCAGGCGTTCATGCGGTCGCAGAAAGCGCGGTTGCCGCCGGTCGGCGCCGGGATCGCCCAGACTTCGACCTTGGGGTCCTTTTCGATCAAGCCGGCAAAGACCTTGAAGCCCGAGCCGCGAAAATGATCCGTTACCGACTGCATCTCGATCGGATTGCGCAGATCCGGTTTGTCGGAACCGTATTTGCGCATGGCGTCCGCGTAAGGAATGCGCACGAACGGATAAGGCGACACCTTGCGGCCGTTCGCAAATTTCTCAAAGAGGCCATGCAACACCGGCTCGATGGCGGAGAAGACATCGTCCTGATCGACGAAGCTCATCTCGACATCGAGCTGGTAGAACTCGCCCGGCGAACGGTCTGCGCGCGCGTCCTCGTCGCGGAAGCAGGGCGCGATCTGGAAGTAGCGGTCGAAGCCCGCCACCATGATCAATTGCTTGAACTGCTGCGGCGCCTGCGGCAGCGCGTAGAACTTTCCCGGATGCATGCGCGAGGGGACCAGAAAGTCGCGCGCACCTTCGGGGCTCGACGCCGTCAGGATCGGCGTCTGGAATTCGTTGAAGCCCGCTTCCGTCATGCGGCGGCGGATATCGGCGATGATTTTCGAGCGCAACAGGATGTTGTTGTGCAGCGTCTCGCGCCTCAGATCGAGAAAACGGTAGGTCAGGCGGATGTCTTCCGGGTAGTCCGGCTCGCCGAAGACCGGCAGCGGTAGGTCCTGCGCTTCCGACAGCACTTCCATCGAGGCGACCGCGATTTCGATCTCGCCGGTCGGCAGGTTCGGATTGACCGTTTCGGCGGTGCGCGCCACGACCGCGCCTTCGACCGTGATCACGAATTCCGACCGCAGCTTTTCGGCCAACCCGAAGGCCTCGGCCCGGTCCGGATCGAAGACGAGCTGGGTCAGCCCGTCATTGTCGCGCAGGTCGATGAACAGCAACCCGCCATGGTCGCGCTTCCTGTGGACCCAGCCCGAGAGACGGACGGTCTCGCCGACATGCGATTTGCGGAGCTCGCCACAGCGGTGGCTGCGAAAACGGGTCATGGTGTAAAGCCTTGAGATTCCTGTACGAATCGGCGGGATGTATACAAATTGTTATCCGGTCGGAGGCGAAAAGCGCATGGATCGGCGGGGCTTGTCAAGGGTCGGGCCGGCATCACAGGCCCCGCGACAGGGGCCGCCGGATCGGCTATAGAGCGGCGCATGGAAATCATCACGACGAATGAGGCCCTGAGGGCGGCTTGCGAGCGCCTTTCCAAGGCCGGCTATGTGACGGTCGATACCGAATTCATGCGGGATTCGACCTTCTGGCCCATCCTCTGCCTGATCCAGCTTGCGGGCCCGGAAGACGAGATCATCGTCGATCCGCTGGCGCCCGACATCGATCTCGCACCCTTCTACACCCTGATGCGCAACAGGCATGTCGTGAAGGTCTTTCACGCGGCGCGGCAGGACATCGAAATCTTCGCCCATGAGGGGGACGCGATCCCCGATCCGCTGTTCGACACACAGGTCGCGGCCATGGTCTGCGGCTTCGGCGACTCGGTCGGCTACGAAACGCTGGTCAAGCGGCTCGCCGGCGGCGAGGTCGACAAATCCTCCCGCTTCACCGACTGGTCGCGCCGGCCCTTGAGCGAGAAGCAGCTCAATTATGCGATCAAGGACGTCACCTATCTCCGGACGATCTACGAGGTGCTGGCGAAGCGGCTGACACAGACCCGGCGCACGCGCTGGGTGACCGAGGAGATGTCGGTGCTGCAGAACCCGGAGACCTATGCGATGCGGCCCGAAAACGCCTGGAAGCGGGTCAAGGGCCGGTTCCGCGGCACACGCGGGCTTGCGGTGCTGGTCGAGGTGGCGGCATGGCGCGAGCGGCAGGCGCAGGAGCGCGATATGCCGCGCTCGCGCATCATGAAGGACGATGCGCTGGCCGAGATCGCTACGCAGATTCCGCGTTCGCTGTCCGATCTCGACGGGCTTCGCGCGGTGCCCAAGGGCTTTTCCAACAGCCGCTCGGCGGCGAGCCTGATGGAGGCGATCGAGCGTGGCCTTGCCATGAAGGAAGAGGATATTCCGGTGGTCGAGGGACCGGAACCGCTGCCGCCCGGCATCGGCCCGCTGGTCGAGCTTCTCAAGGTGCTGCTCAAGATCAAATGCGAGGAGCATGAAGTGGCGCAGAAGCTCGTCGCCAACGTCGCCGATCTCGAGCTGATCGCGGCGCATGCCGAGCCCGACGTGCCGGCGCTGAAGGGCTGGCGGCGCGAACTCTTCGGCGAAGATGCGTTGCGCCTCAAGCGCGGCGAACTCGCCATCGGCGCCAATGGCCGGAAAATCCTGCTGATCGAGACGGGAAAGCAGTAAGGCAACGCCCGTCTCGCGCGCGGCTCACATGTGACGCGCGATGTGGCCGTGTTCGGCTTCACCCATCAGGTTGGCGAAATCCTCGCCGCTCATATGAACCAGCGTCCTGTGATCGCCGGCCTCGAACCAGATTTCGGGTTGCGTGGCCAGCGTGTCGTCGACACAGACCTTGACGCCATAAGGTTCGCCGAGCGGCGGCAGCGCGCCTGAATCGCAATCCCAGAAGCGGCTTTCGATTTCCTCCTCGGTCGCGAGGCCGATGCGCTCGTCGAGCATGTGCGAGAGGCTCGCCAGGTCGACCTTGCAGGTGCTGGGGACAACGGCGATGCGGAAGCCGCTGTCGCCCTTCACCAGCACCGCCTTGGCCAGGCGGTCGCCCGTTATGTGGACCTTTTCGGCGATGCGGCTGGCAGATACTTCGCGCGCGTGGCGCACTTCCTCATAATCGACGCCGCGGTCGCGCAGATAGCTGAAGAGCTTGACTGACATTCCCATGGGACCTTGTCTCCTCCGGCTGGCCGGACGGCAGGGCGCTCAAGGGTTAAGGTCGCGGACGTCGTTGCCGCGCCTTCAGCGTCCGGCAATGGGCGATACGTCTTGAGAAAACCCTACCGCAAATGCCGCGCGCTGCCCAGCGGAAGCGGAAGGCCGCCGGCCGTCACTTGCCGATGCGGATGTCGCCCTTGCGACCGATGGCGCGAGCAAGCGCACCGAGGCGCTTGACGACGATCTCGCCGATCAGCGGCTCGTGGCGCCTGGGCACGGCGAGCGTCAGCGTGTTCTTTCCGGCTTCGAGTTTCGTTTTGGGCAACATGCCCATGGTGGCGCCCGACAGCGTGAAGGCAAGGCGCAGCGCCAGACCCAGCACCAGCGCCCGCTCGTGGTCGCGCTCGCCGATGAGGCCGGTGACATTACCGAGCATTTGCGGTTCGCCCTTGCCTTCGTGGCGGTGATAGCCGACGCGGGCGAGGAAGAGCCGGCCGCCATGGTCGATACCTGAAAAGGGCGCCAGAAGGATTTGCATCATCGCGTGATGGGCGCGGTAGTCGGGATGCACATACCAGCCGATATCGGCGAGGATGCAGGCGGCGCGGCGCAGGCGGGCCTCCGCCGGCGTTTCGCCCAGAATGCCGTCGTCGAAAAGCGGCGCCGTCCATTTGAAGAATTCGTTGCCGTGCTGCGGGAAGCGCGCGAGGCGCCCGGCAAGGTCGCGGCAGCCCGCGATCAGCGGGTCCTTCGCCTGCTCCTTTTTGTCGAGCCGGTCGAACAGGATGCCCTCGCGCAGGCCATAGGCCGAGATCACCACTTCCTTCGCCTTCATGGCGGCGATGACCTTGTCGAGGATCAATGCGCCGAAGGGCAGCGCCTCGACGCGGCGCTCCGAGACGTCGGGGATCTGGGCCAGCGACTTCGGGCCCAGCCTCTCGATCAGGCGGGCGATGTCGGCGGCGTCGCGCGCCGGGATCACATATTGATGGAGGACGTGGATCGGGTAGTCGCGGTGGGCCATGTGGATGCGGCCGAGGTTTCGCCAGACGCCGCCGACGGCATAGAAGCGCTTGCCCTGCACATCCTTCAGCCAGCCGTGCTCGCCAAGCGCCCGGTCGACCACGGCTTCGGCCTCGGCGAGGCTGCCATGGGCGAGGTCCATCAGGCGCAAAGGGCCGATGGGCAGGGTTGCGCCCGGGCCGGTCTTGCCACCCGCGACCGGCACCAACTCGAGGCTGCCGCCGCCGAGATCGCCGACCAGGCCCTCGGCGTCGGGAATGCCCGACAGGACCCCTTGCGCCGAGAGGCGCGCCTCATCCGGGCCCGACAGCAGGTCGATCGGAAAGCCGCATATTTCTTCGGCACGGGTCAGAAATTCCGGGCCGTCCTCGGCGTCGCGCACCGCCGCGGTCGCGGCCGCCACCAGCGTCGGCACGCCGATCTGTTCGCGCAAGGCCACAAAACGCCGGAGCGCATCGAGCGCGCGATCGATGCCCTTCGGGTCGAGCCGCCCGGTCGAGCCGAGCGACCGGCCGAGACCGGCCATCACCTTTTCATTGAAGACGAGCACCGGATTGCGCTCGGCGCCCGCATAGACGACGAGGCGCACCGAATTGGAACCGATGTCGACAATGCCGAACCGGCCGCCGGATTTTCCGCGGCTCAATGCATGACCTCCGCCGTTGGACGCCGGAAGTTAGCGCTCGGCGGTCTTGATGTCGAATTTCGGGGGGACGCTCTTTTTGAGGGAGGTGCCGCGCCCGGAAAGGCTCGCATTGTTCATGAAATAGGTGTGGGCGTTGAAGGGCTCTTCGCCCGGCCGCATGGCGATTCGCTCATAGCGGCCGTCCGGGCCCAATGCGTAGCTTTGCTGATTGTCCTTGAGGTTCGCGACCATGATCTGGTCCATCACCTGGTCGTGAACGGTGGGGTTGAGGATCGGCACCAGCACCTCGACGCGGCGATCGAGATTGCGCGGCATCCAGTCGGCGGACGCGATATAGACCTTGGCCTTGTCGTTGGGCAGGCCGTAGCCATTGCCGAAACAGACGATCCGCGAATGCTCCAGGAACCGGCCGATGATGCTCTTGACGCGGATGTTTTCCGAGAGGCCGGGTACGCCGGGGCGCAGGCAGCAAATGCCGCGCACCACCAGCTCGATTTTGACGCCGGCCTTGCTTGCCTTGTAGAGCGTGTCGATGATCTGCGGATCGACCAGCGAGTTGAGCTTGGCCCAGATGGCCGCCGGCCGACCAGCGCGGGCGTGTTCCATCTCGGCTTCGATGTCGGCCAGCAGGCGCGAGCGCAGGTTGATCGGCGAGATCGCCAGAAGCTGAAGCTCCTTCGGCTCGGCGTAGCCGGTGATGTAGTTGAAGACCTGCGCGGCGTCATGCGCGAGGCGCGGGTCGCAGGTGAACATCGAGCAGTCGGTATAGATCTTGGCGGTGACCGGGTGATAGTTGCCGGTACCGAAATGCACGTAGGAGCGCAGCGCTCCACCCTCGCGGCGGGCGACCAGCGAAATCTTGGCGTGGGTTTTCAGTTCGATGAAGCCGAACACAACCTGCACGCCGGCACGCTCCAGATTGCGCGCCCAGACAATGTTGGCCGCCTCATCGAAACGGGCCTTCAACTCAACCAGCGCCGTCACCGACTTGCCGGCCTCGGCCGCCTCGATCAGCGCCTGCACGATCGGGCTGTCCTTCGAGGTACGATAAAGCGTCTGCTTGATGGCGACGACGTCCGGGTCGGCGGCGGCCTGACGGATGAACTGCACGACGACATCGAAGGACTCATAAGGATGGTGGACGATGATGTCCTTTGAGCGGATAGCCGCAAAGCAATCGCCGCCGTGGTCGCGGATGCGCTCCGGGAACCGTGCATTGTAGGGCGTGAATTTGAGATCGGGGCGGTCGTCGACGATCAACTGGCTCGTCTGGGCGAGGCCGAGCAGGCCGTCCACCGTCACCAGTTCGCGCTCGGTGACGCCGAGTTCGCTGACCACGAGGTTGCGCAACGACGCCGGCGTGCGCGCTTCGATCTTCAGACGGATCACGCTGCCGCGGCGGCGGCGCTTCAACGCACTTTCGAAGAAACGCACCAGATCCTCGGCCTCCTCCTCGATCTCGATGTCGCTGTCGCGGAGCAGGCGGAAGGCACCCTGCCCGATTACCGTGTAACCGGGAAACAGGCGGTCGAGGAAAAGGCCAATCATGTTTTCGAGGCTGATGAAGCGGATCGACGCGTCGCCTTCACGCGCCGGCAGGCGGATGAAGCGTTCAACCTGGGTCGGCACCGGCAACATCGCATCCATCAGCTTGCCGTCGGCGGTACGGCGCAGCTGCATCGCGACCGCGAAGCCGAGATTGGGAATGAAAGGAAACGGATGGGCCGGGTCGATGGCGAGCGGCGTCAGAACCGGAAACACTTGCTCAAGAAAGCGTGTTTCGAGCCAGGCGAATTCGTCCGGCGTCACCTCATCCGGTTCGATGACGGAGATGCCGGCATCGCGCAGTTCACGCCGCAGCCCGTCCCACTGCTTCTGCTGCTCGCCCATCAGCTCGTTGGCCATCGCGTTGACGCTGTCGAGCTGCTGGGCCGGTGTGCAGCCGTCCTGGCTCAGCGTCTCGACGCCGGCACTGACCTGGCCGCGGAGACCCGCGACGCGGACCATGAAAAACTCATCAAGGTTCGAGGCCGAGATCGAAAGAAAGCGCAATCGTTCGAGAAGCGGGTGGATGGTATTTTGCGCTTCTTCGAGCACGCGCATGTTGAAGGCGAGCCATGAAAGCTCGCGATTGATGAAGCGTGCCGGATCGTCCATGCCGATCGCCAGCAGGGCGGCGGGCGCGGGCAACTCTTGTGCGGCCTCGGCAATCGGGGACGTGGTCATTGGACGGCTTTCGGAAACGGCATGCCTAAGTGTCTGCTATCGCTCAAGATTACGACAAACATATGACTGAGTCATTTCAGGGGCCCCGTCAGCCGCCGCCGGCGAGTGCGCGCCAAACCGCCCGTCCAGTCTCCTCCATCAGGACTTTGCGGCGGCGGGCGGCAACCGGAAGCTCCAGAATGCGCTGAAACGAGCCGTGGATCAGGCCTGCCATCACCTCAAAGGGAAGGTCCGCGACAACGCCGGCCTTCACCCAGCCCTGGAGAGCGGCCTCCGAGCGGCGATCAAGCTCCTCACGCAGGGTCAGGCTTTCAGCGTCATAGGCATGGCCGATCGGATTGCGCTCGTTATACAGCGCCATGTCGCGATGGACCTCAGCGAAGACACAGAGCCGTTCCCAATAGAGGCGGAACTGGATTTCGGGCGGCTTGTCGTCAGGCCAGATGTCGAGGGTCGCGGCCGCCCATGCGCGTTTGCAGTGGCGGAAAACCGCATTGCCCAGCGCCTCCTTGCTCGGAAAGCGCTGATAAAGCGTGCCCAGCCCGACACCCGCTTGAGCCGCCACTTCGGGCACGGTGACACTGGCGTACCCCTCGGCCGCGAAGAGCTCGATGGCAGCGGCGAGAATACGTTCCTCGGGATCGGAACGCGGCGATTTTTGCGAAGCTTTTTTCAGCATGGATCCGGCAAACGGGGTTGACATGTCTGCGGCGAACAATAATGATCATTATTACAGTAATGATCATTATTGGCAAATGAGCGGGGAAAACGCCGATGGGCGCGACATTGCCGAAGCTGTTCGTGGCGGGGCTGATCATACTTCATGCAGGGCTCCTCATCTGGGCTGCTGTCGGATTTGCGGAGTGGTTTCTGGCCGAAGTGCCCTGGCCACGCATCGCCAACCCGCTTTTCCCCACAGGCGTGCTGCTGGCACACTGGACGGCGGTCCTTGTCACAGCCTCGCTTTTTCTCGGTGGTTTCGCGCTGCGCTGGCCGGCGACGCCAACGGCAGTCGCTTGCGGCTATGCGGCGATGGCAACGGTCTGCCTTATCGAGACGACAACCTACCTCGTTCACGACACGCGCTGGCTCGCCATGGGACTCGAATATGCGGCCTATATCGGCATAGGCTGGTTTCTGTTTCGCTCGGCTTATGTGCAGGCGTATTTCGGCGGCACGGGAGGGCTTGCCGGATAATCCTTATACGAACAAAACACAGGAAAACAAGCAAAGGGAGGAGACAAAAAATGAAAACCGGCATGGCACTGATCTTCCAGAACCCGGAAGGAAGCGGACGCGAGGATCGCGAGGTCTATACGAAGGAGCTGGCGCTTGGCGCGATGGCCGAGCCGCTGGGGTTCCAGTCCTTATGGAGCGTGGAACATCATTTCACCGACTACACGATGTGCCCCAATGTCACGCAGTTCCTGTCCTATTTCGCCGGCTCGACGAAGGATATCGAGCTCGGCTCGGCGGTTATCGTGTTGCCCTGGCACGATCCGATGCGCGTCGCCGAGGAAGTGGCGATGCTCGATCACATGTCGAACGGACGCATGATCCTCGGCATCGGGCGCGGTCTCGGGAGGATCGAGTTCGAGGGCTATCGCCTCGACATGAACAAGAGCCGGGGCGCCTTTGTCGAATATGCGCAGATGCTGCTTGAAGGGCTGGAGCAAGGCTATTGCGAACTCGACGGCGAGCATATCAAGCAACCGCGTCGCGACATCCGCCCGCGTCCGTTCAAGTCGTTCCGCGGGCGCTCTTACGCCGCTGCCGTCAGCCCCGAGTCGGTCGAGATCATGGCGAAGCTCGGCGTCGGCATTCTGGTGATTCCGCAAAAGCCGTGGGAGGAGCTGATCCCCGAACTCGACAGCTACCGCGCCAAGTATCTGCAATATACCGGCACTGAAGCGCCGCCGACACTGCAGTTCGGCTGGACCTATTGCCACGAGGACGAACAGGCCGCCTATGAAGGCGCGGTCAAATATATCGGCGCCTATTACGACTCGGTGTTGAAGCACTACGAGTTGCGCGCCGACCACATGAAGAATCTCAAAGGCTATGAGTACTACGCCAAAATGCAGCAGGGCATTCGCGAAGTCGGCGAAGACGCGGCGGTCAAATTCTTCCTCGACCTGCAAATCTGGGGCACGCCCGAGCAGTGCTACCAGAAGATCACCGAAACATCGGCGCGCATCCGTTCCGATCACTTCACGGGCGTATTCTCCTATTCGGGGATGCCGTGGGACGACGCCGAACGCAACATGAAGCTCTTTGCGAGCGAGGTGATGCCGGAACTGCAGAAGCTTCCGCCGGTCCAGCAGCGCGTCAAGGCAGCGGCCGAGTAAGGCCGGGAGAAACGCATCATGGGACGGGTTGAAGGCAAGGTCGCCATCGTCACGGGTGGCGCATCCGGCATCGGTGAGGCCTGCGCGAAAGTGCTGGCACGCGAAGGTGCCGCGGTCGTCGTCAGCGACGTCGACCGGCAAGGCGGCGCGCGCGTCGCGAAGGAAATCGGGGATGCGGGCGGCAAAGCCCGCTTCCTCGATCATGACGTCACGTCGGAGGACCGATGGGCCGAAATCGTTGCCGCAACGGTTGCGGCTTTCGGCGGGCTCCACATTCTCGTCAACAATGCCGGGATCGGTATCGGCGGGCTCTGCGAGAATTTTCCGCTCGAAGACTGGCGGCGGCAATCCGCGATCAATCTCGACGGTGTGTTCCTCGGCACCAAGCATGCGATCCCGGCGATGCGCGCTTCCGGCGGCGGTTCCATCGTCATCATGTCGTCGGGCGCAGGGCTGACCGGCGCGCCGGGCATGTCGGGTTATTGCGCGACCAAAGGCGCCGTGCGTCTTTTCGCAAAGGCCGTGGCGCTCGAAATGGCGCAACTCGGCGATGCTATCCGCGTCAACTCGGTGCATCCCGGCGTCATCGACACGCCGATCTGGACCAAGGTTACACCCGAGACGCGGGCTGTCTTCGGCGGCGCGGCGCAGGGCAACGCCGTCGATCCGGCGGTGCTCGCGTCCGCGATGGCGCCGGTCGGCAAGGCCGGCGTTCCCGAAGACATTGCCATGGGCGTCCTCTATCTCGCGTCGGACGAATCCCGCTACATGACCGGCGCCGAACTCGTCATCGACGGCGGCGCGACGGCGGGATGATCAGAGCTTCATCTCGCCCTGCCCGGCCAGCACTTCGGCCGCAAGCGGCACCGTGATCGGGCGCTTGCCCGAGAGCGAGGCGCGGTCGAGCGCGGCGACGACATCGCGGGCGGCGGCGACCGAACGTTCGATGCGCGCGGCGAGATAAGGGATCAGCGCTTCGGGCACGCGGAGCTGGCGGTCGTCGAAGAGCTTGACCAGAACACCGGCGAGCAGCGCGTCGTCAGGCGGGCCCAGCGCCGCGTGCGGCAGAGCCTTCAATCGCGATGCAAGGTCCGGCAGGCGAATGGCAAGGCGCCCCGGCGCGTCGCGCGCCGTCAGCAGCAGGAAGGCACTCTCCTGCGCCGTTAGATTGAGCAGATGAAAAAGCGTGCGCTCGGCGGTGTCGGAAAGCACACCCAGATCTTCGACGATCAGCGCGCGGGCCGCGACCAGTGCCGGGACATCGGCATTGTCGAGCGCCGCAGCCTCGATCCGCCGGGCCTGCGCCTTTTCACGCCACACCTCCGTCAGATGCGTCTTGCCGCTGCCCGAAGGCCCCGACAACAGCGCCGCCGGTCCGCTCCATGCCGGCCATGAATCGATCAGCGCGACCGCAGCTTCGTTCGACGGTGCGACCAGAAAATCCTCGCGGCCGGAAGCCGGCCGGTGACCGAGTTCAAAAACGAGTTGCCGCGCCATTCAGCTTTCCGAACCGCTCTGCGGTCCACCCGATCCGAGATAAAGCTGACTTGCCCTGTATCGCGAGATACCGAAGCGCGTCAGCACACCGAGCGCGGCGGCGATGGGCAACGCCAGCAAGGCGCCGACAAACCCGAACAGCGCCGCGAACGCAAAGATCGCGAACATCACCCAGACCGGATGCAGACCGACCCTGTCGCCGACCAGTTTGGGCGAGAGAAAATTTCCTTCGACGAACTGACCAACCGCGAAGACGGCAACCACCATGCCGATCGAAACGTAGTCGGGCCAGAACTGGAACAGTGCCAGCGCAACACCGACAACGAACCCGACAATCGTGCCGAGATAGGGGATGAAGCTGATGATGCCGGCAATAATTCCGACGACAAAACCGAAGCGCAGCCCAACCAGCGACAAGCCGACGGCATAGATTGTGCCGAGCACCAGGCAGACAATCACCTGGCCCCGCACGAAGCCCGCCAGGACCGCGTTGACGTCACGGGCGAGCTGACGGATCGTCTCGGCATGATCGCGCGGCAGCAGTGCGTCGATGCGCTCGATCATGCGATCCCAGTCGAGCAGCAGATAGAAAGCGACGACCGGCGTCACCACGATCAGCGAAATCAGGCCAACAAATTGCAAGCCCTGGGATCCAAGTGAAGGCAACAAGTCAACCAGCCACTTAACCGAACTGCCGACGCTGTCTGAAATCGCCTTTTCGACGTCCGGCGCGCTGGCGCCAAGGAGTTGTCCCAACCGGCCATCGCCCATTTCCAGCAGGAACACCTGCCCGCGCTGGATCAGGTCCGGCATGATTTCCAGCAACGCCATCAACTGGTTGTAGAGTACCGGCAGTAGCAGGATCATCGCCACCACGGCCAACACAAGAAACGACACCGTTATGAGGGTCGTAGCGAGCAGCCGCGAGAGACCGTAGCCTTCGAGCCGATCGGCCAGCGGGTCAAGCAGATAGGCAATCGCCATGCCGGCGACGAAGGGCAGAAGGATGCCTTTCAGAAGCCAGAGACCAAGCACGAACAGGCCAATGAAAAGGGCCCAGATCGCAAACTGGCGTTGTATGGTCATCGTGATCTTCCCGAAGTCTCCGGTGCAGGCATCACTGACCGACGCTGAGATGCCATGCGGGTCTGGTTGCCGCCGCGGGCGAATAGACATCAGGCTCACCGGCCGAAGGATCGGCGG
This sequence comes from Parvibaculum sp., assembly GCF_040882025.1. Lineage (GTDB taxonomy): Bacteria > Pseudomonadota > Alphaproteobacteria > Parvibaculales > Parvibaculaceae > Parvibaculum. The sequence continues at coordinate 28,847 of NZ_JBBECC010000020.1, read as the reverse complement.
AGTCGGCGCTCGCGAGACGCACATTGCGCTGCGCCAGCGAGAGCGCCAGCATGTCGGCACCGCCCTTGTAGGAAATACGCAACTCCGCACCATCCGACGAAATACCAAGCACTTCGAGACCCTGCACCAACGGCGCCGTCGCCAGGCTGCTGCGGATGCGTTCCCATTCCTCAAGACTGGCAAAGCTCGCCGAGGCGGTAATGATCTGCGATGTGGCATCACGGACAATGATCTGCCGTTTCCATTGCAGTGCCATCGCATCCAGCATCGCCCGGGCCGCGTTCTTCATCAGCGCCGCCTCATCCGCGCCCTCGCTGAAACCCTGACGGATCGGCTCGGCCGGTGCCGGGCCGCCGCGATGGGCGAGCGTCACTTCCAGCCGGCCGTTGGCCAGCGTCGCCTCGGCCACCACAACCTCGGCCGCGCCGTAATTCGCCGCCAGTTCAGCCAGTGCGGCTTGCGCCGTCTCGTCGCCTGACGAAGCCAGTTCAGCCGGAACCGAATTGATTTCGGCGATGTCGCCCAAAGGCAGGACCAACGGGGTCATCGCGTTGGCAAGATCGAGCGAGGTCCAGGCGTCGCGCCATTGATTGTCGTCGTCCCAGAGAATCTGGCGACCGTCACGGCGCAGCACCGGCAACAGCACGGCGGGCCGGGCCTGGGTTTCCCCGAAGGGCACATTCGCGCCGCGCAGCAGCCGGCGCACGGCCTCGGGCTGGAAGCTGACGATCAACTCGGCGATGTAGCGCGTCGCACTGGTCCGCTCGTTGGCGACCTGGAAGCTGCGCACCGCGCCCTGCGCCGTTGCCTCGCTGACTTCGGGCAACGCCGGCCAGTCCTCCGGCAACGTCAACTTCTTCATCACCTCGGTCAGGGCAAGGCGCTGCCCTTCGGCCTGCGCGGCGGTGCGGGCCGCGGTGGCCGTATCGGCCGTCCGATCGACCGCTACGCCCCTCACGGTGAAAATGTCGCTGGCAAGCGCCGGAGCGATCATGCCCAACAGAATCGCGAGGGCGAGGCCCGATGCGCGCAAAACTCCGATCGTAGAAATCATCGATAGGCCCTTGATCCGTCACGATATTCGGCAGCGTCGGTGCGCGCCCCGGCGGACACTATATCATCGCTGTTGGCTGGCGAAGGCAGGGCTTCGGGAAATTTAGCCTTTCTCTTGCGCCGGGAGCCGATTTCGGGTGATTTGTGCCCTCTTTTCCCGTTTCGAGTCCCGGAAGCAGCAGCGATGGCCCCCACCCCCCCGAAGGACCGCCCGAACCGCTACACCTATGCGGAGGTGGGCGTGGACATCGATGCCGGCAATGAACTGGTGCGCGCCATCGGGCCGCTGGCGGCCTCGACCCGGCGCACAGGCTCCGACGCGGCACTGGGCGGCTTTGGCGGGCTCTTCGACCTCGCGGCCTGCGGCTTCAAGGATCCGGTGCTGGTTGCCGCCAATGACGGCGTGGGCACCAAACTCAGGGTCGCCATCGACGCCGGCATTCACGATACGGTCGGCATCGACCTTGTCGCGATGTCGGTCAACGATCTCGTGGTGCAGGGCGCCGAGCCGCTGTTCTTCCTCGACTACTATGCGACCGGCAAGCTGCATGTCGATGTGGCGCGCGAGGTGATCGCCGGCATCGCCGAAGGCTGCCGGCAGGCGGGCTGTGCGCTGATCGGCGGCGAGACGGCCGAAATGCCCGGGATGTATACCAAGGACGATTACGACCTCGCCGGGTTTGCGGTCGGCGCCGTCGAGCGCGACGGCGTCCTGCCCCGCAGCGATGTCGCAGAGGGCGATGTATTGCTGGGACTGGCCTCGTCCGGCTTTCATTCCAACGGTTTTTCGCTGGTGCGGCGCATTGTCGAGGACAACCGCATTTCCTGGTCGGCACCCTTCCCTGGCGGCGAAGGCGCCCGCATCGGCGAGGTTCTGCTGACGCCGACTCGCATTTATGTGAAGAGCGTGCTGAAGGCGATCCGCGAAACCCGCGCCATCAAAGCGTTGGCGCATATCACCGGCGGCGGCTTTGTCGAGAATATTCCCCGTGTATTGCCCGACGGGCTTGCCGCCGAAATCGACGGCGCGTCATGGGCGATGCCACCAGTCTTTCGCTGGCTGATGGAACTCGGCGGGATCGACGAGGCCGAGATGGGCCGCACCTTCAATTGCGGCATCGGCATGATCGTCGTGGTGCGCGAGGACCAGTCGCTTGAAGTCGCCGACGCGCTTGCCGAAGCCGGCGAAACCGTCATGCGTATCGGGCATTTGCGTGCGCAAGGCGCGGACGGTGCCCGCGTCGTCGTCCATGGCGGCCTGGGTTCGAAGCCGTGAGGATCGGCGTTCTCATTTCGGGGCGTGGTTCGAACCTCGCAGCGCTGATCAGAGCCTGTGCCGAACCCGGCTTTCGCGGCCGGATCGCGCTGGTGATTTCAAACCGCCCCAACGCGGAAGGACTTGCGATCGCCGAGAGAGCGGGCATTCCGACCCTCACGATCGACCACAAGAACTTCGCCAGCCGCGAAACGTTCGACGCCGAACTCGACCGGGCGCTACGCGCGGCAGGCGTCGAACTGGTTTGCAATGCTGGTTTCATGCGCATTCTTTCCGACGGATTTGTCGAGAAATGGCGCAATCATCAGCTCAATATCCATCCGTCGCTTCTGCCGGCCTTCAAAGGGTTGCATGTGCATAAGCGGGCGCTCGATGCGGGCGTCCGGATCACGGGCTGCACGGTGCATTTCGTTCGGCCGGAGATGGACGAAGGCCCGATCGTCGCGCAGGCAGCCGTGCCCGTGCTGCCCGGCGACACCGCCGAGACGCTGGCCGCCCGCGTACTCGAAGCCGAGCACAAGCTCTATCCGCTGGCTCTGAAGCTTGTGATCGACGGGCGCGCGCGCGTGACTGACGAGCGGGTGGTGCTGATTGACGCCGTCGGCGCCGAAACGCCGGCACCACTCTTCGTGCCGGCTGTGCAATAACGGGCCTGACGATGATCTCTCTCCTCGCCATCTCGGGCAGCCTCCGCACCGCCTCTTCCAACACCGCGCTTCTCGAAGCCGCGGCAAAACTTGCCGCGCCGGGGATCACCGTCACCCTCCATGACGGCATCGCCGACCTGCCGCATTTCAATCCGGATATTCCGGACGACGACGCGCCGCCCGCCGTCCTGCGCTACCGCGCTGCGCTTGCCGCCGCCGACGGTGTCATCTTCTCGACGCCGGAGTATGCGCATGGTCTTCCAGGTGTCCTGAAAAACGCGCTCGACTGGGTCGTCGGCACCAGCGAACTCGTGGAAAAACCCGTGGTCCTCTTCAACGCTTCTCCACGTTCGGCTTACGCCGTCGCCAATCTCACCGAAACGCTGACGGTAATGTCGGCGACCGTCATTCACGAAGCTTCGGTGACCCTGCCTCTTCCGGGAAGAGCGCTGTCCGAAGGCGGGATTGCGGCCGACCCCGAACTGGCCGCCATACTGCGCTCCGGCCTTGCGCTGTTCGTGGCTGCCATCCGGCGGTAGCGCGGCGGCGGCGCCCTGAAAGAAAAGCCCCGCCGTCACCGGCGGGGCTTTCCGAATTCAACGGCCGGACAAATCAGCCGACGATTTCTTCGTCCTTGAAGAAGTACTTGATCTCTTCGGCAGCCGTCTCCGGGGCGTCGGAACCATGGACCGAGTTCGCCTCGATCGATTCTGCGAAATCCTTGCGGATCGTACCCGCATCGGCATTGGCCGGGTTGGTCGCACCCATGATCTCGCGGTTCTTCGCGACTGCATTCTCGCCTTCCAGCACCTGGACGACGACCGGGCCCGAAATCATGAAGGAGACCAGATCGTTGAAGAAGGGACGTTCCTTGTGGACGGCGTAGAAACCTTCGGCCTGGGCCTTCGTCATGTGGATGCGCTTCGAGGCGATCACACGCAGGCCCGCGCTTTCGAAGCGGTCGATGATCTTGCCGGTGAGGTTCCGCCGGGTCGCGTCCGGCTTGATGATCGAGAAGGTCCGTTCGAGGGCCATGCGTCAGCGTCCTGTCAAATCTGGAGGTTCAGGGATTTGGCGCGGTTTATAACCGGGGTTGGTGACGCGGGCAACTGGCGGTGCTAAAAGCCCGCTCATCATGCTCCATATCAACGATCTTACCTTCCGGATGGAGGGGCGCCTCCTCCTCGACCATGTTACCGCGGCCATACCGCCGGGGCAGCGAACGGGCTTTGTCGGCCGCAACGGCACGGGCAAATCGACGCTGCTCAAGCTCATTACGGGCGAATATGGGCCCGAGACGGGAAGCATCTCCTTTCCGAAAAGCTGGCGCATCGGCATGGTCCGGCAGGAAGTGCTGGCGGGGCCGACCTCGCTCATCGACACGGTGCTTGCCGCCGATGTGGAGCGCTCCTCCCTCCTCGCCGAGGCGGAGACAGCCACCGACCCGCACCGGATCGCCGAAATCCACACCCGCCTTGCCGATATGGGCGCCCATGCGGCCCCGGCCCGGGCGGCAACCATCCTTTCCGGCCTCGGCTTCGACGAGGCCGCACAGGCGCGACCCTGCTCGGATTTCTCGGGCGGCTGGCGGATGCGCGTGGCGCTCGCCGCCGTGCTCTTCTCCGAACCCGACCTGCTGCTGCTCGACGAGCCGACCAACTATCTCGATCTCGAAGGGACGATCTGGCTCGAGGACTATCTGCGCACCTATCCCTACACGGTGCTGATCGTCAGCCATGACCGCGACCTGCTGAACAATGTCGCGCAGAACATCCTTCATCTCGAGCACAAGAAGCTCACCTTCTACAGCGGCAATTACGATCGCTTCGACCGCACGCGGCGCGAAAAACTGATGCTTCAGATGTCGATGAAGAAGAAGCAGGAAGACCAGCGCCGCCACATGGAGAGCTTCGTCGAGCGCTTCAAGGCAAAAGCGTCGAAGGCACGCCAGGCGCAGAGCCGCATGAAGGCGCTCGCCAAGATGGAGCCGATCGCCGACATCCTGAACGAGCGCGTGCTGCCCTTCCGCTTTCCCGCGCCCGACAGGCAGCTCGCCTCGCCGATCATCCGACTCGAACATGCGTCGGTCGGCTACGAGCCCGGCAAGCCGGTGCTGAAGGATCTCGATCTGCGCATCGACCATGACGACCGGATTGCGCTTCTGGGTGCGAACGGCAATGGCAAGTCGACCTTCGCGAAGCTTCTCTGCGACCGGCTGCAGGTGACCGGTGGTCACAAATACGATTCCAAGAAACTCCGCATCGCCTATTTCGCGCAGCACCAACTCGACGAGCTCAACATGGGCGATACGCCCTATGAACATTTCCGCGAGTTGAAGCCCGACGCCACGCAGGCGCAGACGCGTGCCATCGCCGGTTCCTACGGTTTCGGTGCCGACAAGGCGGATACGAAGGTCGAGAAACTGTCGGGCGGCGAAAAAGCGCGGCTGCTCTTTGCCGTCGCGACATTCCACAAGCCGCACATCATCATCCTCGACGAGCCGACGAACCATCTCGATGTCGACAGCCGCGAGGCGCTGGTCATGGCGATCAACGATTATGACGGCGCGATCATCCTCATTTCCCATGACCGGCATCTGGTCGAGACCTGCGCCGACCGTTTGTGGCTGGTCGCGGACGGCAGCGTCGCGCCCTATGACGGCGATCTCAACGACTACCGGAAATGGCTCCTCGACCCCGCTCGCCGCATCAAGCCGCTGGTCGCCGAGGACGATGCCGGTACGGACGCGCCACCTCCGCCTCCCCGTGCGTCGAACGACAAGAAGGAAGCCCGCCGCCTCGCCGCGCAGAAGCGCGAGCAGATGGCGCCGCTGAAAAAGAAAGCACAGGCGGCCGAGCAGGAGATCCAGCGCCTCCAGAAGATCGTCGATGCGCTGGACGCAAAACTTGCCGATCCGAAAGTGGCGGGCGACCCGGCCGCCATGTCGGCAACGGCACGGGAGCGGGCCGAGGCGCTGAAGGCGCGCGCACGGGCGGAAGAGGCGTGGCTCGACGCGAGCGCGACCTACGAAGAGGCGATGGCGGCGGATTAGTCCGCCAACACCGCGGCTACCGCCTCGCCGTCGACCGGCGCGCCGGGTTCAAGCCCCATCAGCGCCATCACCGTCGGGTGGACGTCGATCATGTCGAGGCGGTCGATCTCGCGGCCGTGCGCGATACCCGCCCCCCATGCATAGAAAATACCGTGCATTTCGGGAATGGCGGGATCGTAGCCATGCGCCGCCTTGATGCCGCCGAACATCGGCGTGAAGCTCGTTGCCCAGATTTTCGTGATGCCGAGCCAATGGGCGTAGTCAGGGAAAACCTCAGGGCCCTCGAGCCAGTAAGGCGGTTTGGCGACGAGCAGAAAGTCCCCCGTGCGTGCGCTGTCGCCGACATGCGCGAAGGCGGGGTAGTCACCCTTGCGATAGGTAGCGAAGGCATCGGCGTAGCCCGCGAGCGCTTCGGCCACACGCGCGGCGCTCTCGCCCTCGTCCAGATAGAGATAGGCGCTGGCGCCCGAGGCCGCGATCCGGCCCTTGATGTCGTGCTTGCCCATGATGCGGCCGATATTGATGAGCGGACCGACATCCATCATGCCGTGGTCCGTGCCGATGACGAGTGCCACCTCGCGTCCGGCCGGCAGCGCCTCGATCGCCTCCATCAGCCGGCCGACCACGGCGTCGCTTTCCTCGACAGCCGCCAGCGTTTCCGGTGCCAGCGTCCCCTTGAAATGCGCGGCGTTATCCGGACCCTTCAGATAGATCGCGATGAGTTTGGGACGTTTGGCACCGGGCTTGCCGAGAAATCGCACGACTTCCTCGGCGCGCTCCATGTCGCTGCCCCATTTTTCCCAGCGGACTTCCTTGTCCACATGCGAGGCGAGCGGGCCCCGGCTTTCCGACATGCGGGCGGTGAAGCCCAGCACGGCAGATCGCACGCCCTGCCGCTCCGCAGCCTGCCACATCGGTTCGCAAGCCGTCAGCCAGTCGGCATCACGCGCATGATCATAACGCCCGCGCTCGGGATCGATGAAAACATTGGAAACGATGCCGTGGCGCTCGGGCCAGCAGCCCGTGGCGAAAGTGGTGTGGTTGGACAGCGACACCGTCGGGAAGGCGGGAACGAGATGGTTCGACCAGACGCCCTCCTCCCTGATCCTGTCGAAATTGGGCGTGTTGGCCGCCTCGATCATCGCCGGTGCGACACCGTCGAACATCACCACAATTACGGTACGTTCATTGTCGGCGGCGTGGGCTGGCGCGGCCAGCAGTGCCAGCCCTGTCAGCAAAATCAGGAACTTGTGCATTGCTGCCCCTATTCCGGCGCCTCCGCCGATGAGAAACCTTTCGTAAGCGTGCCGCTCTCGAGCAGTCCGTCGACAATGCCCCCATCGTGACCCGGCACGAGGGCGATGTCGGGTTCGGCCTCATGCAGCCGGTGCAAAGCCGCCAATTGACCGAACACCGCAGAGCGATCTTCCTTGAGGAAGAATTGCGTTACGAGCCGCGCCCGTTCGCGCAGCACTTCGATGTTGCGGTAGTGCCAGGCGACGTCGCCGAGAAAGAGCAGCTCCTCGCCGTTCGCCTTCTGCACATAGACCATCTGGCTGCCGGGCGTGTGGCCGGGTGACTTGATCAACGCAACGCCGGGAGCGATCACCCGATACTGGTCATATTCGAGCGGCTGATAGCCATCGAGCGTCCCATCGGGAAACCGTGCGGGCACGCTGCGTTCGGGATGATCGAGCTGCTCACGGGTCAGCGCCACCGACGGGAGTATGGCCGCAAGTTCCGGATGAACAGTGAGGCCGCCGATATGATCCATGTGTTCATGCGTGACGACGATCAGCGAGGCCGTCGTCATTGCTTCTTCCATGCGCGCATAGGCTTCCGCGTCGAAGGAGACGAGATTGTCACCACCAAGCTCGTCATTCAGCGCCGTGTCGACGATGATGCTCGTGTCGGGATAGACAAGCCGGAAAGAGTAGACCGACATCTCACGCGACGCCCAACCGTCCCCCGCGACGATCGCGGTCGCCGGAAACTGGAACGCGCCGACAAGCTCGACTTCGACCGAATCCGGTTTGTCGCCGGGCGTCGCCGCTACCATGCGGCGGACCTGATCGATGTCGAGAGCGAAAGCCGCATCCGACGGCATCCGGCTCTCGACAATGAGCCAGTAATAGGCAGCGCCCGCGACGATAACGAGCGCGCCAAACGCGATCAGCGTACGGCGTAACCAGACCGGCATGATTTCCCCTCCCCTTCCATCCAAAATCCGGCGCGAACTATGAGCCCGCCGCGGCGGGCGATCAATTGCCGGTAAACGCGTCGTGTTCCTTTGGCCCGCTCAAGCTTTCTTTTCCCACCTGCCAGCGTCGTTCTGCTGCCAATAGGTTGCGTCGTGGCCTTCGGCTTTCAGGGTTTTCCAGTGTTCGCGGGCGGCGGCGAGCGCGGTCTCGTCACGGCCGTCAAACATCAGAACGCAGCGCTCGTAGCCATCGAGCGGTCCCGGACCGGCGCCGTCGACGAGGAACAAAACCTTGGCACCATTAGGATTTTCGTCTTCCGTCGTCAGAAATATGGGAGCCGCTTCCGGCGGCCCGTCGTCACGGCTGCCATGCGGCAGGAAGCTCTCGTCGCTATAGGTCCAGAGCGCATTGTTGAGCGCTTCGAGACGCTCGGGGCCGCCGGCCCGGACCACGGCGCGCCAGCCGCGCTCCAGCGATCGCTCCAGCAATTGCGGGAGAACGCGCTCCAGCGGCGCGTTTTGCAGATGGTAAAACAGCACCTCTGTCATCGTTTTGTCATCAAACTGTCACAAATCTGTCACTTCTCGTAGTGATCGGCGACCAGACGGTCGAGCAGGCGCACGCCCCACCCCGAGCCCCATGACCGGTTGGTGGCGGTCTGAGGCGAGGCCATGGCTGTGCCCGCTATGTCGAGATGGGCCCACGGCACCTTGTTGACGAAACGCTGGAGGAACTGCGCCGCCGTAATCGACCCGCCGTCGCGACCGCCGACATTTTTCATGTCGGCGAATTTCGACTCGATCATCTTGTCGTAGGCCGCCCCCATCGGCAGCCGCCAGACGCGCTCGCCTTCGGTTTCGCCGGCTTCGGACAACTGCTTCGAGAGTTTGTCGTCGTTGGAAAAGAGGCCCGCATATTCCTTGCCGAGCGCCACCATGATGGCACCTGTGAGGGTGGCGAGATCGACCATGAATTTCGGTTTGAAGCGGTTCTGCGTGTACCAGAGCGCATCGGCGAGCACGAGGCGGCCTTCCGCGTCGGTGTTGATGACCTCGATGGTCTGACCCGACATGGAGGTGACGATGTCGCCCGGCCGTTGCGCCTTGCCGTCGGGCATGTTCTCGACGAGGCCGATGACGCCGACCGCGTTGACCTTCGCCTTGCGCGCCGCGAGCGTGCGCATCAAGCCGGTGACGCAGGCCGCCCCGCCCATGTCGCCCTTCATGTCTTCCATACCGGCGGGCGGTTTGAGCGAGATGCCGCCGGTGTCGAAGCACACACCCTTGCCGACAAAGGCGACAAGCTTCTCGCCCGCCTTGCCGCCCATCCAGCGCATGACGACAAGCTTGCTCTCGTGCTGGCTGCCATAACCGACGCCGAGCAAGGAGCCCATGCCAAGCTTCATCATCTGTGCCTCGCCCAGCACCTCGACCTTGAGACCGAGCTTCGACAGGGCGCTGGCACGCCTGGCGAATTCACCGGGAAAGAGAATATTCGGCGGCTCGTTGACGAGATCGCGCGTCAGGAACATACCGTCGGCAACCTTGGCGAGCGTCGCATAGTCCTTGCGCGCGGCGGATGCGGCGCGCGTCATCATGGTCAGGGATTTCAAGCTGCCTTTCGCATCATCGTCCTTCTTCTTCGTCTTGTATTTGTCAAAGCGGTAGGAGCGCAGCTTCACGCCGAAGGCCACGCGCGCCGCCGCCTCGCCAGCCGTCAGCTTCGTACCGGAAATGCCATCCATAACGATCGACAGCGATGTTTCCTTCGTCTTTTCGAGACGGCCGATCAACTCGCCGCCGGCCTTTTCCATGCCCGCCGCCGCAAGGCCCGCCGATTTGCCGAGGCCGACAAGAAGAATACGGCTGGCAGCGACGCCGCGCGGCCCGGCAATCTCCAGCACGGAACCGGCCTTGCCGGAAAAACCGGCGGCCTTCATCGCCCGCTTCAGCGTGCCGCCCGTTTTGTCATCCAGATCGGCGGCGGCGCCTCGAAGGGACGCGCCTTCGGTGACCAGTACGGCAAGCGCGCCCGATTTTGCGAGCGAAATGTCGGCGAAGGAAATATTCATCGATGGCCTCTCCTGGTTAACTTTGCGCGCCGTCCCGGGCCCGCGATTCGCCGATTCGGCCGATCATCGGACCGGAAAGAGCCCTTGTCGCCTTTTCCCGCCTGCCGAAATGGGATAACCATTTCTCTCAATAGAATCCGACAAACCGCCGCACATCCTAGCTGAATCGGCGGCAAGGGAAAGACACCGCCAACCGGATGCGGAAGGCTCGTCGGGGCGCCGCCGCAAAAGCAAATACCAGATTTCCGGGCGGGAGCCGGATTCATGCTGAAAGGTCTTTCACGATACATATTTTTTCAAGCACTGGGGCCATTCGTCGTGGCGACCGTGGTGCTCACCGGCATCATCTGGCTGACGCAAGCGCTGCGAATGCTCGACATCATGATCGCGCAGGGCCAGACGCTTGTGACGTTCTTTCAGCTCACCGCGCTCGCATTGCCGAGCACGCTTATCATCGTGCTTCCGATCTCACTCTTTTGCGCGCTTCTCTATACGCTGCACAAACTTATTACGGACAGCGAAATCGTCGTGATGTTCTCAGCCGGCGTCAGCCTCTGGTCCGTCGCCCTGCCCATCCTCGCCATCGCACTCGCGGTTTCGGTCGTCGTCCTTTCCTTCAGCGTCTATATCGCGCCAGCCGGATTGCGCGAGCTCAAGAACCGTCTCTACGATATTCGCACCGATGTCGCGTCGTCGATGATCCGCGAAGGCACCTTTACCAATCCGACAACGGGTTTGACCGTCTATGTGCGAGATCGTGCACCCGATGGCACAACTTACGGCATCCTGGTGCATGACAGCCGCAATCCCGTCGAGCCCATTACCTACATGGCCGAAACGGGTAGCCTCGTGCGCGGACCGAGAGGCCCGTTGCTGGTGATGTTCAACGGCAATATCCAACGGGTATCGCGCGACGGCGACCAGGAACGAGGCGCGGTCACGCTGCTCTATTTCGACAAATATACGTTCGACCTGTCTCCGTACATGAAGGACCAGCCCACGCTCGTATATGAAGGGCGCGAACGCTATCTCAGCGAGCTCATCAATCCGGGTCCGGACGATCAATATGGATTGTTGCAACACGACAAGCTTCTAGCCGACGCACACGAACGGCTTGCAGAGGGCCTGTTCCCGATGGCGCTGGCGCTCATCGCGCTTGCGGCGCTGCTGCCGGCGCCATTCAACCGGCGGGGCTATGCAATGCGCATGGCGGCGGCGGCGGGCACGGCCCTGGGACTGCGCGTAGCCGGGTTCGCCATGGCCGACGCGGCAAAGAACGATCTGAACATCGTTTTTCTAATGTATCTTGTGCCACTTGCCATATGCGCCCTCTCGATTGCCATTCTCAGTGGCGTTCGCTTCGGTCCGATGCTGCAGTGGCCACCGCGTCTGCGCCTTCCCGGCGGGGAAACCCGCGCATGAACATGTCGTGGACACTTTCGCGCTATCTGGCCCGGCAATTTCTTTTCGTCGTCCTGATAACCTTTTCGGTCTTTCTCACGCTCATCTTCATGATCGAACTTGTGGAACTGCTTCGGCGCGGAGCGGACAAGCCGGGCGTTACCTTCGGGCTGCTGGTATCGATGGCGCTGATGGAGTTGCCGCGGGTCGGCAGCAAGACCCTGCCGTTCGCGTTTCTCTTTGGCGGCATGGCGGCATTCCTGCGGCTGAGCAGAAACAACGAACTGGTCGTGGCGCGGGCCGCGGGCGTGTCGGTCTGGCAAATCATCGCGCCCGCGCTTGTCGTCGCCCTTATCATCGGATCGTTCGTCGTGACGATCTACAATCCGGTCTCTGCGACACTGGCCACGCAATACCAGAAGCTGGAGTCGAAGTATCTCGATCAACGCTCGAGTTTCCTTGCTCTTTCGTCAAACGGGCTGTGGCTGCGGCAGGCCGACTCGACCGGCCAATCGGTCGTCCACGCCCTGCGAATGGGCGAGCAAGGCATCGAACTCTACGACGTCACCATCTTCCTCTACGGCAACGCCAACAGTTTTCTGGGACGAATCGATGCGCGCGAGGCCATGCTGGAGGACGGCCATTGGGCGCTTCAGGATGTGTGGGTTCTGCTGGTCAACGACCAGCCGCGACAATACGACACCTACCGCCAGGAAACGTCCCTGACGGCCGAGCAGGTACAGGAGAGCTTCGCGCGGCCCGATACGATTTCGTTCTGGGACCTGCCGCATTTCATCCAGACGGCCGAAGCCGCCGGTTTTTCGGCGCGCCGTTACCAGTTGCATTTCCACCAGATTCTGGCGACGCCGGCGCTGCTTTGCACCATGGTGCTGGTTGCGGCGGCCTTCTCGATGCGGACAGCGCGCTTCGGCGGCGTCATTCAAATCGTCCTCGGCGGCATATTTTCCGGTTTTCTGGTCTATTTTCTCGGCGATCTGTCGATCGCTCTCGGCCTGTCGGGGATACTGCCCACACTGCTCGCGGCATGGGCGCCGTCCGCCGTGGTCATGCTTTTGGGGCTTGCGGTTCTCTTTCACCTCGAAGACGGTTAGATATTGAGCGGGACCGGGTACGAATCCGGGTGGTCGGGGGGCGAGAAGCAGACGTGATACGGGGGCGATGGATGGGGTTTGGCGGCTGCCGCTCAAGCAAGAACAAGCTCGTTGTCGGCACGGCGCTGGCCCTGGCGCTTTGCCTGCCGGCCGCCGGCGTGGCCGCAGCCCAGGACAATACGTCCGAACTGGCAGGCGGGCCTGAGCAGTCATTTCAGCAATCCGGCGAAGTACTGATGCAGGCCGACGAGCTCGCCTATGACCGCGAGGCGCGGGTCGTCACCGCAACCGGACATGTCGAGATTGCCTTCGGAGACCGTGTGCTGCTCGCCGATCGCGTCACCTATGACGAAACCACCGGCGTGGTGACGGCCGACGGCAATGTGTCCCTGCTCGATCCGCAAGGCGACGTGGCCTTTGCCGACCGTCTTGTTCTCCGGAACGAGATGAAGGACGGTGTGATCCAGACGCTCCGGATATTGCTGAGCGACAATTCCAAACTCGCCGGGCACGATGTCGTGCGCACCGGCGGCAACATGACGACACTGCATCGCGGCGTCTACAGCCCCTGCGACATCTGCGAAGAGAAAGGTCATACGACGCCGCTCTGGCAGATCAAGGCATTCCGCGTCATCCACAGCAAGGAAGAACAACGCATCATTTACGAGGATGCCTATCTGGAGTTTTTCGGCGTACCCGTCGCCTATGTCCCCTATTTCTCGCAACCCGATCCGACCGTGAAGCGGCAATCGGGCTTTCTGCCGCCCAAGCTCGCAAGCTCGACCGATCTCGGTCAGGAAGTCGAAATCCCCTACTACTGGGCCGTTGCGCCCGACAAGGACGTGACGCTGATGCCGCGTTTCACGACCAAGGAAGGGATTGTCTACAAGGGCGAATACAGGCAGCGCGTCGAGAGCGGAGCGTTCAAGTTTTTCGGCACCGGCACGTGGCCGCGCACACAGACGCAAGGCACGCCGGGCGACGCCCATTTCCGCGGCAGCCTGTTCGGCGACGGCGGATTCATCATCGACGAAAACTGGCGGTGGGGTTTCCGCTCCGAGCTTGCAAGCGACGACACGTATTTGCGCAAATACGACCTGTCGTCGGCGACCGACCTGGTCAGTAACATCAATGCGCGCTACGCTAACGGGCGCAACAGTTTCACGGCCGACGCCTATTATTTTCGGGGCCTGCTTGCAACCGACCAGAATGCGACGACACCCTGGGTCGCGCCCCTTCTGCAATACAATTATTCTTATCCCGAACAGATGGCGGGCGGCCGCGTCGGCTTCTCGGCCAATGCGATGGTTCTGGACCGGCGGCAGGGCGCCAGTTCGCGGCGTGTTTCGACCACGATCAACTGGGACCGGCGCAAAACCAGCGCCGCGGGCTTCGTCTATCGGCTTTTTGCAAGCCTTCGCGGCGACGTTTATTCGGTGAGCGGCGTGCAGGATCCGTCTCTACCGGCCGTGACATTCGAGAACTCAACGATCGCGCGGGCGTTGCCGACAATCGGAACGGAGTGGAGCTATCCGCTGGTCCGCTCCGACGACAACTTCCGGCAGGTCATCGAACCCATTGTGCAGTTGATCTACTCCCCCAATATCGGCAACACGGTTGAAATTCCGAACGAAGACTCGCTGAGCTTCGAATTCGACGACACCAATCTCTTTTCCGAGGATCGCTTTTCCGGACTGGATCGCTGGGAAACCGGCGCCCGCGCCAATGTCGGCGTCAGATATACTGTTTTCACACCGGATGGCGGAGAGGCGTCGGCCATGATCGGTCAGAGCTACCGCATCGAGGAGAATTCGAGCCTCACGTCCGATACGGGGCTCCGCGACCAGACTTCGGACTATGTCGGCAGCGTTACCATCGCCCCCTCGAACGATTTCCTGCTGTCCTACCGCTTCAGGATCGACGATGAGCGATACAAGATCCGGCGCAACGAGGTGAATTTCCTCGGCCATGTCGACCGATGGAGCGGACAATTCGGCTATGCCTATTTTGCCGCCGACCAATCGGTGACCTTCACGTCGCGCGAGGAAGTGTTCCTCGGGGCAGCGGTGAAGCTCGACGATTACTGGCGCGCATTCGGGCGAACACGGCAAGACATCGCCAATGATCGGGCCGTCGAGAACCGGATCGGCTTTGGCTATGAGGACGAATGTTTCGATTTCTCGCTCAGCTTCAACCAATCGTTCACGAGCGATCGCGACATCGAGCCGGAGAAATCCGTTATTCTGCAGATTACGCTGAAGACGCTGGGCGAAGCGCGGATCGCCGGAACGACACCGAACGATTAACCCTCGCCCCTCAATTCGCATTGCCGCAAGTCCATGAAAATGAGGACTTTTTGCGCCTCACATTGGACGTGGACAGGTTGATTAGAGACCTGATTCAAGTATTCTGTCGCCCAGCGGCACGGGGAAGACCTCGGCATCACACGCCAACCAGGAGGGGCCTGCGGCCCTCAAGAAAGACGCCATGAAGCAAGACATGTTCGCGAGCGCCAAAACGCTCGCCGGAGGCCGGCTCCGCAGGCCGATATTCGGATTTACGCTTGCCTGTTTTATTGCCCTTGCCGCCCTGCCCGCCGACGCCGTGATTGCGCAGGAGCCCGATGCCACGAGCGACTCGCAGGGTATCGCTGCCGTCGTCAACGACCAGATCATTTCGTCCTACGATCTCGAGCAGCGCGTAAAGCTGGTCATGGTGAGCTCCGGTATTCCGAATACGGCCGAAAACGTGTCGCGCATTCGCGGGCAGGTGCTGCGCTCGCTTGTCGACGAGTATCTGCAACGGCAGGAAGCGCGGAGGCTTAACGTCAATATCGAACGAACCGAGCTTGACAGCGCGCTTGAACGGATTGCACAGCGATCGAACATGACGGTCGAGCAAATCGACGAATTTCTCAAAGAGGGCGGTGTTTCCAGAACGGCACTGGAAACACAAATCTCATCCGAAATGGCTTGGCAGCGCGTCGTCCAACAGCAATTCGGACCCCTGGTAACTGTCGGACAGGGGGAGGTCGATGAAGTGCTGCGCCGGCTGGAGGAAGAGGCCGACCAGCCGCGCTATCTCGTCTCCGAGATTCTCATTACTTTCGACGGGCCCGTGCATGCCGAGGAAATTTCGGCCGGGACGCAGCGCCTTGTCGAGCAGATGCGCGAAGGAGCACCGTTCGAGGCCGTCGCGCGACAGTTCAGCCAGTCCGCCTCGGCCGCCAATGGCGGCGATATCGGGTGGGTGCACGCCAGCCAGCTTCCCGACGGCGTCGGCGACGTCGTGACAAACATGCAACCCGGCATGATTTCGGATCCGATCCGCACCGTGAATGGATTTTACATCATTCAAGTGCGCTCCATGCAGACGGGCACCGGCGCCGATCCGATGCGCGACCAGTATTCGTTGATGCTTGTACGGCTGCCGTTGACGCCGGATGCCGATCCCGCGGCTGTCAGCCGTCGCGCGCGCGAAGCACAGGAATTCAGATCGCAGGTCGCATCCTGCGAAAGCGCACCTGCGCTGATCCGCAAGTATCTGAGCGGCACCTCCGAGGCGCCGCGGCAGGTGCTCGCCGGAAACCTCGATCCTCGGACCCGGCAAGCCCTGGCCAATGTCGCGGTCGGCAAAGCGACAGAGCCGATTCGAAGCGAGGCGGGCGTCGAGATGCTTGTCGTCTGCGGACACAAGCCGGCGCAAGGCGAGATACCCACACGCGAGCAAATCGACAACTCACTATACGAACAACAACTCTCGATGATGGGACGCCGCCACTTGCGCGATCTGCGACGCGACGCCGTCGTCGTTTACCGCTGAGGACGGGCCCAAGCCCGAAGGGGTGCCGCCAGCCATGACGCGCGTTGCAGCCTCCGGCGGCGGGTTACCCCTGGCACTGACCATGGGCGAGCCAGCCGGCATCGGCCCCGAGATCACGCTCAAGGCCTGGCTCGCCCGGGAAGCCGCAACGCTGCCCTGCTTTTTCGTGGCCGGCGATCCCGCGCTTTATCGCGCACTCGGTGCGCCCGTGCAGGAGATCGAGGGCACGGGCGAAGCAGCCGATATTTTTCTGCGCGCGCTGCCGGTGTTGCCGGTGAGACTTGCCGAGACGGCCGAGCCGGGGCGGCTCGCGCCTGCCAACGCCCGCGCCGTGCTTGCCGCGATCGACCTTGCCTGCGACCTCGCAATGCGTGGCGAAGCGGCCGGCATGGTCACCAATCCCATTCACAAGGGCGCGCTTTACGAAGCCGGGCTGGAGCTGCCGGGCCATACGGAATATCTGGCGGCGCGGACGGGCGGCGCGCCGGTCGCGATGATGCTCTCCTGCCCCGGCCTGCGCGTCGTGCCGGCGACGGTGCATCTGTCGCTCAAGGACGCGGCGGCTGCGCTGAACACGTCCCTCGTCGCAGCGCAGGGAATGATCCTTGTGCGCGCGCTGCGCGACGATTTCGGCATCGCACGGCCGCGCATTGCGGTGGCCGCGCTCAATCCCCATGCAGGCGAAGGCGGGCATCTGGGACGCGAAGAAATCGAGATCATCGCGCCGGCCATCGCGGCCATTCGGGCGGCGGAGCCCGGCGTCGAGATATGGGGCCCGGCGCCTGCCGACACGCTGTTTCACGCCGCCGCACGAGAGCGTTACGACGCCGTGCTCTGCATGTATCACGATCAGGCGCTGATCCCGCTCAAGACCATCGATTTCGAACATGGCGTCAACACGACGCTGGGGCTGCCGATCATCCGCACATCACCCGATCACGGAACGGCGCTGGACATTGCCGGACGAGGGATCGCGCATCCCGGCAGCCTCATCGCAGCGCTTCAGGCGGCCGGCGAAATGGCGCGCAGCCAGGCGCGTGCATGAGCGGCGAAACACTGCCGCCACTGCGGGACGTGATTGCCCGGCACGGGCTTGGCGCCCGCAAGGCGCTGGGACAGAATTTTTTGCTCGACCTCAACCTGACGGGCCGCATCGCGCGGGCGGCGGGTCCGCTGGAGGGACATGATGTCATCGAGGTGGGGCCGGGACCGGGCGGGCTGACGCGCGCGCTGCTCGACAATGGCGCGCGACGCGTCATCGCCATCGAACGCGACAGGCGTTGCATCGCGGCGCTCGAGGAAATCGCCGCGGCCTATCCGGGACGGCTGACCATCGTCGAGGGCGACGCGCTGGAAACCGACATGGCGGCGCTGGCGGCCCGCCCTGCCCGCGTCGTCGCCAACCTGCCCTACAATATCGCCACGCCATTGCTTGTCGGCTGGCTGCAAACCGAACCGTGGCCGCCGTGGTTTTCGAGCCTCACCCTGATGTTCCAGCGGGAGGTGGCCGAGCGGATTGTTGCCGCGCCGGGCGGCAAGGCCTATGGCCGGCTCGGTGTGCTGGCGCAATGGCGGACGAGCCCTCGCATCTTGTTCGATGTCGACCGCCGCGCCTTTACACCGCCGCCCGCCGTCACCTCATCGGTTGTCGAGCTTGTGCCGCGCGACGCACCGCTCGCTCCCGCCGAGCCGCGGGCGCTCGAAACAGTGGTTGCCGCCGCGTTCGGCCAGCGGCGCAAGATGCTGCGCGCCAGCCTGAAGTCGCTCGGGCGGGACCCGACGGCAATGATCGATGCGGCGGGCGTGCTGCCGACGCAACGCGCCGAGGAGTTGAGCGTCGAGCAGTTCTGCGCGCTGGCGCGGGCCTATGCCGAGGGCCTTTGAAAGGCGCCACCGAGGTTGTGAGGCCCGCCGCCTCATGCCACATTGGCCGCCAAATCGGCGGCCACCCGCCCACCCAAATGAAAATTCCGAGGAGACTCCCCTATGAAATCCGAAGCCATTGTCGAGTACGGCCAGGCGCTGCAGATCGTCGAGAGCGAGACGCCGAAACCGCAAGGCACGGAGGTTCTGCTGAAAGTGACGCATTGCGGCGTCTGCCACTCAGACGTGCATATACACGACGGCTATTTCGACATGGGCGGCGGCAACAAGCTCGATGTGCGCGCCGGACGGCAACTGCCCTTCACGCTCGGCCACGAGATCGAAGGCGAAGTGATTGCCGCCGGGCCCGACGCCGAAGGCGTCGAGATCGGCACGCGGCGCGTCGCCTTTCCGTGGATCGGCTGCGGCGAATGCCCAACCTGCAAGCGCGGCGATGAACATCTGTGCAACAAGCCGCGCAATCTCGGCATTCAGGTCGCAGGCGGCTATGCCACCCATGTGCTGGTGCCGCATCCGCGCTACCTGATCGACTATACCGGCATCGCGGACGGGCTGGCGGCCACTTACATGTGTTCGGGTCTGACGGCCTATGGCGCGATGAAGAAACTCGGCGATATCTCGGCTGAAGAACGCGTGATGGTGGTGGGGCTCGGCGGGGTCGGCATGATGGGGCTGCAGTTCGCCAAAGCGATGTTTCCCGCCGCGCCGCTCGGCGCCGATGTCGACGACAGCAAGCTGCAGGCCGCCAAGGGCGCCGGCGCGCACGAGGTCTACAATCCGAAGGATCCCGACGCGATCAAGAAAGTGCTGGCCGACACGAATGGCGGCGTGCCGGCGGCGGTCGATTTCGTCGGTTCGGAAGCATCGCTCAAATTCGCGACCAGCATCGTGCGCAAGGGGGGCCAGGTGGTGGTGGTCGGCCTTTTCGGCGGCGGCTTCTCGATGCCGATTCCGCTGTTTCCGATGCGGGCGCTCACGATCGGCGGCTCCTATGTCGGCTCGCTGGGCGAGACGCATGAGATGATGGAACTGGTAAAGGCCGGCAAGATCGATCCGATCCCGGTCAGCGAACGCCCGCTCGGCCAGGGCTCACAGGCGCTCGACGATTTGCGCAAGGGCCGCGTGATGGGGCGGGTTGTGCTGAAGCCGTGAGGTCCCGCGCATAGCGGTTCGGGGCGAGACACGCCGTGACAATCGAAACGACAAGAAGCGAAGACCCTGCCGGATCGCATTCCGTTGCCGTCGTTCACCTCATTCGCCGAGGCAATCCCGATCGCTTTCTCCGCCGATTTCTCTCAAGCTATGCGACCCATCCGGCGGGCCTGCCTCACGATCCGGTTTTCCTGCTGAAGGGGTTCGATGAAGCGGAAGCGACGCGTCTGCAGCGAAGAATCAGCAAACGCGTCGGCCATCCATCCTTCATCCGGATCGACGATCAGGGGTTCGATATCGGCGCCTACAAATACGCGGCGGAGCGCCTCGAGCATATGTTCGTCGTGTTTCTGAATTCGCACTCCGAGATTCTGTGCGATCGGTGGCTTGCGCGATTGATCTCGGCGTTTTCCTCGCACCCGGATGCCGGAATTGCCGGCGCCGCGGGCAACTGGGAGACGCTGGATGCGGGCATACCCTTTCCGAACGTCCATCTCCGGTCAAACGCCTTCGCCGTTCGGCGCCTGGATTTTCTGGCGCTCGATTTCGGGCCGCTTGATACAAAGCGCGCCTGCAACGAATTCGAGGCCGGGCCGCGAAGCATGACGCATCAGATGCTCGAACGGGGCCTGCAACCTTACGTCGTCGGCAGGGACGGATCTGTTTTCGCGAAAGAAGGCTGGCCCGAGTCAGGCACATTCAGATCCGGCCGGCAGGAAAATCTTCTGGTCGCGGACAACCGGACGCGGGACTTCGCGGAGGGGTCGACGCGTCACCGGCAGAAGGTGGCAGGGTTGAGCTGGGGCGAAAGGTCTCGGCCGGCGCCACTCGGTATCGTCGAGAGAGCCGCCGTGGCCTTGCGCCGCCTGCTGACCGGACGGTTCTAGAGTCGGCCCCACCCGAAACGACGGTTCAGATAGCCGACTGTCGATTTTCCCTTTCCGGTGTAGCGCCACACCGAAATGCCGAACCGGCTGACAAAATTCTTCAGTAATTCGAAATCCTCCGAATGCTTCAGCTCTTCAAAGACGCGGTTGCAGTCTTCGACCGCATGCGTGTCGTGAAGCGTCATCACGGCGCCCGGCATCAGGAGTTCCTTCATGAGAAAGATATCCTGTTTCAAGCCGCGGTAACTGTGATCGCCGTCGACGAAGGCATAGTCGATCTTGCCGGCATAAGGCAGAAGCTTTTCGCGCACATGCGGCGCGTGAGAATCATCGATGATCTCGAGGATGATGTCGCTGCGAACCTGCTTCTTGATCCGCGGCCAATGACCATGCCGCGGATGCTGCCCGATATCGAGAATGATGGTCTTTTCCACCGGGTAATAGTCGCGCACGAATTTGGTGTTTCCGCCGGCGGCGATGCCGATATCGATCGACAGTTTCGACGGTGGAAAATTCGATGCCAGATATTCGACGAAGGATGCGAACTCATCCGGATCCTGTTGAAGGAAGAGCCCATCTTCCCTGACCGGATATCCGAAAAAGGCCTCATCGTCGGAGCCACAATTGCGAATGGCCTCGCACAAGCTTTCTTTGGTCGCAGTCGCGGCGGTGTTCAAGTACCCCTCCAATGATCCGGGATTTTCGGCGACCCGAGCTTATTCCAGACCGTGTCGGGATAACAAGCGCCTATCCCGGCGTCCGGTCAATCTGTCCGAGGCGCGATGCCCAGTAGTCGAGCGCATCGCCTAGCCCCCCGTCGATGGTTCGGAGCGGCCGAAACCCGACTTCCGAGATCAAGCGCTCCGTATCCGCGACAATGACCGGCGGCTCACCCGCGCGGTCTTCAAGGGCGCCCAGTTGCACAAGATCCGGCCGTCCCGCGATCTCGCCGAGTTTCATGGCCAAATTCGCAACCGATATCCCTTCGCCGGTCGCTATGTTGACGGGGCCGATCGCCGCCGAAAGCGCCAGGGCGGCCAGCGCCGCGCCCGCATCGCGCACATCGATGAAGTCGCGCACCGCAAGACCGAGCGAGACCGGGGCCTTGTGCCCCTGGACCAGCGCCCTGGCAATCGAGGCAACGAGGCGGGATGGAGTCTCGCCAGGGCCATAGAGGAAAAAGAGGCGGCCCCAGGCAAAATCCATTCCCTGTTGCGCGAAGAACGCTTCCAATATCCGCCGGCAGGCATCCTTGCTTGTATCGTACAATGTATGCGGCGCGGTCGGCGTTTCGCGCTCCCGGCATTTGCCCTGGCCGGGCCAGTCGTATTCATAACAGGTGCCTGTTGCGACGAACCGGGATGCACCAGCTTCGGCGGCCGCGCGCGCCAAATGCAGGCTCGCCGCGACCCAATCGAGATTCGCCGGGTCCGTCCAGAAACGCCCGTGCTCGACGCACCATGCGAGATGCAGGACAATCTGCGGACGCACATCACCGACGAGCGCATGCACACGGCCGGTCTCCATGAGATCGGCCCGGTGCCAGATGCAGCCGTCGGCCGTGCCGCCGCCCGCGCGGGAGACGGCATGGACCTCGGCGCCGGCGGCCAGCAGCGGCGCCAGCACGGCGCGGCCGACGAATCCCGAGGCCCCGGTTACCAGTATGCGCATTCTCGTCTCCACCGTTGCATGGCAGGAAGGCAATTTCCGACAGCGATGCCAGGCGGGCTCGATACGCCACGCCGCCGGCTACGCCTGAATGATGCCCAGCTTCTCACGGATATAGCGCCGAAGCATTTTGAAGAATCTGTAGACCCTCAGATTTGCAAACCGGAGCACATACACGAAGAGAATGGGGCGTTCCGACCATCCCCATTTCCGTTTTCCGAATTCGGCGAGACAGGCGCGGCGAAACACCCGCCGCATGGCGATCATTTCCCGGGCCGGCACGCGCGAGCTGTAGCGCGGCGTCGGCGACGCCAGTTTGAAGAGGACAGCGTCATTGCCGCCAACCACCGCCTCATCGAGAACGGCCGGCAGGACCGTCAGCGGATCCCATGCCCAGAGATAGGAATATATCGCGCCCGTGTCGTCCATCGCGACACGAAGCGCTTCCCTTCTCCAGAGGCCGTAAATCCAGTTGGGGCTCGCGCCGAGCAGCGTCTTCCCCATATGCACCGGGCGCCATCGGGCGCGCGGTTCCTCGACCGGCAGCACCTTGTGCACCGTGCCGTCCGGCGCGACCAGCAGCGACTTCGGCGCAGCGAGGTAGGCGTCTGGATGGCCGTCCAGCAAGCGCTTCAGCACCTCAACATAGTTTTCGCTGGAGAGGTCGTCATCGGCTCTCCACATGAAGAGATCGCTGGATGCGAGGTCGATCAAGGCCCGGAAATTGTTTCGGGCGCCGATGTTCTCCGGCTGACGGACGAGCCGGAAGCGCGAATCCCGATCTGCAAATTCCGCAGCGATCTCCCGGCTGCCGTCGGTGGAGCCATTGTCGGACACGATGACCTCAATGTCCGTGAAGGTCTGAACCCTCAGGCATTCCAGCGCCGCCCGCAACGTCGCGGCTCCATTGTATACGGGCACGCCTATGGAGACCGCGGCCATCGCTCCGCCCTCAGACAATCGCCAATTCGGGGACCGCCGTCACAAAGCGTGCCTTCCAATCGCGTATATATGCGAGTTGCGGCATGACCTCGTCACGAATGTTCCACGGCAGGATCAGGACGATGTCCGGCCGGTCGGCCTTGAGTTGTTCTTCGTCGACAATCGGAATGCGGCTGCCGGGCATGAACTTGCCCTGTTTGGCTGCCGCCCGGTCGACGACATAGGGCACGAGGTCGGGGCGGATGCCGGCGAAGTTCATCAGCGTGTTGCCCTTCGCCGCCGCGCCATAGGCGCCGACCTTGAGGCCTTGCCGCTTCGCATCGATCAGGAAGGCGACCAGATCGTCCTTCACCTTTTCGGCGCGAGGCTGGAAACCGCTGTAGAAGGCGGCGGCCGTCATGCCCGCGTCGGCCTCGCGTGCAAGAAGCGCGGCGAGACGCGGCGACATCTCATGCGGTCCCGCGTCGGCGCGTTGTGCATAGACGCGCAGGCTGCCGCCATGCGTCGGCAGCTCCTCGACATCGAAGCAGCGAAGGCCGTTTGCCTCGAATATGCGCGCGACGGATGTCAGAGAGAGATACGAATAATGCTCGTGATAGATGGTGTCGAACTGGTTTTCCTGCACCAGACGGAGCAAATGCGGAAACTCGAATGTCGCGACGCCCGCAGGCTTGAGCAAGGCCGCGAAGCCCGCCGCGAAATCATTGATGTCGGGGACATGGGCCAGCACATTGTTGGCCGCCATCAGATCGGCCCCGCGGCCGGCGGCGGCAAGCTCACGCGCCAGGGCGACGCCGAAGAAGCGTTCGTCGATTTCGATCCCCTTGCCGCGCGCCGCAGCGGCCGTACTCGCGGTGGGCTCGATGCCATAACAGGGAATGCCCAGCGCCTTCACATATTGCAGCAGGTAACCGTCATTGGCCGCGATTTCGACGACCATGCTGCCGGAGGTCAACCCGAAGCGCGCGGTCATCGCTTCGGCATAGCCTTTCGCGTGTGCCAGCCAACTTGTCGAAGTCGAGCTGAAATAGGCGTAGTCGGCCGAAAAAAGTTCCTCGCGCCCCGCATGGTCCTCGGTCTGGACCAGCCAGCAAGTGGTGCAAACAAGAACACGCAATGGATACCAGGTTTCCGGCCCGTTGAGCGCGTCGGCAGTCAGATAGGCGTTGGAGGGCGGTGCAGCGCCGAGATCGATAAACGGCAAGGTGAGCGGCGCCCCGCAATGACGACACTTCACGGTGCGTTCCCTCCATCATTCAGAAGCGGATGGTTCCGGTCCCGGTCGGACATTTCGACAATCTCCATCGGCCAGGCGATCGACAGGGCAGGATCGTCGGGCCTGACGCCTCCTTCCGCCGCCGCCGCGTAAGGCGCCGAATGGAAGTACAACATCTCGACCTCGTCCGACAGGGTCTGAAAACCGTGAGCAAAACCAGGTGGAATCAGCAGGCTGGTGTCGTTGCCGTCAGACAGGATTTCGCCATGCCAGCGACGATACGTCGGCGAGTCCGGTCGCAGATCGACGGCGACATCGAACACGTTACCCTTGAGGCAGGTAACGAGTTTCGCTTCCTCGTGAGGCGCACGCTGGAAATGCATGCCGCGCACGGTTCCCCTTCGATGGGTCAGCGTCCGATTGATCTGGGCGACGTTCCATATCCAACCGGCGGCGGCCAGATCGTCTCCGCAAAAGAGGCGTTCGAGCCAGCCGCGTTCGTCTCCGATACGTTTGCGGCGGATGCTTTTGACGCCGTCGAGCGGTGTCGTCGAAACGGCGAAACGATCCGTCATGACGCGATACCGCTATTGTCTCGCTTTTCATAGGCGGCAATCTGGGCAAGCGTGAACGCCTGCATGTCGTCGTCCCTGTTGAGCGCCCGGTACCAATCCGCCAACCATTCGACGCTGGACGTGCCCGGAAGCCTGTCGCGCCATCCGAGCACGGCGCGGGCGCGGCTTGAGTCGATCTCAAGCGTCGTCATCTCGTGCGGCCCCTCCATGTTGGCGGGCTTCCAGTCGGCATCGACCCCGAGCGCGGCCTGAACGGCTTCGGCCAATGCGGCCACCGTAACGGACACAGCGTCGGGTGCCGGTCCGAAATTCAGCGCCGATGGCAGCGGCACGTCGTCCGACAATCCGCGCGCGAAGGCAAAGTAGCCGCTCAGACAATCGAGCACGTGCTGCCACGGGCGCGCCGCTGCCGGATTGCGCAGGATCAGCGGCTTGCCCGTCTGCAGGGCGCGCCATATGTCCGGCACCAGCCGGTCCTCGGAGAAATCGCCACCACCGATCACATTGCCGCCGCGTGCGGTTGCTACCCGCACGCCCTTTTCGGCCAGGAACGAGCGGGCATAGCTCGACACAACGATTTCGGTGGCCGCCTTCGATGCCGAATAGGGGTCGTACCCACCCAGAGGCGCATCCTCGACAAAGGAGATACCCTGTTCGGCGTTTTCGTAGACCTTGTCGGTTGTCACGACCAGTACCGTCCGGAGCGCCTCTACCTCACGCAGCGCGTCGAGTAGATGCACAGTCCCCATAACATTGGCCGCGAAGGTTTCCACCGGCTCGACATAGGATCGTCGCACAAGCGGTTGTGCCGCCATGTGAATGACGATCTGCGGATCGGCACTGCGAACCGCGGCGCGCAAGACGTCGCGGTCGCGCAAATCGACAATACGGGAATCCAGATGACTTTCGACCTTCGCCAAGTTGAACAGATTGGGGTCGGTGTCCGGCGCAAGCGCAAGGCCCGTTACCTCGGCGCCAAGGCGCGACAGCCAGAGCGCTGCCCACGCGCCCTTGAAGCCGGTATGTCCGGTCAACAGCACGCGCTTGCCGCACCAGAATTTCGCATCGAGGCCGTCGATCGGCAAACCTAGTCCCTCCAGACCTTCCAGGGCGCCCGGCCGGTTGCCCAGAGCTCCTCCAGATGGTTTTTCTCTCGCAATGTGTCCATAGGCTGCCAGAAGCCACTGTGCCGGAAGGTCATCAATTCGCCGTCGCGAGCCAGTCCCATCAAAGGTTCTCCCTCGAAAGGTGTTTCGTCGGCCGCGATGCGATCAAGAACGGAAGGTTCCAGCGCAAAAAAACCACCATTGATCCAGGCATTGTCACCCGGCGGCTTCTCGATGAAACGCCGTACCACATCGCCCTCCAGTTCCAGCGCGCCGTAGCGGCCCGGCGGTACAACGCTGGTCAGCGTCGCTGCTTTGCCGTGAGATTTATGAAAAGCGAGCAACTTCGCAACGTCGACATCGGCGACACCGTCACCATAGGTCATGAAAAAAGTTTCGCCGGGATCGAGATAGTCGCGCACGCGCTTCACCCGGCCGCCCGTCATCGTGTCGGCACCGGTATCGACCAGCGTCACGCGCCAGGGTTCGCGTGTCTTCTGGTGAAATTCGATGGCGCCTGTCGTCGCATCTATCGTCACGTCGGACGAATGCAAGACGTAATTGGCAAAGTATTCCTTGATCATGTAACCGCGATAGCCGAGGCAGATCACGAAATCAGTGAACCCGTATTGGGTATAGATTTTCATGATGTGCCAGAGGATCGGCCGACCGCCGATTTCGATCATCGGCTTCGGGCGCAACTGGCTCTCTTCCGAAATGCGCGTGCCGAGACCACCCGCCAGTATCACAACCTTGGTCATCCATTCCCCCCGGCGCGGCTCAAAGCGCCTCGCGAAGCTGCTTTACAAAATTGGACAGGCCGGTCAAGCGGCGGCGCTTCAAGCGCTCGGCGCGCAGGATCGCCTGCAAGGCGGCAAAAGCCCTGTCCACGTCGTCGTTGACGACAATATATTCATATTCCTGATAGTGGCTTATTTCGTCCGACGCTTTTTCCATGCGCGAAGCCACAACGTCGGCCGGGTCCTGTGCGCGCCGCTCAAGGCGTTTTTCGAGTTCCTGTGCCGACGGGGGCAGGATGAATACCTTGACCAGATCTTCCGGCGCGCTTTCGTCGAGCTGCTGCGTTCCCTGCCAGTCGATGTCGAAAAGGACGTCGCGGCCTCTGGCCAGAGCCTCCTCCACCGGCTTTCGCGGCGTGCCGTAGTAATTTCCGAAGACCTTGGCGCTTTCGAGGAACTCGCCCTTGTTGCGCATGATCCCGAAGTCTTCGGTGCTGAGGAAGAAATAGTCCTTTCCGTCCACCTCGCCCGGCCGCGGCTTGCGGGTGGTTGCCGATACGGACATGTCGATCTCCGGATCACTGTCGAGGAGGCGGCGCGAGAGCGTTGTCTTGCCCGCGCCGGAGGGCGAGGAGAGAACCAGCATCAAGCCACGGCGGTGAATGTCCATTTCGGTCATCTCGGGCCCATCATTCCACGTTCTGGACCTGTTCGCGAAGCTGGTCGATGGCGGTTTTCAATTCGAGACCGATACGGGTGAGACCGATGTCGGCAGCCTTGGAACAGAGCGTGTTGGCTTCGCGATTGAATTCCTGGGTCAGGAAATCGAGACGCCGACCGGCCGGCTCAGCGCCTGCGAATATTTCGCGTGCCTGCGCGATATGGGCATTGAGGCGGTCGATTTCCTCGCGCACATCGGCCTTGGTGGCGAGCAAGGCGGCTTCCTGTGCCAGGCGTTCTTCGGAGAGAGACGATGACGCGCCGAGGAGTTCGCCGATCTGTGTGGCGAGGCGGGCGCGCATCGCTTCGGCTGTGGCAGCGGGCGAAGCTGCCGCGGCTTTCGTCAAGCGTTCTATTTCATCCACATGAGCGCGGAGCATGGCTTCGAGCCTGCTCCCTTCCTCAGCACGGGCGATCGCAAGCATCGCCGCCGCTTCGCCGAACGATGAAACAATAGCTTCCTCAAAAGCGTGACGCACCTCCTCGCTCTCGTCAGCGACGTCGGCGCTTTCCAGCACCCCTCTCAAGGCCAGAATACCCTCAGGCTGCGGCGGCTTCATTTCGATATCGCGCCGCAGTTCGACAATTGCCTCGAGCACCACGCGCAACGCCTCCTTGTTGACACGAAGCGGCACGGGGGCCGCACTTCGGTCGACAGTGAGACTGGCCTGGCAGTTGCCGCGCTTGAGATGCTTTGCAAGTTCGGCCCGCAACCGCGGCTCCACCGCATCGAGCCCAGCCGGCAGCCGGAATCGCGCATCGAGCCCCTTGCCGTTGACGCTTCGCAATTCCCAGTGCCAGCGCGCAAGGCCCGCTTCGCCCTCGACGCGGGCAAAGCCTGTCATGCTTGTGAGCGGCATTGGGCCTCCTTGGCAGGAATCATGAGTTTCCGATAGGCTCAACTATAGCAGGCGGCGCAGGCAAATCGGCGACAGGCAACTCATCGGATCGCTTCTTTTTTGATGTTTCCCTGAACTCTTTCCCGTTCGATCCGCCGCCATTCCTGTACGCGGCGCTGATGCTCGGCCAATGTCCGGGAAAAGGCATGGCCGCCGGTACCGTCAGCCACAAAGTAATACTCATCCGTTTCCGGAGGGTTCAGAACGGCCTCGAGCGAGGCGCGACCCGGATTGGCGATAGGCGTCGGGGGCAGCCCGTCGATCTGATAGGTGTTGTAAGGGGTCTGCCGATCGATCTCGCTGCGGCGGATCGGACGGCCCAGCACACCCTTACCGCCTACCAGCCCGTAGATGATGGTCGGGTCGGATTGCAGGCGCATCGACTTGCGAAGCCGATTGACGAAGACGGCAGCGACACGTGGC
>NZ_JBBECC010000019.1:0-45307 GCF_040882025.1 Parvibaculum sp. | reverse complement strand
CCGCCTGCTTCAACCGCCAGCCCAGCATCCGCGCCGCATGGTCGCGCGTGTTCACGCCTCGTCGCCCAGCGCCGCCAGACGCGCCGCCTGGTCCTCGGCGACAAGCGCCGAGATCAATTCGCCCAGCGCCTCGCCGGCGACGATCTGATCGAGCTTGTGCAATGTCAGATTGATGCGGTGATCGGTGACCCGGCTCTGCGGAAAATTATAGGTGCGGATGCGCTCCGAGCGGTCGCCCGAACCGACCTGGCCCTTGCGCTCCGCCGAACGCGCGCGGTCGAGACGTTCGCGCTCCGCGTCGTAGATCTTGGCCCGGAGCAGCTGCATCGCGCGCGCCTTGTTCTTGTGCTGCGATTTCTCGTCCTGCTGCGCAACGACGATGCCGGTCGGCAGATGCGTGATGCGGACGGCGCTTTCGGTCTTGTTGACATGCTGGCCGCCGGCGCCGGACGCCCGGTAGACGTCGATGCGCAAATCCTTGTCCTCGATCGCGACATCGACCTCCGCGGCCTCGGGCAGCACCGCGACGGTGGCCGCCGATGTGTGGATGCGTCCGCTGCCTTCGGTCGCCGGTACGCGCTGCACGCGATGGACGCCCGATTCGAATTTCAGCTTCGCATAGACGCCGCGCCCCGAAATGCCGGCAACGATTTCCTTGTAGCCGCCCATTTCGCCCTCGGACGCCGAGATGAGCTCGACCTTCCAGCCCTGCAGCGCCGCGTAGCGTTCATACATGCGGAAGAGATCGCCGGCGAAAAGGGCCGCCTCGTCGCCGCCGGTGCCGGCGCGCACCTCGAGAATGACGTTGCGCTCGTCGGCGGCGTCCCCGGGCAGCAGCATCAACTGCAGTTCATGTTCGAGCCGCGGCAATTCCTCGTTGAGGCGCGCGATTTCTTCGCGCGCCATCTCGGCCATATCGCGCACCCGCAAGAGCGCTTCGGCATCCTCGTATTCGCGCTGCGCGGCATTGAGCTTGCCGATCGCCGCGGCGATGGGCGCAAGCTCCGAAAATTCCTTCGACAGCGCGACGAAACGATCGCGCGGCAGGTCGGAATTCATTTCGGACTGCACCGCCTCGAAGCGGGCGATGACGCTCTGGAGTTTTTCTTCGGGGATCATGTCGAACAAGGAACCTGGCGAGTGACGGAGCGGGCGGCGGGCCGGGGCGCCAGCCTCGCTAATCGCCGGCCAGAGCGTGTGGTTCGGCCGCTCGTTCCGCGGCTTCGCGCGCGCGCTCGATTTCCTTCGCCTTGGTTTCGACCAGTTCGACCAGGTGCTCGACGATCTCGTCGTTCCTGATCTTGTGATCGGTGAGGCCGGCAAGATAGACCATGCCCGAACCCGCGCCGCCGCCGGTGAACCCGATATCGGTCTGTTCGGCCTCGCCCGGCCCGTTGACGACGCAGCCGATCACCGACAGCGTCATCGGCGTCGCGATATGGGCGAGACGTTCCTCAAGCAGGCGGACCGTGCCGATGACGTCGAAGCCCTGCCGCGCGCAGGACGGGCAGGAAATGATGGTGACGCCGCGATGGCGCAGCCCGAGCGACTTCAGAATGTCGAAGCCGACTTTCACTTCCTCGACGGGATCGGCCGAAAGCGAAACGCGGACGGTGTCGCCGATGCCGCCCCAGAGCAGCATGCCGAGACCGACCGAGGACTTGACCGTGCCGGTCATCAACCCGCCTGCTTCGGTGACGCCGATATGGAGCGGACAATCGATGGCGTCGGCCAGCTGCTGATAGGCGGCGACCGTGAGGAAGGGATCGGATGCTTTCACGCTGATCTTGAATTCGTGGAAATCGTGATCCTGCAGGATGCGTGCATGATCGAGCGCGCTTTCAACCATCGCTTCAGGGCAGGGTTCGCCGTATTTTTCGAGAAGGTCGCGTTCGAGCGAACCGGCATTGACGCCGATGCGCATCGAGCAGCCATGATCCTTTGCCGCCTGGACGACCTCCTTCACCCGCGCCGCCGAGCCGATATTGCCCGGATTGATGCGGAGGCAGGCGGCGCCCGCCTTTGCCGCTTCGATGGCGCGGCGATAGTGGAAGTGAATGTCGGCAACGATCGGAATTTTGCTGGCGCGGACGATTTCGCCGAGCGCCGCCGTCGAGGCCTCGTCGGGGCAGGACACGCGCACGATGTCGCAGCCCGCCTCTTCGATGCGGCGAATCTGCTCAATCGTCGCCTTCGCATCGGACGTCAGCGAGTTGGTCATGGTCTGGACGGAAATCGGCGCATCGCCACCGACCAGCACCGATCCCACATGAATCTGCCGGCTCTTGCGGCGCGCGATGTCGCGCCAGGGTCTGATGCTGCTCATGGCTTCACTATCCGTCCGTCCGCGGGACGCTGGACCGAAAGGGCACATGGCGCATGGCGCCGCACCCGTCAGGCGATTTCATACCAGAAATGTGGCGTTTCCGCGAAAACGGCCTATTCGAGCGGCGTTTCACCCGAAACATCGCCGGCAACCGCCGGTTTCGGCATCGCCGCCAGCAGATCGGCCGCATAGAGCGACTTGCCCGTCAGAACCAGCGTCGAAGGCCCGGCAAGACCCAGCGGCTGGCCATCGACCATGATCTCGAAGGCGCTGGCATCGCGCGCCACCAGAATGACGCCGGGCTGGCTCGGCGCGCGGTAGCTGTCGCCGATCTGGAAAACCCGTTCGATCAGAACTTTGCCGGCCGCATCCTCGACGCGGATCCAGGCACCGTTGCGGCGGGCACGCACCACGACCCGGCCGTCGACATTTTCGGCGCCATAGGGCGTGCCATCCGGCACGGGCGGCAGCTCGGACGACACTTCTTCGGAGAGCGCGGCGAGTTCCATTTCCTCGACAGCCGCTTCGGCGGCCGCGGCTTCGGCCGCTTCCTCGTTGAGCGGCGCCGGCTCGTAAACGCTTTGCGGCGGAAGAACCGCATCGGCAGACGGCGCCGGCGCAACGCGCACGACCGGCACATCGTCGGCACCGGGTGTCGAGGCGGACGCGCTGTCGCCGCGCGGTGCAACGGCATCGGCGGATTCCGCCGGTGCATCCGCCGTTGCCGGCAGATCAAGCGTGGCGGGCCCGCGCGCGGCCATCATTTCGTCGGTCGACTTCGACAACAGCCAGCCGCCATAAAGGCCGGCCGCGACGACGAGAAGCACGATCAGGAAGGTGCCTTTCGGCAGCCGCCGCTCTTCGTCGATGTCGGGGAAGCTCAGATCGGCGGCGGTTGCCGCCGCATTGTCCAGTTCGGCCTTGTAGCGCTCGACGACGTGGCGGCTGTCGAGACCGAGATATTCCGCATAGGAACGAACGAAACCGATCGCATAGGCGCGCGCCGGAAGCTCGGCGTTGCGGCCTTCTTCGATCGCCTCGAGCTGGCTGCGGCTGATGCGAAGACATTGCGCGATCGCGCGCAGATCCTCGCCGCG
This sequence comes from Parvibaculum sp., assembly GCF_040882025.1. Lineage (GTDB taxonomy): Bacteria > Pseudomonadota > Alphaproteobacteria > Parvibaculales > Parvibaculaceae > Parvibaculum. The sequence continues at coordinate 41,884 of NZ_JBBECC010000019.1, read as the reverse complement.
GCGCAACCGCGCATTGCGCAACTCGGCGCCCACCGTGTCGGCGGCGTCGGGCAATTCATTGGTGATGTCGCGCAGGTGCAGCCTGCGCCGCGCGTCCGACCGGTCTTCGGTGGGCAGCATCGTGACTTTGGTCATCTGTGTGGGCTCTTCTTCCCCGAGCTGAGCCATTCAAACCGCACTTTTTTTCTCATCAATGGGTACTGCGAAGGATCATCGGTGCTTCAAAACGATACATATCGGTCCCCGAACCGGCCCGAACACATCCACCCAATGCGTCTGATTGCCTAGAATAGAACAAAACCGTTGACAAACTGCAACCACGGATCGGGTCAACCCCCTTTTCCGGTCAAGGTTTTCGGGTTTCGGGCGGATGCGGGGCGGCGGGCGCCGGAGCCGCCTCAAATGATCACGCCATGGGCCTCGGCAAAGCCGGCGAGCCGCTCGCGGACGGACCGGTCCGGCAGCTCGAAAAGGCCTTCCATGAAGGTCTCGAGTTTGCCCGCGTCGAGCGAGCGGACCATCATCTTGACCGGGCCGACGGCCGCCGGCGACATCGAAATACGGCGGAAACCAAGACCCAGAAGCGCCATCGCCTCGAGCGGCTTGCCGGACATTTCGCCGCACAGCGTCAGCGGCGTGTTATGCGCGCGGCATTTGACGACAATGTGCTTCAGGAAACTCAGCACGGCCGGACTCAGGAAATCGTAGCGGCTGGCGACACGGGCATTGCCCCGGTCAGAGGCGAAAAGGAACTGCAGGAGGTCATTCGAGCCGACGGACACGAAATCGACCAGCGGCAACAGCGTATCGAGCTGCCAGGCCAGCGACGGCACTTCGAGCATGGTGCCAATTTCGAGATGCGCGGGCTTTTCCTTGCCGAACTGGTCGAGCCGGGCCATTTCCTTGTCGACCAGCGCGCGGGCGCGCTGGAATTCGGCCACTTCGGCGATCATCGGAAACATGATCCGGAGCGACCGTCCGGCCGCCGCCGTCAAGAGCGCCCTGACCTGATGGCGCAAAAGGCCCGGCCGGTCGAGGCTGATGCGGATAGCACGCCAGCCAAGCGCCGGGTTCTCTTCCTTCAGCGCCGCGAAATTCATGTAAGGCAACATCTTGTCGCCGCCGATATCGAGCGTGCGGAAGACGACCGGATTGTCGCCGGCGACATCGAGCACGGCGCCATAAAGCTCGATCTGGTCGCGCAAGGATGGCAGCGTCGAAGCGATCATGAACTGAAGCTCGGTGCGGAAGAGGCCGATACCCTCGGCACCCGATTCCTCCAGATGCGGCAGGTCGACCTGCAGACCGGCATTGACATAGAGCGAGACGCGCTCGCCGTCGCAGGTGACCGCCGGCTCGCCCCGGATCGCCTTGTACTGTTCCTGCTTGCGGGCGCGGAAGCGTGCCTTCTCCGAATAGGAGGCGATGACTTCCTGCGAGGGGCGCAGATAGACCTCGCCCGTGTCGCCATCGACGATGATCGCGTCGCCCGGCTCGATATGATCGAGAATGTCGCCGGCGCGGCCGACCGTGGCGATGCCGAAGGCGCGCGCGACGATCGAGACATGGGCGTTGGCCGCGCCCTCCTCGAGCACGAGACCCCTGAGCCGCGTCTTGTCGTAGTCGAGGAGCTCGGCCGGACCCATGTTGCGCGCGATGATGATGGCGTCGTTCGGCAGGTTGGCCGAGAGCGAGGCAAGCGTGACGCCGGTGAGCTGGCGCAAGAGCCGGTTGGCGAGATCGTCGAAATCATGCAGCCGGTCGCGGATGTAAGGATCGGCCGCGCGCTGCAGCCGCGCCCGCGTGTCGTTCTGCACGCGCTCGACGGCGGCTTCCGCCGTGAGGCCGGTGCGCACCGCCTCGAGCATCCGCTTCAGCCAGCCGCGATCGTTCGCGAACATGCGATAGGCCTGCAGCACTTCGCGATGCTCGCCCGCATGGCTGAGATCGGCCGTTTCCAGCATGTCGTCGATCGAGCCCCGAAGCGCATAAACGGCCTGTTCGAGGCGCTTCAGTTCGAGCTCGGTGTCTTCGGCGATCAGCTTCGTCACATGCACGCGCGGCTCGTGCAGCACCGCATGCCCGAGCGCGATGCCCTCGCAGAAGGAGGTCGCCTGGATGTGGTGCGGCACCTGGCGGGCCTGGTCCGGCGTCTCGAAGGCCTGCGGGTCGACCAGCTCGGCGGCCGCCACGACTTCGGCGAGCACCATCGCGACCGTCTGCAGCGCCTCGACTTCCTCTTCGGTGTAATGCCGCTTGGTGCGGTTCTGCACGGCGAGCACGCCGACGACCTTGCCGCTTCTGAGAATCGGCACGCCCATCAGCGACTTGTAGATTTCTTCGCCCGTTTCCGGCCGGTAGGCAAACCCCGGATGCGACTGCGCGTCGGCCAGATTGAGCGGCCGCGCATGCTCGGCAATGTCGCCGATCAGGCCTTCGCCGGATTTCAGCCGCGTGTTGTGGACGGCGGTCGGCTTCAACCCTTCGGTCGCCGACAATTCGAGTTCGCGCGTCCTGTTGACGAGATAGACCGAGCACACCTCCGCGACCATGTTGGACGCGATCAGCACGACGATCTTGTCGAGTCGTTTTTGCGCACTTTCCGGCTCCGCCATGACTTCGCGCAGTCGACGGAGCAGGATGCGCGGACCGCCGACGGAGCCCGGCATCAGTCCCGGTCCCTTTCGCTGCGAATGTGGCGGATGAGCGTCAACGGTCCTGGCCTCCGTTATCCGGCATCGAGTTCGTAGGCCGTGTGCAGGGCGCGCACGGCAAGCTCGGTATATTCCGACGAGATCAGCACACTGACCTTGATCTCCGATGTCGTGATCGCAAGGATGTTGATTCCCTTCTCGGCAAGCGTCTGGAACATCGTCTTGGCGACGCCGGCATGGCTGCGCATGCCGATGCCGATGATCGACACCTTGACGACATTGAGGTCGGTCTTGACTTCCTGGCAGCCGATGCCGGCCTGCAACTTGCGGATCACATCCTCGGCGCGCGTCAGCTCGGCCTGCGGCACCGTGAAGGTGATGTCGGTGCTTTTGCCATCATCCGACACGTTCTGGATGATCATGTCGACATTGATCGACGCATCGGCCAGCGGCCCGAAAACGCCCGCGGCGACGCCCGGCTTGTCCTCGACCTTAACGAGCGTGACCTTGGCTTCGTCTTTCGAATAGGCGATGCCGCTGACGACCTGTTGTTCCAAGATTTCATCCTCGTCGCAAACAAGAGTACCCGGCCCGATTGCCTCAGGCCCGTTGCCCTGCGGCGCGTCGGGCGCATCGAAGCTCGAGCGAACCTGAAGGCGCACACGATGGACCATGGCGAGTTCGACGGAGCGGGTCTGGAGAACCTTGGCGCCGAGCGACGCCATCTCCAGCATTTCCTCGTAGCTGATCTTACCAAGCTTTCGCGCCTTCGCAACGATGCGCGGATCGGTCGTATAAACGCCATCGACATCGGTATAAATGTCGCAGCGGTCGGCATGGATCGCCGCCGCAATGGCAACGGCACTGGTGTCGGAGCCGCCGCGGCCGAGCGTCGTGATTCTGTTGTCCGGCGCCAGACCCTGAAAGCCGGCGACAACCGCAACTTCCCTGCGCCCGAGGCGCTCGATCAGCACCGTGCCGTCGATCTCCTGAATGCGCGCCGCGCCATGGGCGTTGTCGGTGTGAATCGGAATCTGCCAGCCGAGCCATGAGCGCGCCGACACGCCGATGCGCTGCAACTCGATCGCAAGCAGCCCGACCGTCACCTGCTCGCCGGTTGCAACAATTGCGTCATATTCGCGCGCATCATGCAGCGGCGCCGTCTCGCGCGCCCAGGCAACGAGCTGGTTTGTGGTGCCAGCCATCGCCGAAACGACGACGGCGACCTCGTGGCCGGCATCCGTCTCGCGTTTGACATGCTGCGCCACATTGCGGATGCGCTCGACATCCCCGACCGACGTGCCGCCGAATTTCATGACCAGTCTGGCCATCTTCGCTTCCATAACTCAGCGCCGCCGATCCCGATCGGCGGCTGTCATTCTTCGCCGGCGCCGAGGGCCCACTGGACCGATCCGGCCGGAACGCCCTATATCATAACCAGATGGGAGGCTGTGCCCCGCGCCCGCCGGGCGCGGCCATACATACAAGCCCCGCCCCAACCCCGCAACCGGCGGAAACGGCCGGAAAGCCAGAGCGACGCAAGGGAAAGAGCCATATGGCCAAACCGGCCGGAGAGCAGACCCCGAGGGACGGGGCAGGCAGCGTCGATCCGGCGGAGATCGCCCGCTTTTCGGCCATGGCCGCCGAATGGTGGGACCCGGCGGGCAAGTTCCGTCCGCTGCACAAATTCAACCCCGTGCGGCTCGGCTATATCCGCGCGCATGTCGGCGCCCATTACGGGCTCGACGCCCGGGCCCGGCATCCGTTTCAGGGCTTGCGCTTTCTCGACATCGGCTGCGGCGGCGGCCTGCTCGCCGAGCCGATGGCGCGCCTCGGCGCCGACGTGACCGCTGCCGACGCCTCGGAGGAAAACATCAAGACGGCATCCGTCCATGCCGCCGAGCAGGGCCTCGCCATCGACTATCGCTGCACCACGGCCGAGGCGCTGGCCGGCCAGGGCGAGACATTCGACGTCATCCTCAACATGGAAGTGATCGAGCATGTGGCCGACCGCGACATGTTCCTGAAGGATTGCGCGCAGATGGTGCGGCCGGGCGGGCTGATGTTCGTGGCGACCCTCAACCGCACGCTGAAGGCGCATGCGCTGGCGATCGTCGGCGCCGAATATGTTCTCGGCTGGCTGCCGCGCGGCACGCATGACTGGAAGAAATTCGTGACCGTCGAGGAAATGGAAGCGGGCCTCGCAGCCGCCGGGCTTGAGGTGCGGGAAATCGCCGGTGTCGGTTACAATCCGCTCTTCGACAGCTGGTCGCTGTCGGAGGACACCGACGTCAATTACATGGTGCTTGCAGAACGGGCAAAGAACTAAAGAGTGCCGCAGGAAGGCAATATCGGGGGGCTATATGAGATATCGAGTGGGGCGGTTCACGGCCGCGCTTGCAGGACTGGCGCTGATCACGCTGGCAGGCTGCGACGGGAAAGAGGAAGCGGTTGCGCCCGTGATCCTCAACGCGCATGAAGCAACGCTTTACGCGCATAGTTGCAGCACATGTCACGAGGACCCGGCGACCGGCGCCCCGCGGACACACGACATGGAGAGCTGGGCGCCCCGCCTCGCCAAGGGCGACGAGCAACTTCTCGCCAACATTGTGAACGGTTTCAACGGCATGCCCCCGCTCGGCCAGTGCATCGAATGCGACGCCGAAGACTTCATCCTGCTGACACACTTCATGGCCGGCCCTGCCGCCACCGCCGAGGGGGAGACGAACGAATGAAAATCTCGCGCCGCAACATGCTCCAATTCGCGGCCAGCGCTTCGGCGCTGGCGGTGACCGGCCAGATCCCGCCCTTGCTGACCCGCGCCTTCGCGGAAGAACCCCGCCGTGTCATTCCCTGGAAGAACTGGTCCGGCGGACAGAGCTGCACACCCGCCATCCGCACCGCCCCCGCAAGCGAGGCGGAATTGGCCGAAATCGTTACAGGCAGCGCGACGCCCATCCGCGCAGTCGGCGCCGGGCATTCCTTTTCGCCACTCGTGCCGACAGAGGGAACACTCGTCTCTCTCGACCGGCTGAGCGGCATCGTCTCTCACGACGCAGCAACGCGGCGCGCAACGTTCAAGGCCGGTACGCGTCTCGGCGCCATGGCCTCGGCGCTCGCCGAACGCGACCTCGCACTCGACAACATGCCCGACATCAACAAGCAGACGATCGCAGGCGCGATTTCGACGGCAACGCATGGCACGGGCGTCGATCTCGGCTCGCTCTCGACCTTCGTGACCGGCCTGAAGCTGATGACGGCATCCGGTGAGCTTCTCGAATGCAGCGAGACGACAAATGCCGGTGTCTTCGACGCCGCGCGGGTTTCGCTGGGCGCGCTGGGCATCGTGACGGAGACGACGATGCAGGCGCGGCCGCTCTACAAGCTGAAGCGCCGCACCTGGATTGCCTCCATCGAAGAGATGCTGGAGCAGGCGCCCGAGCTTTGGGCGAAGCACCGCAATTTCGAATTCTACTACGTTCCCTATTCCGGCATGGCGATCGGCATCACGAATGACGAGACGGACGAAGCCGAAACGCCGGAGCCTGTAAACGAGGACGATGAAGGGGTGATGCAACTGAAACAATTGCAGGACTGGCTCGGCTGGTCGCCCTCGACGCGGCGCTGGGTCATCCAGAAGATCATGGCCGGAATGGAGCCCGAGGAACGCGTCGACTATTCGCACAAGACATTGTCGGCGGAACGCAATGTGCGCTTCAACGAAATGGAATATCACCTGCCGCGCGAGGCAGGCCCGAAAGCGCTGCGCGAAATCATCGCGGCGATCGAGACCGGCAATATCGAGGTCTTTTTCCCGATCGAGTTCCGCACCACGGCGCCGGACGACATCTGGCTGAGCCCGTTCTACCGGCGCGAGAGTTGCTCGATCGCCGTCCATCGCTTTCACGAAGCGGATTACGAACCCTATTTCAGCGCCATCGAGCCGATCTTCCGCAAGCATGACGGCCGTCCGCACTGGGGCAAGCTCAACACGCTGACGGCAAAGGACTTCGCGCCGCTTTATCCGAAGTGGCAGGATTTTCTCGAGTTGCGGAAGGAACTGGACCCGGAGGGCAAGTTTCTCAACCCGTATCTGAAGTCGGTGTTCGGGATCGACGCCTGAGCCGCACTCAGTTCGCGCGGGCCGGCGGCACGACGGGCAAGGGCGCAACCTCGACGCCTTCGTCGATCAGGTCACGCGCTTCGGCCAGCGTCGCCTCGCCATAGATGTCGCGGTGATCGGTCTCACCGTAGTGAATACGGCGCGCCTCCTCGGCAAACTTGTCGCCGACATAGTCGCAATTCTCTTCGACGTGCTTCTTGAGCGCCAGCATCATCATGTTCATCTTCTGCGCGGCATCGGGCGTAGCAGAAATATCGCCGCGCTTCGCACCCTTTTTTGTACCGCGTCCAAGGCCAGGCGCCATCAGCGCCTTGCGCACCTCGGCGCTGCCGCAAACGGGGCAGACGACGTCACCGGACGCAGCCTGCGCCTCGAAACCGGCGGACGACGGAAACCAGCCGTCGAATTCGTGTTCGTGCTCGCAGAGAAGCGCGTAGCGGATCATGATGCCTGCCTCACCGATTTGACGACGGGCAGCGCGAATTCGCGATCATGGCCGAGACTTGGAACGCGCGCCCGCGCTTCCGCGATACGCGCGGTGTCGATTTCGGCGAGCAGGACGCCGGGTTCGTCATGTGCGGCCTCGGCGGCGACCTCGCCCCAGGGCGCGACGATGAGACTGTGGCCGTAGGTTTCGCGACCGCATTCATGCTTGCCGCCCTGCGCCGGCGCAAAGACATAGCAGCCGGTCTCGATGGCGCGCGCTTTCAGCAGCGCATGCCAATGCGCTGCGCCGGTCTGGCGCGTGAAGGCGGCGGGCACGGTCAGAAAATCGGCTCCCGCCTGCGCCAGCGCGCGATAGAGATGCGGAAAACGCAGATCGTAACAAACCGTCATCCCGAGGCGCCCCCAGGGCAGGTCGGCGATGACGGCCTCGCGGCCCGGTTCGAAATTCTTGCTTTCGCGGTAGCTCTCGCCACCAGCGAGGTCGACGTCGAACATGTGGATCTTGTCGTAACGCGCGGTGATGCCGCCATCGGGCGCGACCAGGAACGACCGGTTCGCAAGCTTCGTCGCCGAAAGCTTGACCGGCAGCGAACCGATCAGCAGCCATATTTTCTTCGCCGCCGCCAGTTGGCGCAGCGCTGCCAGCGTCGCATCGTCTTGTTCTTCGCACGTATTGGCGAACAGTTTCTCGCTTTTCGTTTCGAGAAGCGAAGTCATCTCGGGCGTCATGACGAAGTCGGCGCCCGCCGCTGCCGCTTCGGAGACAAGCGCCGATACCGAGGCAAGATTGGCCGCAACATCGCGCCCGGCGCGCATCTGCACACAAGCGGCAGTGAATGTGGTTGCAGCTGTCATTGCGTCAGGCGGCCAGCAGAGCGTCGAGCTTGCCGGCGGCTTCGAGCGCCTGCAGATCGTCGCTGCCCCCGACATGCCGGTCGCCGATGAAAATCTGCGGCACCGTGTGGCGGCCATTGGCGCGCGCCATCATTTCGCGACGCTTGTCGACATCCATGCCGACATCGATTTCAGTGAAGGCAACGCCCTTCCGCCCGAGCAGGTCTTTCGCCCGGTAACAATAGGGGCACATCATCGTCGTATAGATCGTGACATCCGCCATCGCGGCACTCCAACGCAGGGCCGCAACCGAGAGCGGCCCGAAAAAAGACTATATATCATATAGATATGCCTCCGCCCGGTACAACCCGGGCGACGCACAGCACCGAAACCTCGGCGGCCCCGCCGCGCACAAGCGCCCTTGCGCATGCCTCCGCCGTCGCGCCGGTCGTCATCACATCGTCGACCAGCACCACTTTCCGGTCGCGCACGAGCGCCGCCGCACCGTCGGCAAGCTGGAAGGCGCCGGCAACATTGCGCCGCCGCGCATCGGCCGTCAGCCCAACCTGCGGCCGCGTCGCCCGCACGCGCTGCAGAAGTTCCGGCATGTGTGGCAGGCCGGCAAGCGCCGCCACCCGCCGTGAAAGCTCCGCTGACTGATTGAACCGGCGCGAAAAGAGCCGCCGCTTGTGCAGCGGCACCGGCGCCAGCAGATCGGCATCAGCGAGCAGTTCCGCGCCGCTGCGCGCCAGCCAGCGCGCGAAGGCGGGTCCCGCCTCCATCCGGTCGCCATATTTGAAGCGATGCAACAAGGCGGCGCTGCGGTCGTTATAGCGCATCACGGCACGCGCCCGCGCATAGGCGGGTGGCTGGGCAAGCGCCACGGCGCTGACCGTCTCAGGCCCCGTGTCGAAGGAAAACGGCAGACCCATCACCGCGCAAAACGGCCGTTCGATGAAATCGGCCTCGCTCCAGCAGCGCGCGCAAAGCGCGCCATGCGCATCGACGCCCCGCCCGCAGCCGAGACAAAGCGGCGGCAAGGCGATGTCGGCAAGGCGCAAGGCGCGCCGCCACCCCGTCGACCAGCCATCCGAAATGCCCGCCGCGATCCTCATGACACCCCCGGTTCGGCGCCAGCCTATCACGACGCGGGTCTTGCGGGCGACGCCCCCGCCCACCATGATGCCGCCATGCCAGCTCCCGCCACCCCGCCAATGTCCCCATCGGGCCCGATACGCGTTTTCGACCGCCCGGCGCATGCGCGCCGCCGCGCCCGCGCCGCCGCCGGCTTTGCCGGTCACGACTTTCTGGTGCGCCGCGCTTCAATCGACATTGCCGAGCGCCTTGCTGGCATCAACCGCGATTTTGCGCTGGCGCTCGATCTCGGCTGCCACCAGGGCGCGCTGGCGGCGGCACTGGCCGATACCGCCGGCATGGCCGGCAAGCCGGATATGCTCATATCGGCCGACATCGCACCCGCCATGCTCGCTCATGCGCCGGGCCCGCGCGTCGCCGCCGACGAGGAGGCATTGCCCTTTCGCGACGCAAGCCTCGATCTTGCGGTCAGCGTGCTCTCGCTGCACTGGGTGAACGACCTGCCCGGCGCCCTGATCCAGATCCGCCGGGCGCTGAAACCCGACGGTCTTTTCATGGCCGCTCTTTTCGGCGGCGACACGCTGACCGAATTGCGTCAGTCGCTGGCCGAAGCGGAAATCGAATGCGAGGGCGGCCTCAGCCCGCGCGTCTCGCCTTTTGTCGACATCCGCGACATGGGCAGTCTGATGCAGCGCGCGGGCTTCGCCCTGCCGGTCGTCGACGCCGACCGGGTGACGGTGCGTTATGCCGACCCGATGCGGCTGATGGCCGAGCTCCGCGGCATGGGCGAAAGCAACGCGCTCAGCGAACGTCGTCGCGGTCCGATGCGCCGCGCGACACTGATGCGGACCGGTGAAATCTATCGCGAGAAGTTCGGATTGGCAGACGGCCGCGTGCCGGCCACATTCGAAATCGTGACGGCGACCGGCTGGGCACCCCACGAAAGCCAGCAGAAGCCGCTTCGTCCCGGCAGTGCCGAAACACGCCTCGCCGAGGCGCTGGGAACGAGCGAGCGCAAGGCGGGTGAAAAAACCGGACGTTGAAGCTCGTCGTGCGCCGGATCACGCGCCGCCGATGGCCGCAGCGATCGGGCCGAACAAAACATCGCGAAGCGCCGTGCCGGCAAGTCCGACCGCGAGCGCAACGACGATCGAAAGGCCAGCGGCGATAAGGCCGTATTCGATGGCGGTTGCACCGCTGTCGTCCGTCGCGAACGATCTCGTGAGATACATCAGCTTGCCGGTCATCGCCCTCGTCCTTCCTCGTCGATCGTGTGAGGGGAACGCGGGGGCGCACCCTCACAGCAAATCGCGCAACACGGCCACCAGCGGCTCGTCCGCAGGCGGCATCGGGTAGGCGCGCAAGCCGGCGGGCCGAACCCATTCGAGCGCCTGCCCTTCGCAGGGCCGGACCTGCCCCTCCCAGCGCCGGCAAACATAAAGCGGCATCAGGAGGTGAAAGTCCTCATAGGCATGGCTCGCGAAGGTGAGCGGCGCAAGACACGCCTTCGCGACATCGATACCGAGTTCCTCGTGAAGTTCCCGGATCAGCGTGTCCTCGGGCATCTCGCCCGGTTCCACCTTGCCGCCCGGAAATTCCCAAAGCCCCGCGAGCGGTTTGCCCTCGGGACGGCGGGCAATCAGCACCCGCCCATCGGCATCGACTAGCGCGCAAGCCGCAACAAGAACAAGCCGTTTGGGCTCGCTTGTGCTGCTCTCGCGCTCCTCCGCCATGCTGGGCCTGTTGAGTTAACGTTTTGTGGTCCGATGCATATCGGACCAGCCGATAGCTCGAATTTTAGTTAAAATTGCGTAAGGGCGGGGCGCTCAGCTTCGGTAGTCGGCATTGATGCGAATGTAGTCATAGGTGAGATCGCAGGTCCACACGACGGCCGACGACTTGCCGACGCCGACATCAACCTCGATATCGATCTCCTGGCCTTTCATGTGTTTCGCTACCGGCGCCTCATCATAGCCGCGCACCGCCATGCCGTTTTTCGCCACATCGACACCGCCGATGCGGATCGCGAGGCGGTCGCGATCCGCCGCTTCGCCGGACTTGCCGACCGCCATGACGATGCGGCCCCAATTGGCGTCCTCGCCGGCGATCGCCGTCTTGACCAGCGGCGAGTTGGCCACCGTCATGGCGATGCGCCGCGCCGCCTGATGGCTTTGCGCGCCCGATACGGCCACGCGCACGAATTTGGTCGCACCTTCGCCGTCCCTCACCACTTGATGCGCGAGATCGAGCATCAGCGCGTCGAACGCCTTGCGGAAATCGCGCAGCCGCGGATCGCTTGCCCGCGTGATTGGCGCCTCATCGGTCATCGCCGCTCCGGTGGCAAACACCATGACGGTGTCGCTGGTCGACGTGTCGCTGTCGACCGTGATGGCGTTGAAGCTGTCGCGCGCGCCGAGCATCAGCAGCGTCTGCAGGATCTTCGACGGGATCGCCGCATCGGTGAAAATGAAAACCAGCATGGTTGCGAGATCGGGCGCGATCATGCCCGATCCCTTTGCGATGCCGTTGATCGTCACCTCCGCACCGCCAACCCGGACGCGTTGCGTCGCGAGTTTGGGATAGGTGTCGGTGGTCATGATCGCGCGGGCGGCGTCATCCCATCCATCCGGCCCAGCCGACGCCATCGCCGTCGAGATGCCGGCGACGATGGGTGCGGCGTCCATCGGCTCCCCGATCACGCCAGTCGAGGCGACAAAGACATCCCGCTGGCGGCAATTGCCGGCTGCGGCGGCGGCCGATGCGGTCGCTTTGACCGTCGCCACACCGGCCTTGCCCGTGAAGGCATTGGAATTGCCCGAATTGACGACCAGCATTCGCCCCTCGCCGCCATCGGCAAGATTGGCGCGGCACCAGTCGACGGGCGCGGATGCCGTTTTCGAGGTGGTGAAAATACCGGCAGCCTGCGTTCCTTCGACCATCTTCACAACAAGAAGGTCTGTACGGCCTTTGTACTTGATGCCGGCCGCCGCAACGCCGGACGTAACCCCACCAACCGGCGGCAGCTTGGGAAAGCTTTTCGGTGCCAGCGGAGATATTTTTGATGCCGATTTGGCCTTGGATTTGGGTTTGGGTTTGGCGCGCGCCGTTTTCTTCGGCCGCGCCAGTTTACGCTGGGCACGCGGCTGCTTCGCCTTGCTGCGCGGGCCGGTCTTGGGTTTGGCTTTGCCCTTGGCCTTGCCGCTCACCTTGCGCTTCGGCTTCACCGATGCCCGAATACCCGCGCACGCACTTTTTTTGACCGCCATAGCCGCCTGCCCTGAAACTGAAACCCGAATCCGCCTCTACTGCGCCTGCGGCACGATCTGCGGCCGCCCGCCCGACGGTGCCGATTCGGCACCGATGACGTCTATCTTCGCATCGGCGCGCAATTTCTCCATGAGCTTTTGCCCTTCTTCGCGGACGATCGCGCGAACGATGTCCTCATGCGCTTCCTCGAGACTGGGCTTCGGCAGATCGCGCGTATCGACGAGTTGGAACAGATGCCAGCCGAAATCGGTCTGGACCGGCGGCGATATTTCGCCCGCCTTGAGCGCAGACACGGCATCGCCGAAAGCCGGCACCATTTCATCGCGCCGAAACCAGCCAAGATCGGTGTCTTGGAGTGAACCGGCGCTGCCGCCATACTGAGTCATCGCATCGTCAAAGCTCAGGCCGCCCGCGATCTCGGCCTCGATCTTCTCGGCTTCGGCCTTGTTCTGCACCAGAATGTGCCGGGCATTGAATTCCTTTTCGGCTGGCGCCTTGGCGATATTGGCTTCGTACCAGGCCGCGATCGCGGCGTCGGTGACCTTGTCCTGCATCAATTGAGTCCAGTAGAAGTCGCGCAGCGCCTTTTCGGCGAAATAAGCCTGGCGGCGCTGGACTTCCGGATGATCCTCGACCTTGGCGGCCCGCGCGGCTTCGGCCACGACGCGCCGGTCGATCAGCATGCCGAGCAGATACTGGAACCGCTGCTCGGGCTCGAGCCGCGCCAGCACCGCGCCCATTTCCTCATCCGCCATCGCCACGTCGGAATAGCGGATCGGCGTTCCCTCTACCGTCACGATGATCGCGTCCTGCCCCTCCTCCTGGGTAAGGCCCGGCGTGGCAAGGCCGCCGGCGGCGAATGGAGCGGTGAGCGGCAGGACCAGCGCAAGAGCGGCCAGACGGCGCGGAAAGAACATCGGCAAACCTTCCTGTGACGTGATCCGGACATTCGCGTTCATTCGCATTGGTGTCCGGTTGCGGGCGGGTGACCGGCACACGGCCGCCCGCCACATAACATAAGCCGCGCGTTCGAGGCGGAATTTTGGCGCGCCATAATGGGCCCCGCGCCCGTACCGCACAAGGACCCCTCCATTACAGTAAATTAAAGAAAACCCGCCGCTTTCCGCTCTCTGCGGCATGGCATGCGGGCACCCGGTTTCATTGACAAGGCATCGGCCGCCCCTTACATCGGGAGCGCACCGCAAGAGGATTTTGACCTGATGGCAAGCTTTGGCGCACTCGCCAAGCGTCTTTTCGGCTCAGCCAACGACCGAAGGATCAAGGCTTACTCGGCCCGGGTCGAGGCGATCAACGCCCTCGAACCGGAATTGGCCGCGCTGGACGACGCAGCCCTGCGCGGCAAGACGGCCGAATTCCGCGCCCGCCTCCAGGCCGGAGAAGCACTGGACGACCTGCTGCCCGAAGCCTTCGCGACGGTACGCGAGGCCGCCAAGCGCACCCTCGGTCAGCGCCACTACGACGTGCAGCTCATCGGCGGTATGGTGCTCCACGAAGGCAACATTTCGGAAATGAAGACCGGCGAAGGCAAGACGCTGGTCTCGACACTGGCAGCCTATCTGAACGCGCTGCCCGGCAAGGGCGTCCACCTCGTTACCGTCAACGACTATCTGGCCAAGCGCGACAGCGAGTGGATGGGCGAAATCTATCGTTTTCTCGGCATGAACGTCGGCGTCATCCTGCACGGCCTCGACGACAACCAGCGCCGCGAAGCCTACGGCGCCGACATCACCTACGGCACCAACAACGAATACGGCTTCGACTACCTGCGCGACAACATGAAATACCAGCTCGCCTCGATGGTGCAGCGGGGACATCAATTTGCGATCGTCGACGAAGTGGACTCGATCCTGATCGACGAAGCGCGCACGCCGCTGATTATCTCCGGCCCGCTCGACGACAAGTCCGATCTCTATCTCTCCATCGACGAGATCATTCCGGAGATCGACGCCGCCGACTACGAGATGGACGAGAAGGCCCGCACCGTCAATCTCACCGACGACGGCAACGAGCATATCGAGCAACTGCTGCGCGACCGCAACATCCTGACCGAAGGCAACCTCTACGACATCGAAAACATCACCATCATCCATCATGTGAACAATGCGCTTCGTGCGCACAAGCTGTTCCAGAAGGACAAGGACTACATCGTCAAGGCCGGCAAGGTCGTCATCATCGACGAGTTCACGGGCCGCATGATGGAAGGCCGGCGCTATTCCGATGGGTTGCACCAGGCGCTTGAAGCCAAGGAGCGCGTGCAGATACAGCCGGAAAACCAGACGCTCGCCTCGATCACCTTCCAGAACTATTTCCGTATGTACAAGAAACTTGCGGGCATGACCGGGACGGCGCTGACGGAAGCATCCGAATTCGGCGACATCTACAACCTGGACGTACTGGAAATCCCGACCAACAAGGACGTTGCCCGCGTCGATGAGGACGACGAGGTCTACCGCACCGCGCGCGAGAAATACGACGCGATCATTCTGCAGATCGAGGATTGCGCGAGGCGCGGCCAGCCGGTGCTGGTCGGTACCACCTCTATCGAGAAATCGGAGAGGCTCGCCGAGCTCCTGAAGCAGAAGAAGGTCAAGCACAACGTCCTGAACGCGCGTTATCACGAGCAGGAAGCACATATCATCGCGCAGGCCGGCGTTCCCGGCGGCGTCACGATTGCGACCAACATGGCCGGCCGCGGCACCGACATCCAGCTCGGCGGCAATCTCGACATGCGCATCGCCGACGAAACGGCCGGCATCGAGGACGAGAACGCGCGCGCGCGCAAGACCGAAGAAGTGAAAGCCGACGTCGCAGTCAAAAAGGAACGCGCGCTCGAAGCCGGCGGTCTCTATGTCATCGGCACCGAGCGCCACGAGAGCCGCCGCATCGACAACCAGCTGCGCGGCCGCTCCGGCCGTCAGGGCGATCCCGGCCGTTCGAAATTCTACCTCTCGCTCGAAGACGACCTGATGCGCATTTTCGGCACCGACCGCATGGACGGCATGCTGCAAAAACTCGGGCTCGAGGAAGGCGAAGCAATCGTCCATCCCTGGATCAACAAGGCGCTGGAAAAAGCGCAACAGAAGGTCGAGGCGCGTAACTTCGATATCCGCAAGAACCTGCTGAAATTCGACAATGTGATGAACGATCAGCGCCGCGCGATCTTCGAGCAGCGCATCGAGCTGATGAAGGCCGAGGACATCTCCGAAACCGTGAGCGACATGCGCCGTCAGGTAATCGACGACATGGTGGCGTTGCATGTGCCGGAGAAAGCCTATGCCGAACAATGGGACATGGCGGGCCTCGAGGCCGATGTCGTAAAGACGCTAGGTCTCGACCTGCCGGTCGAAGCATGGGCCGCGGAGGAAGGCATCGCGGAGGAGGAAATCCGCGAACGTCTCTACGCCGCCACCGACCGTCATATGGCGGCAAAATCGGCGCAAGTCGGCCCCGACTTGATGCGCCAGGTCGAAAAGGCCGTGTTGCTGCAGACGCTCGACATGCACTGGCGCGAACATTTGATGATGCTCGATCATCTGCGCCAGGCGGTCGGCCTGCGCGGCTACGGCCAGCGCGACCCGCTGAACGAATACAAGTCGGAAGCCTTCGAGCTTTTCGAGAGCCTGCTGCGCCGGCTGCGCGAGGATGTGACGCGTCAATTGGCCGTTGCGCAATTCGTGACCGAAGCGCAGGCGCCACGCATCGAAGATGCGCCGCTGCCGGAAATGCATGCTCACCATGTGGACCCGGCGACGGGCGAAGACGAGATGGGCGGCGACACCGCAACGCTGCAACGCCCGGTGCGCAACGATCCGGGCGTCGCACTCAACCCCAACGATCCGGCGACGTGGGGCAAGACGTCGCGCAACGCCCCCTGTCCGTGCGGTTCGGGCAAGAAATACAAGCATTGCCACGGCACGCTTTAGCGCAAGGCCGGCAACCCGAAACCGAAAGAGCCGCGCCCGGAAACGGACGCGGCTCTTTCCATTTTGAACCGTCGAAAGCCGCTAGGCCCGAATACCCGCCTCGCCGGAGGTCTTCAGCGCGTGGCCGGCCAGAAAGTAATGCGTTGCCGCCCAGAGATTGAGCATCGCGGTGCCGAACAGCGCCCAGCGCAGCGATTCATTGCCAAAATCAAAGCTGACACGCAACACATCCGACAGGATGCCGACGAATTGCGGGCCGAAGCCGAGACCGATGATGTTGATGATGAAAAGCATCACAGCCGAGGCAAGGGCGCGCTTGGCCGGCGGCGTCAACGTCTGGATCAGTGCAAAGCTCGGCCCCAGATAGAAGGCGCCGAGAAAGGCAATGGGCACATAGATCACCCAGAGGATCGAGACCGGATAACCGAACGCATAGAAGGCCGGCCAGTTGTCCATCAGGTAGAAGACGATGATGAAAGGCACCACGGCGACCTTGGCCCAGGCAACGACCCAGCTGTTCCAGCGCACATCCTTCTTGGCGAGGCGGTCGGTCAACCGGCCGCCGACATAAGCCCCCAGTCCGCCGACAATGCCGACCAGCGGGGCGAGAAATGACGAGACCTCGCCGATCGACATGCCATGGGTGCGGATCAGGAAGGCCGGCCCCCAGATGACGCCGCCATAGCCAACGAAGGAGGTGAGCGTGACACCCGCCACAACATGCCGTGTCGGCGCCGTGCGCCACAGATGCGCAAAGCCGTCCTTGACGACAGCGACGGCGGCCCGGAAATCGGCGATCTCGACCTTGGCCGGCGCCATGCCGTCGGCCTGTCCCCTCGGCGGTTCGACCAGCGTGTAGCGCACGATCGCCGCCAGCAGCAGGCCCGGCAAGCCGACGACGAAAAAGGCCGCGCGCCATCCGTACCATTCGGCAACCCAACCGCCGACCAGAAAGCCGATCATCACGCCGAAATAGACGCCGAGCGAATAGACCGCCATGGCGCTGGCGCGCTCTTCGGGCGGATACATGTCGGCGATCATCGAATGGGAAGGCGGCGTCGATCCGGCCTCGCCGATGCCGACGCCGATGCGAGCCGCAGCCATCTGCCAGAAGTTCTGCGCAAATCCGCAAAGGGCAGTCATGCCGCTCCAGATCGCGATGGCATAGGCAATGATGTTGCGCCGGTTGCCGCGATCGGCCCAGAGTGCGATCGGAATGCCGAGCGTCGCATAGAAGACGGCGAAGGCGATGCCGGAAATAAAGCCGATCTGCCAATCCATAAGATGCAGATCGCGTTTGATCGGCTCCACGAGAATGCCGACGATATTGCGGTCGACATGGCTCGACGTATAGCCGAGCACCAGAACAAAGAGCGCATAACGCCTGTAGGCGGGCGAAAAGGCGGTCGATACCGCCTGCTTCGTCGCTGCAACTTCGGCCATCCCCGGATCCCCTCGCATTTTGTTATGCGGTCACATTACGTGTGTCCGTCGCCCCCGGCAATCGCTTGCGGGTGGCCGGACGCCTGCCATAATCGCCTCAACAAGAACGCTGCGCCGAGGAGGCCACACCCCATGTCATCGCCCACACCTTTCACCATCGACATTCCGCAGGGGAAAATCGACGCGATCCTGAAGAAGGTCCGCGCCTATGAGTGGCACGAAATGCCGGAAATCGCGCCCGGCGCCGACCGCTGGGCCTACGGCACCGACATGGATTACATGAAGGAGCTGTGCGGCTACTGGGTCGACAAGTTCGACTGGCGCGCGGCGGAGAAGAATCTCAATCGCTTTCCGCAATTTCGCGTCGGCATCGATGGTCACGACATCCATTTCATTCATGTGAAGGGTTCGGGCACCCACCCCGAAACGCTGCTGCTGACCCATGGCTGGCCGGGCTCGGTTTTCGAGTTTTTCGACGTGATCGAACAACTCGCCCATCCCGAGAAATTCGGCGGCAAAGCTGACGATGGCGTCAATCTCGTGATCCCGTCGCTGCCCGGCTACGGCTTCGGCGGCAAGCCGAAAACGCCCATCGGCCCGCGCGGCACCGCCGCCCTCTGGGACAAACTGATGCGCGACGTGCTGGGCTGCAAAAACTACGTCGCGCAGGGCGGCGACTGGGGCTCGGTCGTTTCCGGTTGGCTCGCCTACAATCACAGCGCACCGAAAGGCGGCTGCAAGGCCGTCCATCTCAACATGTTCGGCTTGCGGCCCGCCGCCCTTCCCGAGACGGACGAAGAAAAGCAATGGGCGCAAGGGGCGGCGATGGTCTTTGAGCTTGAAAGCGCCTATCTGCGCCTGCAGATGACGAAGCCCCAGACGCTTTCCTACGGCATGATGGACAGCCCCGTCGGGGCCGCCGCCTGGATCGTCGAGAAGTTCCATACCTGGTCCGACCGGCGCGGACCGGACGGCAAGGAGCATATCGAAAACGCTTTTTCGAAAGACCAGCTCCTTACCAACATCATGATCTATCTCGTCACCGGTACCTTCAACACCGCCACATGGTTCTATCGTGGCTTGTTCGAGGAGGGCGGCAACAACATGGCGCCTGGAACGAAAGTCGAAATTCCAACCGGCATCGCCAATTTCCCGAAGGAGTTTCTCAGGTTCCCGCCAAGAAGCATGGTCGAGAAGGGCTACAACGTCGTCCGCTGGACAGACTTCGAACATGGCGGTCATTTCGCGGCGCTCGAAACCGGCAAGGTTTTTGCCGACGACGTTCGCGCTTTCGTGCAACAGGTCAAGGGTTGAGGACGCCATGACCCACCGCATCGTGCCGGCCGACCCTTTCACGATCCGCGTTCCCGAGGCGGAAGTCGCAGACCTGAAACGCCGCCTGAGAACCACGCGCTTTCCGAACGAGCCGCTGGGCAACGAAGGCTGGAACTATGGAACAAACCTTTCCTACATGGAGCGGCTTGTCGAATACTGGCGTGACGACTTCGACTGGCGGAAGGCGGAAGCGAGCCTCAACCGCTTCCCGCAGTTTCTCGCCACGCTGACCGACGCCGACGACGAGGACCACACGATTCATTTCCTCTATGAGCGCGGTTCGGGCCCGAACCCGATCCCCTTGATCCTGACGCATGGCTGGCCCTCGACCTTCCGTGAATTTCTCGACGTGGTCGATCCGCTGGCCCATCCCGAAAAATACGGCTGCAAAGGTCCCGCCTTCGACGTCGTCGTGCCATCATTGATCGGGTACGGTTTTTCCTCGCTGCCGCGCAGGCCGATCGGTCCTGCCGCCATTGCCGATCTCTGGCACCGGCTGATGACCGAAGTGCTGGGTTACGACCGCTATGCGGCGCAGGCCGGCGACTGGGGCAGCTTCGTCACCTCGCGTCTGGCACTTCAGCACGCCGACGCACTTCTCGGCATTCATCTCACCATGCTGCCGCTTCGGCCCTCGCTGAAACATGAAAGCCAGCCGCCGGTGAGCGAGGAGGAGGGCCGCTGGATCGCCGACATGCAGAAATGGTGGCGGCGCGAGGAAGGCTATCGCTCGATCCAGTCGACAAAACCGATGGCGCTCGCCTTTGCCCTGACCGACAGTCCCGCGGGTCTGGCCGGCTGGCTCGCCGACAAGTACTACCGTCTCGGCGATACCGACAAACGCACGACGATGGACGGCATGATCGCGCGCTTTCCGTTCGACGATATCCTGACGCAGTTTTCGATCTACTGGTTCACCGGCACCATCAATTCGGCCAACACGCTCTACAAGGCCGGTCCTGCCGAAGGCTCGGCAACGCTGAAACCGGGCGAAAAGGTAACCGTGCCGACCGCCTATTCCGAATATCCGATCGACGTGCTGCCCGACACGCCGCGATCATGGGCCGAACGCGGCTACAACATTGTCCGCTGGAGGATCATGGAGAGGGGCGGTCACTTCGCGGCCATGGAAGAGCCGGAACTCTTTGCCGATGATGTGCGTGCGGCCTTCGGTGAGATGGGCGTCGAACGCTGATCAGTCCTGGTCGGGCGTGCCCGCGCCGAGATCGATCCATTGCGTGTCCTCGTAAGCAAGGATTTCGTAGGGGCCCTGCTCGTAGGCGACCGTTTCGATCGAACCGAAATAGGTGAGAATCATCCAGTGCCCGGAGTGACTGTGACGCATCGGCAGCGTCAGCGCTTCGGCGCGTTCGACCAGGTTGTCGCGACGAACGCGCAGCATGTTCCACCGGCCGCAGGGAGTCTCGGTCTGGGTACGAAGAAGACCGAGGTAATGCGGGCGCGTTGCCGGCGCGACAAGATCGAGCGCATTACCGCCGGTCGGATCGAACCCCATGGCGCGGCAAACGGCCGTGCCGGCCAGCCGCTGCACGACAAGATCGTCCGACACGATTTCGAGAATGGTGACGGCCGGCATCAGCGGCGCGATCGCGGCCGGGCTGAAGTCTTTCCTGTCGGGCGCGAAACCTTCCTTGGGCAGGCTGTCCCAATAGGAAAAGAAACGCCGCGCACCCGCGGTGCGCAGGAATTCCGGAAATGCCAGCATCCAGACGTCTCCACCCGACGATGCAGCCACAATGGCCGCAATCCCGTCAATCGGATTACAAGAATGCTGGCAATCTGGAAAGATTATATGAAGGCGGCGGGTGGTCTCAGGAAAGCCCCAACCGTCCCATTGCGAGAAATTTTTCCCGCCTGACGCGTCTGATCGAGTCGGCGTCGAGCTTTTCGAGACCGCGCAACTCCTCGGCGATGGCGTCGCCCGTTTCCTTGATCGTCTGGTTGCGCTCGCGATGCGCACCGCCGATGGGCTCGGGCAGCACCCGGTCGATGACGCCGAGTTCGTGCAGGTTCTGGGCCGTAATTTTCATCGCGGTCGCAGCTTCCTTGGTCTTGTCGGAGCTACGCCACAGGATCGACGAGGCGCCTTCGGGCGATATGACGCTGTAGACCGAATGCTCGAGCATCAGCACGCGGTTACCGCAGGCAATGCCGATGGCGCCGCCCGACATGCCTTCGCCGATAATGACCGAAACGAGCGGCACGCCAAGCGACAGGCAGCGGTCGGTCGAGCGTGCGATCGCTTCGGCGACGCTGCGCTCCTCGCTTTCCATGCCGGGATAGGCGCCCGACGTATCGGCAAGCGTCACGACCGGAATGCCGAACCGTTCGGCCAGCGTCATCAGGCGGATCGCCTTGCGATAGCCTTCGGGCCGCGCCATGCCGAAATTGTGCTTGATGCGGCCTTGCGTATCGGAACCTTTCTCATGGCCGATGAACATCACCGTGCGGCCGCGAAAGCGCCCGAGCCCGCCGACAATGGCGGCGTCTTCGCCATAGAGCCGATCGCCGGCCAGCGGTGTGAAGTCTTCGACCAGACGTTCGATGTAATCGAGAAAATGCGGCCGCGCCGGATGCCGCGCCACCTGCACCTTTTGCCAGGGGGTCAGCGAGGCATAAATATCCTGCAGAAGCTGCGAAGCCTTCTGCTCGAGCTTTGCCACTTCGTCGGAAATGCTGACGGACGGATCGTCCTGCGCGAGGAGCTTCAGCTCCTGCACCTTGCCTTCCAGCTCGGCAATCGGCTTCTCGAAGTCGAGATAGGTGTGCATCGCGCTCCGGCAACTCCCGCCCATCCGCGAACCCGGCAACGCACCGGGAGGACCCGGGCGCGGGCCCACATTTTTGCAAGTGCGCGGCACACTGGCCCGTGCCCGCGCCCTTGTCAACCGCGCGGGCTCACAAGGGTAAACGGCGGAATCCTGCGCCCTTCCGCCCGCCCTCCGCCCGTCTGTCACAAGTCGGCCCGCCGCTCCGTCTTGATACCGACGAGCCACCATTCCGGAGCAACGCCATGACAACTCTCGCGACCGCAAGCCCCGCCGGGCGCCTTTTGAAACCCGCCGCACTTGCCCTCTGGGGCGGACTCTGGCTCGGCAACGCACTCTGGATGCTCGCCGACCCGGCCGGCTGGTATGGCGGCGTTGACGGTGTCGCCAACACCGGCCCTTACAATCCGCATTTTGTGCGCGACATCGGCATGGCCTATCTGACGCTCGCCCTGCTCGCCTTCGCGGCGATCCGCTGGACCGCCCACGCCGCGCCGCTGATCGGCGCGGGCGCGCTCTTCCTCGGCCTGCATGCGATCCTCCACATCTGGGACATCGCGGCCGGCCGCCTGCCCGCGGAACACATTCTGATGGATATGCCGGGCGTTTTCGCCCCGGTCATCATCGCGGCACTGCTGATGTGGTGGTGCGCGCCGTCCCGCGCCTAACTTTCACGCAAAGGAAACAATCATGTTCGGATTTCTTGCCCGCCGCCTCATCGACGCACAGGAGCGAATGACCGGATCGAGTGCCGATTATGCCCGCGACCTCTATGCGGGCTCGCCCGGCGCCTTCTGGCGCTTCACGATTTCCATGATGTCGTCCCGCTACGTGAAGACATTGCCGCCGGAAGTCTACTGCGTCGCGGGCTTCGCCGCCTTGCGCGCCGAAGATTGCGGCCCCTGTGTCCAGATCGGGGTCAACCTCGCTCTCGCGCAGGGCATCTCACCCGCCCTTGTGCGCGCGGCCGCAACGGGGGACACAGCGTCCCTCGGCGAAGAGAACCGCCTGGCCTATGAATTCGCCCATGCGGTCGCGACGCGCGACTTTCGCGCCGAGGAATTGCGGCCCATGGTCGAAAGAAACTGGGGCAAGGCCGGTCTTGCCGAACTGGCGCTGGAGATTGCAAGTGTGCGGAACTATCCGGCAATGAAACGTGCTTTGGGCTATGGTCAATCCTGCCAGCGCGTCGTCATTGAGGGCGAGGTGACCGATGCGCGGCCGAAGGAGGCAGCGGCATGACCGCAACGGCGAGACCGGCGGAAAGCGACGCGACATTCGAGCGTCATCGAGTCCGCGCCTTCTCGGTCGCCTATCGCATTGTCGGCTCGGTGAGCGACGCCGAGGATGTGGTGCAGGAAGCCTGGCTGCGCTGGCGCGGCATCGACGCGAACACCATCCGCAATCCCGAGGCCTGGCTCGTCACCGCGACGGCGCGCCTCGCGATCGATGCCCTGCGCGCCGCCCGCACGCGCCGCGAAACCTATGTCGGCTCGTGGCTGCCCGAGCCGCTGGTCGAGGCCGCCGCTGACACCGAGCCGACGCCGGAAGACCGCCTTGCGCTGGCCGACGACGTGTCGATGGCGCTGCTGCATGTGCTGGAGCGTCTCGCGCCGGAAGAACGCGCTGCCTTCCTGCTGCACGACGCTTTCGACTATGACTACGGCGAACTGGCGGCCCTTCTCGGCAAGTCGGAAGCGGCATGCCGCCAGACGGTCAGCCGCGCACGCCGCCGCGTCCATGACGAGCACGCACGTTTCGACACCAGCGCACGCGAACATGCGCGCCTCGCCGCCGCCTTCAGCACCGCGATATCGAACGCCGACCCGCAAGCGCTGATCGAATGCTTCACCGGGGATGTCGTGTTCTATTCGGATGGCGGAGGAAAGGCGATTGCGGCACTCAATCCGATATACGGTGCCGATCACGTGATGCGCTTTTTCCTCGGCATACTGAGAAAAAGGCCGGATGGATTTGTTCCAAAACCGGCATTGGTGAACGGATTGCCGGGCTTCATTGCCTTGGACGACACCGGCATACATTCGACGCTCGGCTTTGCCGTCACCGGCGGCAAGATTTCGGCTCTCTATATGATGCGCAATCCCGACAAGCTCGCGCGGATAAAGCTCTAGACGCTCCTCGTCAGGACGCCTTGCCCTTTTTCGCCAGCGGATGATGCGTCTGCACCAGGTCCTTCAGCCGCTCGTCCAGCACATGCGTGTAAATCTGCGTCGTCGAAATATCGGCATGGCCCAACATCTGCTGCACCGCGCGCAGATCGGCGCCATTGGCCAGCAGATGGCTCGCGAAGGCATGACGCAGCGTATGCGGCGACACGCGCGAGGGATCGAGCCCGGCCGCAATGGCGAGGTCTTTCAGCAATTGTGCGAAACGGTGACGCGTCAGGTGGCCCTGCCGCCCGCGCGACGGAAAGAGCCAGGGCGATGTCCTGTCGCCGAGCCGCTGTGTGCGCATGGGCAAATAGGTGTCGATCGCATCGCGCGCCGTCTCCGAGAGCGGCACCAGCCGCTCGCGGCCGCCCTTGCCGCTGACCGAAAGAAACCGCTCGTCGCCCCGAACCGCGGATAGCGGCAGTCCGACCAGTTCCGACACGCGCAGGCCCGTCGCATAAAGGACTTCCATCAGGCAGACAAGTCGCGCGCGCTTGTAGGCCAGCACCGCCTCCTCAT
This sequence comes from Parvibaculum sp., assembly GCF_040882025.1. Classification (GTDB taxonomy): domain Bacteria; phylum Pseudomonadota; class Alphaproteobacteria; order Parvibaculales; family Parvibaculaceae; genus Parvibaculum. The sequence continues at coordinate 17,263 of NZ_JBBECC010000019.1, read as the reverse complement.
GCGTCCGCCCGTCCGCCGCGCGGCGGGCGGCGGCCAGCAACCCGTCCACTTCCTCGACGGAAAGCGTTTTGGGCAGTGGCCGGGCCCGGCGCGGTCCCTCGATCGAACCGCAGGGGTCGTCCTTGCGCACACCGTCGGCAAAGAGAAAGCCATGAAACTGGCGGATCGCCGAAAGCCGCCGCGCCGCCGTCGACGCCGACAGGCCCTGCTCGGCGATATACTCCAGATAATCGCGAATATCCTTGGCCACCGCCTCGGTCTGCGCTTTTCCGCGTGTCGCGAGAAAGCTGGAAAAATCCCTCAAATCTCGTTCATAGGCATCAAGCGTATTGCGCGCCGCGCCTCGCTCGGCACTCAGCATTTCGAGAAAGGCTTCGAGATGACGCCCGCGCTCCATGAATACTTTCGGCATTTCAATCACCCGATGTTACTCAACCACGCCCGGCATAGCTGCGCGCGAGAAGCGCTTCGAGAGCGAGCCGCCGGGCCTCGCTTTCGAGATTGGCGGCCTTGAGACTGGCCGTCGCTTGCGCCGCCGCTCTGGGATGCGCCGCGCCGGGCCCGTTCGAACCCAGCACGTCGAGCGTCAGCAAAACCGTTTCGCCGACGGCCTTCTTGTGACCCGCCATCTGCAATTGATTGAGTAGCGCCTCGGAGGGCGCATCGCCCGGCAGCGCGCCGCGCGCATCAAGCAGCGCTTCCCAAACGGCGGGTGTCGGCGAATGGCCGAGCGCGTCCAGAAGCATCGCCTCGCAGGCCGCGAACACCTGCGCCTTGCGCTCGCCCGACCGGAGGTCGGCGATAATCTCGGCCGACACACGCTCGCTGTCGAAACCGGCCGCAGTGCCGCCGGCGACCCGCATCAGCGCCGCAAGCTCGCGCCCGTCGCGACCGAGGCCCGGTGCGGATTGCATCAGCGCAAACCATTCGTCGGCCTTGCGCGGTTCCCCGAGAGCAAGGAAAGCGCGCGTGGCGCTCGCCGCCATCGGGCGCAGCGCTTCGGACGGCGTCATGCCGCCAAGCTCTCCATGAAGCGCCTCGATCGTCGGATAATAAAGCCCCGCCGATTCGGCCGTCGCAAAAGCAAGCTTGAAAAGCCGGATTCGGTCGTCGGCGGCGACCGCGGTCCCAATCGCCTGATGGATCATTGCGCGCCGGAGCGGCGATGTCTCGGGAATGTCGGATGTCAGCAGGCCCGCCATCTGCTCTTCGGTGAAACTGGGCATCCTGTAATAGGTCGCAAGCTCAAGCCCATCGATCAGGTCGTAGCGCGCCGCGCGTTCGGCCACCGCCAGCCGCACGGCATCGCTCAGAGTACCGTCCCGCAGCAGACCCGGCAGCAAGGCGGGTTCGGCGATCTCGGCCACATTGTCCGGCAGGTCGCGACCGGCCAGACGATAGAAGGCGGCATCGACGATGCCGAGCGTATTGGGTTCGGGCGCGCGCAACTGGATGCCGGCGGCCGCCTGACCGGCCAGCGAGAAAAACAGCGCATCGTTGAGTCCTTCCTCGCGTGCAAGATCGAGCGTCAGGTTGGCGATTTCGGGGTTGCCGGCAACGATCTGACAATAGGCGCTGAGCTTGACGGCGAAAGCCGCCATGTCGTTCCGCGCCGGGTCGTTGCCGGGTGGAATATCGGCAAGCGCCGCGCAGGCGCGATTGTCGTCGCCAGCCGCCAGCGACGCGCGCGCCAGCTCGACCGCGACCAGCGGCGAGCGGTTTGCGCCGCCCGCCAGCGCCAGCTGCATCGCTGCCTCCGCCTGGCCGGCGGCCAGAAGCCTGTTCAGCCGTGCCGCCAGCAGCGGTATGCCGCCGCCCGCGCCTTCCGGCGCCCGCGCGCCCGTCAGCAGCAGACGGCGCGCCAGATCGTCCATGACCGGCGAGCCGCTCGCGACCGGAAGCCGCATCAGATAGGTCTCGATATCGGCGCGCGAGGCGCCCTCCCACATGGCCGTCCCGAGACTGCCCTCCTGCACCCCGATCAGCCCGACGCTCGACGTGTCGACGCCGGACAGGGTACCGATCTGGATATCCGACCGTTCTCCGCCGGGCACGGCGCTCAGCATGCGGACGGCAGGCTCGCTGGACTGGCGGCCGGTCGGAAACAGCTGCGAGGGTGCCGCGGGAGAGACGGCCCGCATATCGGGCGAGGAAAGGCCCGAGGCCGGCGTCGTCGCGCCATAGCCCGGTGGAACGATGCGCTGCGGACCGTCGCTCGATGGCGCGGGCTGGCGCATGGGCTCCATGCCGGCAGGCGCCTGCAGGATATTGGCCTCCTGCGCCAACAGCGCCGGGACAGGCATCGCCATTGAAACGAGGAGCGCAAGACCGGCGGCGCGACGCCCTTGCCTAGCGCGGAAACTGGCCATCGGGGAGAACCTTCTCCACTGTTTGCACTTCGGGCGCGACGGCCCGATCGAGATAAAAAATCCCGCCGACGATTGCCACCGCAAGTACGGCAACGACGACAAGGAGGCCGGTAATGCGGCGCATCGTTTCTTCCTTCTCCGGGCCCGTGGCGGACCTTCGGTTTCAAGCCGCCGTAATGGGGGAAAGCCTTAGGCCCCGCTTGCGGCGAAAATGGGGCGCGACGGGCGCGCCGCCATGCCTTATCTACTGCCCCGCCCTTGCTGGAACCATGCTAACAATCCGGTAGGATAGCGGGTTTTCACCGCCTCACGGGCCGGCTTGGGCCGGGGAACGGGCCGCAGAATAGAATAGCAAGGTTAAGACCGCTATATCGGGCGAGCATGTGTCTTCCTGGTGAATGTGAGCCCATGTCGGACGGAAAAATGGCAGGCAACGAGCAGCGCAGAACGGCAGAGGCGGAGCAGGGGGAGACCCTGGCGCCGGCGCCGCTTGACGCGCGCTCGATCGTGCTGGTCGGGCTGATGGGGGCCGGCAAGACCACCGTTGGCCGCCGCCTTGCCCGCCGCCTCGGTCTCGACTTTGTCGATGCGGACGCCGAAATCGAGCAGGCGGCCGGCGAATCCGTTGCGGAAATCTTCGCCCGTCACGGCGAGACCGCCTTCCGCACCGGCGAGCGGCGCGTCATCACCCGTCTGCTGGCCGGTCCGCCGCATGTGCTGGCAACCGGCGGCGGCGCCTTCATGGATCCGGTGACGCGCGCCAACATCGCCGCGCGCGGCATCTCCATCTGGCTGAAAGCCGATCTCGACGTGCTCATGAAGCGCGTCGCCAAGCGCGGCGACCGGCCGCTGCTGGCAAACGGCGATCCGCGCGCCACCATGAAGCGCCTCATCGACGAGCGTTATCCGGTCTACGCAGAGGCCGACATCGCCATCGAAAGCATTGAAGGCCCGCATGAGGCGGTCGTCGAAACCATCATCGGCAAGCTGAAGGAATTCCGCGCCCGCGGCGGCGGAGAAGGCGGAGAAGACAATGACTGATACCGTTCGAAAGATCGCCGTCGATCTCGGCGACCGCACCTACGACATTCTGGTCGGACCCGGCCTCATCGCCGATGCCGGCACGTATCTCAAGCCGCTGCTGCGTCGCGCGCGCCTCGCCATCGTCACCGACGAAACAGTGGCGCGCCTTCATTTGCCGGCATTGCAGAAGAGCCTCGATGCGGCCGGCATCCGTCACGACACGATCGTGCTTCCGGCCGGCGAAGGCACCAAGTCTTTCGCCGCACTTGAAAAGCTGACCGGCTGGCTGCTCGAGACCGGCATCGAACGGGGCGATCTCGTCGTCGCGCTGGGCGGCGGCGTGATTGGCGACCTGACGGGTTTTGCCGCAGCAATCTTGCGCCGTGGCGTCGATTTCGCGCAAATCCCGACAACACTGCTCTCGCAGGTCGACAGTTCGGTCGGCGGCAAGACCGGCATCAACACGGCACAGGGCAAGAACCTCGCCGGCGCCTTCCATCAGCCGCGTCTGGTGCTGGCCGATGTCGCCGCGCTCGAGACGCTGCCGATGCGTGAATTTCTCGCCGGCTACGCCGAAGTCGTCAAATACGGATTGATCGCCGACCGCGCCTTTTTCGACTGGCTGGAGGAAAATCTCGATCGCCTGAAGGAGGGCGACCGCGCGGCGCGCATCCACGCCGTTGTCAAGAGCTGCGAGGCGAAGGCCGCGACCGTCGCCGCCGACGAACGCGAAAGCGGTGTCCGGGCGCTGCTCAATCTCGGTCACACCTTCGGCCATGCCCTGGAAGCGGCAACCGGTTTTTCGCAACGTCTCGTCCATGGCGAGGGCGTCGCCGTCGGCATGGCGTTGGCCTTCGATCTGTCGGCGCGTCTCGGCCTCTGTTCCGGACAGGACGCCACCCGGGTCCGCCGGCACCTCGCACGTGCCGGCCTGCCCGCAGGGCTCGCCGACGTGCCCGGCCCCCTGCCCGATGCCGATGGCTTGATTGCGCTGATGGGTCAGGACAAGAAGGTCCAGGACGGCAAGCTCACCTTCATTCTCGCCCGCGGAATCGGCGAGGCCTTTGTCACGCGCGATGTCGACCCGGACATCTTGCGCGCCGTGCTGCGGGAACGGGAGTCCGCCTGACATGCTGTCCCTTGGTCTCAGCGCCATTCTCGGCGCCATCCTGTTGCTGCTGCTGTTCTCGGCCTTTTTCTCGGGCTCGGAAACGGCGCTCACAGCGGCGTCCCGCGCCCGCATGCACCGTCTCGCCGAGGATGGCAATAAGCGGGCCCGCACGGTTCTCGCCCTGACGGAGGACCGCGAGCGCCTGATCGGCGCCGTGCTGCTCGGCAACAACCTTGTCAACATTCTGGCCTCGGCGCTGGCGACCACCCTCTTTCTCGCCCTGTTCGGCGACGCCGGCGTCGTCTACGCGACCCTCGTGATGACGGCCGTCGTCCTGGTCTTTGCGGAAGTCGCGCCCAAGACCGTCGCCATTACCAACACCGATCGCGTGGCGCTGGCCGTCGCACCGATCCTGCGCGTCGTGACGTTTGTATTCGGACCGGTCACAGCGGCGGTGCAGTTCATTGTCCGCCATGCCCTGCGTCTCTTCGGCCTCGACGTCGACGAAAACCAGCAGGTGCTTTCCGCACATGAAGAGTTGCGCGGTGCGATCAACCTGCATCATCACGAGGGCAGCGTGGTCAAGATCGACCGCGACATGCTGGGCGGCATCCTCGATCTGCATGATCTTGAAGTCAGCGACATCATGGTTCACCGCAAGAACATCGTGATGATCGATGCATCGCAGCCCAACAGCGAAATCATCTCGCAAGCACTGGCAAGCCCGCATACGCGCATTCCATTGTGGCGCGACGATCCGGAAAACATCGTCGGCGTTCTTCACGCCAAGGATTTGCTGCGCGCGCTAGCAGGCGCAGCCTGGAACGCCGATAGCATCGAGATACTTTCGATTGCAGCAAAGCCCTGGTTTGTGCCTGACACGACGGCGCTGCAGGATCAGCTCAACGCCTTTCTTCGCCGCAAGACGCATTTCTCCCTTGTCGTCGACGAGTATGGTGCCCTGATGGGCCTTATCACGCTGGAAGACATTCTTGAGGAAATCGTCGGCGACATTCGCGACGAGCACGATATTGAGGTGGCCGGCGTCCGTCTGCAGCCCGACGGATCGGTCGTCGTCAGCGGCGTCGTGCCGATCCGCGACCTCAATCGCGCCTTCGACTGGTCCTTGCCCGACGAGGAAGCGACGACCATCGCGGGTCTCGTGATCCATGAGGCGCGCACGATCCCGGAAGTCGGTCAGACCTTCACGTTTCACGGCTTCCGCTTCGAGATATTGCGCCGCCAGCGCAATCAGATCGTCCAGCTTCGCATCGCCCCCGCCCGCACCGTCAAGGCGGGTAAAGGTGGCTAACGCTCCGCTGCCGCTTCTTCCGGCGTCATCGCCTTGATGCCGAGCGCATGGATCGGAGAACCCATTTCCTCTTTCAGCGCTGCCGTCACCATGCGCTGGCGCTCCACCCGCGACTTGCCGGCGAAGACCGGGGCAACGATGACAACGCGGAAATGGCTCTCTCCGTCCGGCCGATGCCCGGCATGGCCTTTGTGGAGATGCGACTGGTCCTCGATTTCCAGTTGCGTCGGTGCGAGCGCCGCTTCGAGCTTGCGGCGCATGGTCTCGGCGACAGACATGGCAGTTTCCGGTTAACCTGTTTGTTAATGCATGGATAGTCGATGCAATGGCAAGATGCGCGATGCTTCCTTGTTTTAGCTCCAACGCCAACACATAATTTGGATTGTGAAACTGAACTCGAAATATTTTGATTCGATCCGGATCGCACCGCGCAAGATGCGCGGTCTGGAACAGCCGTCCCATGTCCGCACCGCTGCCCGTGAGGCACCCAGGCACTGCGAATGGGCCGGTTGCCGCGAGCCCGGTCTCCATCGTGCGCCGCGCGCCAACGCAACGGCGGCCATGGATGCCGGCGGCGATACGCAATATGCGTGGTTCTGCGAGACCCATATCCGCGAATTCAATGGAAGCTACGACTTCTTCAAGGGCATGAGCGACGCCGACATCGCCACTTTCCAGCGCGATGCGCTGACGGGCCACCGGCCAACCTGGAATCTGGGCGTTAACGCCGCAAATGCGGCTTTCGGGCCCCATTTTGGCGCCCGCAGAGGCCGAACTTCGCCTTTTCGCGATGCCTTTGGCTTTTTTGAGGATGCCGCAGGGTCAGCCCATCCTGAGGAGCCGCAGATGCGGCGCAAGCCCCGGGCACTGGAGCAACAGGCGCTCGATACGCTGGGCCTCGACGGGACCGCCTCCTTGAACGAGATCAAGGCACGGTATAAGGAACTGGTCAAAAGACACCATCCCGACGCCAATGGCGGCGACAGGTCGGCCGAGGAGCGTCTCCGCAAGGTCATTCAGGCCTACGATTACCTCCGCAAGAGCGGCTATCGCTGATTGGCAGCGGGCGGCGAGGGACATGGAAGCGCTCCGCCGGGGCGGCGTCCCGGTTCGATGATGAACGATCGGGTTTTGAACGACACGTACGGAAGTAGGCCAGGAATGAGCTTTGAAGCAAGAAACGGCATGACCGAAAATCTCCCGGACAAGAAAATCTCCGTCCGCGAGACGTTCAAGATCGACTTCGACATGGAGGTTCCGGCTTTCTCGGAGCCCAACGAATATGTGCCGGATTTCGATCCCGACTACCTCTTCGACCGGGACACGACAATCGCGCTTCTGGCCGGCTTCGCCTTCAATCGCCGTGTCATCGTTCAAGGCTATCACGGCACCGGCAAGTCGACCCATATCGAGCAGGTGGCGGCACGCCTCAATTGGCCCTGCGTTCGCATCAATCTCGACAGCCATATCAGCCGTATCGATCTCGTCGGCAAGGACGCGATCGTGTTGAAGGACGGCAAGCAGGTAACCGAATTCCGTGAAGGCATCCTGCCCTGGGCGCTGCAGCACCCGGTGGCGCTGGTTTTCGACGAATACGACGCCGGCCGTCCTGATGTGATGTTCGTGATCCAGCGCATTCTGGAAGCCTCGGGCAAGCTGACGCTGCTCGATCAGAACCGCGTCATCCGTCCGCACCCGGCGTTCCGCCTCTTCGCGACGGCCAACACCGTCGGCCTCGGCGACACGTCGGGCCTCTATCACGGCACGCAGCAGATCAATCAGGGCCAGATGGACCGCTGGAACATCGTCACCACGCTGAACTATCTGCCACATGCCGAAGAAGTGAACATCATGCTCTCCAAGCTGAAGAGCTACGACACGGAAGAAGGCCGCAAGCAGATCGCGGCCATGGTCCGCGTTGCCGATCTCACGCGTTCGGCTTTCATCAATGGCGACATCTCGACCGTCATGAGCCCCCGCACCGTGCTGACCTGGGCCGAAAACGCCAAGATTTTTGGCGGCGACATGGGCTTCGCCTTCCGCGTTACCTTCCTCAACAAATGCGATGAGCTGGAGCGGGCGACGGTGGCCGAATTCTACCAGCGCTCCTTCGGCGAGGATCTTCCGGACTCGGCGGCGAACATCAAGGTCGCCTGAAAACGCGAAAAGCGGCAAGGCCCATGAAATCGAAGGAAGGTCCCGTCGAACCGTTCAAGCGTGCGCTGGCGCAAACCATGCGCACGATTGCGGCCGAACCGGAGCTGAACGTCACTTTCGGGACGGAAGCGCCGGGCCTGCGGGGCCTGCGCGCCCGGCTGCCCCTGCCGAGCCGCACCCTGCCGCCCGAGGAAGTGGCGCAGGTGCGCGGCGTTTCCGACGCCTATGCGCTGCGTCTTGCCCATCACGACGAGAAGATCAATGCGACGTTGCAGCCCGAGGGCGGCAACGCACTCGCCGTTTTCGATGCGGTGGAACAGGCGCGCGTCGAGGCCATCGGCGCCAACCAGATGGCCGGCATGTCGCAAAACCTGACCGCCGCGCTGGAGCAGCGTTGCGCCTCACGCGGCTATGACCGCATCTCGTCGCGCGACGAGGCGCCGCTTGCCGAAGCCGTCGCCATGATGGTGCGTGAAAAGCTGACCGGCGAGGCGCCGCCGCCTTCGGCCCGCAAGTTGGTCGACCAGTGGCGCTCATGGATCGAGGACAAGGCCGGCAGCGATCTCGACCGGCTCGGCGAGGTGATCGAGGACCAGAAGGCCTTCGCGCGCGCGACGCGCGACATTCTGGTCGATCTCGACATGGGCGACGAGCTCGGCGAAGCCCCGGATCAGGCGTCCGACGATGCCGACGATCAGGAAGGCGACAGCCAGGACAGTTCAGAGCAGAGCCAGTCGGGGGAAGCCGAACAACCCGAAGGCTCGTCGGCCGATCAAGTCGAGTTTTCGGACGGCGAAGGCGAGGAAGGCGACGAGCAGACCGTCGAGGTCGATGCCGACGATATGCCGTCCGACGGCGACACGGACGAAACCAGCGAAGGCAACCAGCCCTGGCGGCCGAACCAGCAGGGCGACGACAGAAACCGCGCCGCCTACAAGATATTCACGCCGCAATATGACGAGGTGATCGCTGCCGAAGATCTCTGCGACCTCGAGGAACTGTCGCGCCTCAGACAATATCTCGACCAGCAATTGCAGCAGATGCAGGGCGTCGTTTCGCGCCTCGCCAACCGCCTGCAGCGCCGGTTGCTGGCGCAGCAAAACCGCACCTGGGAATTCGATCTCGAAGAAGGCATTCTCGATGCCGCGCGCCTGACCCGCGCGGTCATCGATCCGATGCAGCCGCTTGCCTTCAAGGTCGAGCACGACATGAATTTCCGCGACACGGTGGTGACGCTGCTGCTCGACAATTCGGGCTCGATGCGCGGCCGGCCGATCACGGTGGCGGCCATGTGCGCCGATATTCTGGCGCGCACGCTTGAGCGTTGTGGCGTCAAGGTCGAGATTCTGGGTTTCACGACACGCGCATGGAAGGGCGGCCAGTCGCGCGAGCGCTGGCTGGCGGAAGGCAAGCCGGCCCAGCCCGGCCGCCTCAATGACCTGCGCCACATCGTCTACAAGTCGGCCGATAGTCCATGGCGGCGCGCGCGGCGCAATCTCGGCCTGATGATGCGCGAAGGTCTGCTGAAAGAGAATATCGACGGCGAGGCGCTGATCTGGGCCTACAACCGCCTGCTGGCGCGGCCGGAACAACGCCGCATCATGATGGTGATTTCGGATGGCGCGCCGGTCGACGATTCGACGCTTTCGGTCAATGCCGGCAATTATCTCGAAAAGCATCTGCGCTCGGTCATCGAGCAGATCGAAAGCCACTCGCCGGTCGAACTGATCGCCATCGGTATCGGCCACGACGTCACGCGCTACTACCGCCGCGCCGTCACCATCGTCGACGCCGAGCAGCTTGGCGGCGCAATGACCGAAAAACTCGCCGAGCTTTTCGACGACGAGACGACGTTGCGGCGCGGCCAATTGAAGGCGCGTGGCCAGGACGCCAAAAAGCGCCCGAAACCCGCCGTCGCGCGCGCCGTGCGTTAGACGGTCACTCGACTTTTCCGATCCGGTAGGTGCAGCGCCGCCCGCCATCGAGCAGGTATTCTTCCCGCTCGACCCGCGCGCCCTCGCCCAGCATTATCCGAAAGAGTGCGAGTTCCGACCGGCAGAAACCCTGACACGCGGTCGCCGCCACGCAGATCGGGCAGTGATCCTCGATCAGAATGAAATCCGCGCCGTCGCGCTCCACGCGGGCCATATAACCCTCGGCAGCGCGAACCGCCGCCAGCGCCTCGACGCGCGCTTGAAGCGCCGCCGTACCCGCCAACGCCTTCTCGTAGGTCAGCCGCATGTCGCGCTCGCGTTCGGCGATCAGTTCCGCGAGGCCTTCCTCGCCGAAGAGACGGCGGACGTCGCCGATCATCTTGGCGGTCAGCTCGGCATGCGCATCGCCGAACCGCGCATGGCCTTCGGGCGTCAGCTGCCAGAATTGCCGAGGCCGTCCTACGCCCTCGGCACGGTCGAAGGGAGCAACATGCCCAACCTTGCCGAGAGCATGCAGATGCCGGCGCGCGCCCATCGAGGTCATCGACAGCGAATTGCCAAGCATTTCGGCGGTTTGCGGACCGTTCTTCTTGAGGAGGAGGAGAATCTGTTCGGGCGTTGAATGCATGCTTGCATCATGCCTCGGGACGGTCTGTTTTTCAACTTGATCGTTTATAAAATAGTCTATGAAATTCAGCGGCTTAATCGAAATTTCGAAAATCTTCTTTATTTTATAAACTATATTGATTATTTAATGGCGTCCTTTTGGAGCGCCCTCCATGTCGAGCTTTGTTCCCGTCCAGCCCCGCCGCAAACGCAGCCTCGCCGCAGCCATCATCTCGATGGGAATGGTCAATCTTTCCATGGGGATCGCTTTCCCGTTGGCCGCGCTGATCATGGCCCGCCAAGGCGCAGAACCGGGACTTATCGGCTTGTCGGCCGCCGCCCAGGCCGCACCGGTGTTTCTGATCTCGCCGATCGCACCCTGGATCATGCGCCGGTTCGGCCCGGCCAATGTGATGATCGGCGGCTTGTTGCTGGCTGGTTTCTCCTTCCTGCTGATCGGCTACTACGCAAACTTCCTCGCCTGGTTTCCGCTTCGCTTCCTGCTCGGTGTCGCCGGCACGCTGCTATGGGCGACCAGCGAAGCCTGGATCAACGCGCTGGCCGAGGACGCCAAGCGCGGAAAGATCATCGGCATCTACGGTGCCTCGGCGGCGGCCGGCTTCGCGCTCGGTCCGGCAACACTGGTGGTGCTCGGAACGGGCGTCGAGCCCTTCTATCTGGGCGGCGCATTGATGATTGCAGCCGCCATCCTGGTGACCACCGCCGACAAGAGCCGTAACCACTTCGAAAAAACCGAAAAATCGTCGCCCATATGGCGTCTGGTCTTCGTCGCGCCGGCGGCGCTGCTGGTCAACGTGTTCTATGCCGCCGCCGAAGAATCGCTGGTGACATTTTTCCCGCTATACGCAATCCGCAGCGGCATGGCGGAAAGTGGAAGCCTTGCGCTTCTCACAGTCGCGGCGATAGGCGCGATCGTCATGCAACCGATCGTGGGTGTCGCCGCCGACAAGATAAACCGGCTCAACCTCCTGATCGGCCTCGTGATTGCAACGATAGCGGGTTACGCCCTGCTACCTTTCGCCGTGCCCACGCTCGTCGCTACCGGCGTCATCCTCTTTCTGGTGGTCGGCCTCGCCAATGGCATTTTCACACTCGGTATGGTGCTGGTCGGCGAGCGCTTCCGAGGCGCGGAGCTGGCCGGCGCAAGCGCCTTCACGACTGCAATGTGGGGCACCGGCGCGCTTGTCGGCACGCCCCTTTCGGGCTTTGCCATGCAACTCTGGGACCCGCAAGGCCTTGTGCTGGCGGTCATTCTGATCTTCGCGGCCTACCTGCCGTTCCCGTTACTTGCATGGATGCGGCAGCGAAAATCCCGCACCTGCTGAAATCGGCGCTTGAGCTTCAGACGGATACGGATAATCTGCGCGGCTTTTCTCCGTTCCGGATTTTACCGCCATGCGCACCGCGCTTGCCACATTCCACTTGGATCGCCGTCTCTGGATCGATGAGGCGAAAGCGACGCTTGCGTTGTCGTGGCCGCTGATTTTCACCAATCTCGCACAGGTCGCGATCAACGCCACCGATGTGCTGATGATGGGTTGGCTCGGTCCGAACACGCTGGCCGCCGGTACGCTCGGCTCCAACCTCTATTTCGCCGTCTTCATCTTCGGCATCGGCCTGATGACCGCCGCCTCGCCGATGATCGCAGCCGAACTCGGCCGCCGCAAACATTCCGTGCGCGACGTGCGACGCACCGTACGCCAGGCATTGTGGGCCGGTCTCACCATCGTCATTCCGTTCTGGGTATTGCTCTGGAACGCGGAGTGGATATTGCTCGCGCTCGGTCAGAAGCCCGCACTGGCGGCAGAAGGCGCATCCTACGTTCGCGCCATGCAGTGGTCGTTGCTGCCGATGCTTTTTTATATCGTCCTGCGCGCCTTCATTGCGGCGCTCGAACGACCACGCTGGGCATTCGTCATCAGCGGTATCGCCGTTCCATTCAACGCCTTCGCCAACTATTGCCTGATGTTCGGGAACTTCGGCTTTCCCGCACTGGGTCTTGTCGGCGCCGGCATCGGCAGTGTGCTTTCCTGCAGTTTCATGTTCGTCGCGCTGAGCCTTGTCGTGCTCCTCGACCGACAGTTCCGCCGTTATCATTTGTTCGGGCGTTTCTGGCGCGCGGACGGGACGCGCTACCGGGAAATCTGGCGACTCGGCTTGCCTATCGCCGTGACGCTCGGCCTCGAAGTGTCGGTCTTCAACGCCGCCGTTTTTCTGATCGGGCTTTTCGGCGCCGCATCGCTTGCCGCTCACGCCATCGCACTACAGATAGCCGCCATCTCTTTCATGGTACCGCTCGGCTTCTCCCAGGCCGTGACGGTACGCGTCGGCCGCGCTTACGGCGCTGGCGACCGTGAAGCAATCCACCGTGCCGGCTGGACACCATTCGTCATGGGTGTCGCTTTTATGGGACTTATGGCGCTGGTGATGATCCTCTTTCCCTATCCGCTGATCGGCGCCTTCCTCGACCGGACTGCACCCGAAAATGCCGGCGTAATCGAGCTTGCCGTCACGTTTCTTGCCGTTGCCGCGCTCTTTCAGGTCTTCGACGGCGCGCAATCGATCGGTGTCGGCATGTTGCGCGGCCTGCACGACACGCGTGTACCGATGATCTATGCCGGCATCAGCTATTGGCTGATCGGCCTGACATTGGGCGTCGTGCTGGCATTCCCGCTGGAAATGGAAGGTTTCGGCATTTGGCTCGGCCTCGCAACGGGCCTTGCCGCCGCTTCCTCGCTGATGCTTTATCGCTGGATTCGCCGCGGCACGCTGCGGCTCGACGAAGCACCATGGGCGCGGCACGGTTGAGGCTCTTGTGCGCGGACCGTGCGCCGATATGATGCCTCCCGGCCGGGCCGTCGGCTGAAATCTCGGGGCCCGAAGCGGAAGGATCGGTAAATTGCGTCGCTCGAACATGACCGCCGGTGTGCTGGTCTTTCTTGCGCTCATTGTCGCCAGCGCGCCCGCCTACGCGGATGCACAGCGCATTGACCTCAGCACAAACACGCTCGACTGGAACCCGGAAGACCGTGACGAAACACATACCGGCAAGCTGAAGTGGGCGGGCGGCATCGAGATCAAATCGCCGATACAAGAGTTCGGGGGCTGGTCGGGACTTGCCGTCAACCCGGACGGCACCATGCTCCTTGCCGTTTCGGACAAAGGGCAGTGGTTCAGCGCAATGATCCTCTACGATGAAAGAGGGCGCCTTTCAGGTCTTGCCGAAGCCCGCATGGCACCGATGCTCGGGCTCGACGGCGAGCCGATCTCGGGCAAGATGCTCGGCGACGCGGAAGGCCTCATCGTCGACACCGAAGATACATTGGCCGGCAAGGCCTATGTCAGCTTCGAACGCGCGCACCGCATCTGGCGCTACGATCTCGGCACCAACGGTTTTCTGGCGCGACCCGAACAGCTCCTGACGCAACGTCATTTCGGCCGTCTCAACGCCAATAGCGGCATTGAATCGATTGAACTGTTGCCCGCGTCGGAACCCGGCGGGGACCCGCGTATCCTCGCGATCACGGAAGACACATTGGATCCGCGCGGCGACACCAAGGCTTTTGTCGCCGACGGTCATGATATTTCATGGTTCGCGATGAGGCCGCGTAAACCCTACAAGCCGACCGATATCGCGATGTTGCCCAATGGCGACTTTCTGCTGTTGGAGCGGCGCTTCTCGATGCTGGCGGGTGTCGGTATGCAGATGCGCCTGATCCGCCGCGACGACATTGTTCCTGGCGCGGTGACGGATGGCGAAATACTGGTCGATGTCGGACCGCGTTATTCGATCGACAATATGGAGGGGCTGGCCGTTCGCCAGGACAAGAACGGCGATTTGCTGATCTATGTGATTTCGGACGACAACTTCAATGTTCTGCAGCGAACGCTGCTCTTGATGTTTCGACTGAAAAGCGATGTCATGGCCGCTTTAACGGCTGCGCCTACGCCCCTCCGAAACCCGACAACGGACGAATTGTCCGACGCAGCATCCCGGTTGGAAAAAGCTGCAACAGCGCCCAACTGAAATAGATACCCGCCTCGATCGCAAAGCGCGCAATCAGTCCGCCGTCCCACTGCGCAGTCGGGCGCATATTGAAGGTGATTGAAAACGCGATCCCACCGATCAAAGCCGCAAGAAAAGGTGCCTTCCACCATGGAATGCCGCGCACCCAGTCGAAGGTCAATATGGCGACGAGCTGCGCCATCGCCATAGCCCCGACAAAGGCCGCAGCCTCGGGATAAGGTACGATCTCCTCGCCAAAATCGGCAATGAAGCCCTCATGCAGCGCCCATGTGAGGACGCCGCCGATCAACAGCCATGCGACAAAGGTGGCGGTAAGCGTCAGCGCCGGCCCGTAACGGCGGCTGGTCAGGTTGAGAATGAAGAACACAGCAGGCAGGACCACAAGACCCCATGTCAACCATTCCGAAGCATCGAGCCGCGGATCGAGCCGGGCAAGATAGCGAGCTTCCGCTACGGGCAGATCGCGGACCAGAAAGGCGACGGCAAAGGCGGCGCACAATGCGATCACGGGAACAATCAGTCGCAAAAAACCTGTGGTCAGCCGCGAAAAGAAACCTGGCCGACTGACCGGCACGCGATCGACTCCACTATCCAGCATCCGCACACCCCCAAGACACAGCGGCGAAGTCTAACGGGGCTGGGCACGGCCTGAAAAGGCCATGACCGGACTTTCGGTAAACGGGGTAAAATTTACAGGCAAAGAAAAAGGCGGCTCGGGAGCCGCCCACTTCTTAACCACAGCGCTGGCCGGCTTCGGTCAGGCGGCCACTGCCTGCGCTTTTTCGATGGCGCGCTTCAGCTTGAGCGCCCGCGACGAAAGCTGGGCATCGGCTGCCTTGAGCAGGAACGGGTCAAGCCCGCCATTGTGCTCGACCGAACGCAGCGCATGCGCCGAGATACGCAGGCTGACCTGCCGGCCCAGCGCATCGCTGATCAGCGTCACCTGGCAGAGGTTCGGCAGGAACTTGCGCCGCGTCTTGCGGTTGGCATGGCTCACATTGTTGCCGGACATCACGGCCTTGCCGGACAGTTCGCAGCGGCGGGACATGGGGACTTCCTTTGTAAATTCGTCGGGCCGCCGCAGTTTCCCGCGCAGCCCATGCAGGCGGGCACGTATAAAAGGCCCGTGGGTGCCCGTCAAGGCCCGTTCAGGCCTCTTCTGCAGGCCCAAGCACAAGGCCGAGCAACCGCCTTGCGGCTGCCGTGGGGGTCGTCCTGCCCTCCTCGACGTCTCGTTCCAGTTCCGGCACCAACGCCGCCACCCTGGGATCGGTCTTGAGCCTCGAGAAGAGGCCTTCCCGCAACTCGGTCCAGAACCATGCTCGAGCCTGGTCAGCCCGCAGCCGGGCCAGATCGCCGCTCTCCGTTAACACTTTCCGGTGCGCTTCGGCGGCTTCCCAGACCGCATCGAGCCCCTCTCCCTTGAGCGCGGAGGCCAATACGACATGCGGCGTCCAGCCCGCTCTTTTGGGCCGCATCAAATGGAGAGCCGCCTGATATTCCGTCTGCGCGCGCCGCGCCGCTGGAACAAGATCGCCATCGGCCTTGTTGACCACGATCAGGTCAGCAAGCTCCATGATGCCCCGCTTGATTCCCTGCAACTCGTCGCCGCCACCCGGTGCAAGCAGGAGCAGGAACATATCGACCATGTCGGCGACGGATGTCTCGGACTGTCCAACACCCACCGTCTCGACAAGGATAACGTCATAGCCGGCCGCCTCGACGAGCAGCATGGCTTCGCGCGTCCGTCGTGCGACGCCGCCAAGTGTGCCGCCTGAAGGCGACGGCCGGATGAAAGCATTGGGGTCACGCGCCAGCAATTCCATGCGCGTCTTGTCGCCGAGGATCGAGCCGCCGGTTCTCACCGATGAGGGATCGACCGCGAGAACTGCAATCCGAAGGCCCTTGCCCGTCAAAAGCCGACCGAACGCCTCGATGAATGTCGATTTTCCGACGCCCGGTGTTCCGGAAAGGCCCAACCTTGCGGCTTTGCCTGTTTCCGGGAGCAACGCAGCCAGAAGTACCTGCGCGATCTCCTGATGATCTGCGCGCGAGGATTCGACCAGGGTGATACCGCGCGCTAGTGCACTGCGGCTGCCGCCGCGGATGCCGGCCGCCAGTTCCACCGGATCCGGCAGGGCCCGATTCAGGGCGTGCCGCTGCCGTTGCTTTTTGTCGGGTCCATTTGCCATTCCAGTTGCATACTTGGTCAGGACCGGCTCCGTCCAGCCCCGCTGCTGCTCCGGATGGTCGTTCAGGTCCTGTTCATGCGGCTTTGGCAAGCATGAACCCCTCTCCGCCGCATCCGGCCGGCCCGGTCAAGCAGAGTGGAACAATGGCCCGAACGATATACACCACAGACTGGAAAACGATGGCAGCAGGTCTCGTGCTGGCGTTTGTCGCGCTTGCGCCAAGTTCGGCACCTGCCGCAGCCCCCGTCCCCGCCGCGCTGGAACCCGAAGCGCCAAGCGTGAGCGCCGATTACACCGTCTATATTGGCGGTTTCAAAGCAGCAGAGGGCACGATCAACGCCACGCTGCGCGACGAGTATTATGAATTGAGAAGCGTTCTCGGCATTGCCGGTATGCCGAGAAATTTCTTCGACGCCAAATGGACCATGGAAAGCGAGGGCCACATTGGCAAAACACGGCCGCAACCGGCGCGCTTTGCCTTTCACTCCAACGAGCAAGGCGAGATCAAGTA